>NZ_JBAMDJ010000006.1:0-223966 GCF_036961705.1 Pseudomonas sp. 3JA
CGGTGTGGTGAGCTATAGCTACACCTTGCTGGACAATGAAACCCATCCAAACGCCAACGGTGCCAATAGCGTTAGCGAGCAATTCGCCGTAGTGGTCACCGACGATAATGGCACCACGGCCAACGACAATCTGGACGTGAACATCGTCGACGACTTGCCAACCGCTCATGCTGATTCCGCCTCGGTGGATGAGGGTGGGACGGTCAGTGGCAACGTCCTGAACAACGACGAAGGTGGTGCCGACGGACCGGCTGCGAGTGGTGCCGTGATCGGTGTGCGTGCGGGCAACGACACCTCGACTCCGGCGATTGGCGGCTTGAACACCCAGATCAACGGCACCTACGGCTACCTGACTCTGGATGCCAATGGCAACGCCGTCTATCACAGCAACCCGAACACCGTCAGCGCCCCGGGCGCGACCGATGTGTTCACCTACACCGTGCGTGATGCCGATGGCGACGAAAGCACTACCACCATCACCATCGATGTCCACGATATCTGCCTCGTCGCCACACCCGACCATGAAATCAGCGTCTACGAAAAAGCCCTCGACCTGAACCAGGACGGCCAGGACCTGGCCCCTGGGACTGTCACGGGCAGCGCCCCGAATGCCACCAGTGAAACCGCCAGCGGCAGCCTCGTGGGCTCGATCAGCGGCGCCGTTGGCACCGTCACGTTCGCGCTGGTGGGCAACGCCACCGGTGCCTACGGTCAACTGTCGCTTCAGCCCGACGGCTCCTACACCTACACACTGACCTCGCCAGCCACCACCACGCCTCACGCCAACGATGGCCCCAACGTCTTGAGTGAAAGCTTCACCTACCAGGCTACGGACTCGTTGGGTAACACGGTCACTAGCACCATCGTCATCGACATTGTCGACGACGTGCCCAAGGCCCATGCCGATTTTGCCTCGGTGGTAGAGGGCGGCACGGTCAATGGCAACGTGCTGGACAACGACGTACTCGGTGCGGACGGCGGCGCAATCATCGGCGTGCGTGCCGGCAACGACACCTCGAACCCAGCCATCGGCGGCCTCAATAGCCAGATCAATGGCACCTACGGCTACCTGACCCTGGACGCCAACGGCAACGCCGTCTACCACAGCAATCCCGATGCTGTCGGCGCACCAGGCGCGACCGATGTCTTCACCTACACCGTGCGTGATGCCGATGGTGATGAAAGCACGACGACCATCACTGTCGACGTGCACAACAGCTGCCTCGTCGCAGAAACCGACCATGACGTGACCGTCTACGAAAAAGCTTTGGACCTGACCCAGGACGGCCAGGACCTGGCCCCCGGCACCGTCACCGGCAGTGACCCGAGCGCTACCGGTGAAACCGCCAGCGGGAGCTTGGTCGGCTCGGTCAGCGGTGCCACGGGCGCCGTCACCTTCACCCTGGTGGGCAATGCTACCGGTGCCTACGGTCAGTTGCTGCTCCATCCTGATGGGTCGTACACCTACACCTTGACCTCGCCGGCTACGACCACACCCCATGCCAACGATGGCCCGAACGTGTTGAGCGAAAGCTTCACCTATCAGGCCACGGACTCCCTGGGCAACAGCACCACCGGCAGCCTGGTGGTCAGCATCGTCGATGACATACCAAAGGCTGTCGCGTCCGAGCGTTCGGTCACGGCGGTGGAGGTCGATTCGAACCTGCTGATCGTGCTGGATGTGTCCGGCAGCATGAAAGACGATTCCGGCGTGCCGGGGCTCTCGCGTATGGATCTGGCCAAACAGGCGATCAGCGCCTTGCTCGACAAATACGACGACATGGGCGACGTCAAAGTCCAGCTGGTGACCTTCAGCGGCAGTGCCACCGACCAGAGTGCCGTGTGGGTGGACGTGGCAACTGCCAAGACACTGATCGCCGCGCTGAGCGCGCACGGTGACACCAATTACGATGCGGCCGTGGCGATGGCCAAGACGGCGTTCGCCACCCCCGGACAACTGACCGGCGCCCAGAACATTGGTTATTTTTTCTCCGATGGCAAGCCGACCTTGGGCGAAATCGGCTCGGCGGACGAGGTCGCATGGAAAGCCTTTCTCGATGCCAACGGCATCAAGAATTACGCCGTCGGCCTGGGCAGCGGTGCCAGAAACATCAACCTCGACCCGCTGGCCTATGACGGCAGCACGCACACCAACACCAACGCGGTGGTGGTCACCGACCTGAACCAGCTCAACTCGGTGCTTTCCGGTACCGTGCAAGGCGCGCCGGTCACCGGCAACCTGCTGGGCGAGGGAGGCTCGTTCGGCGCCGATGGCGGGTTTATCAAGAGCCTGGTGGTCGATGGCACCACGTACAGCTATGACCCGGCGGCCAACGGTGGCCATGGCGCGCTGACCGCCAGCGGCGGGCTCAACCATGGCTCCTTCAATACCGCCACCCACACATTGAGCATCGCCACCGACCACGACGGCACCCTGGTGGTCAACCTGGATACCGGTGCGTTCAGCTACACCTCCCAGACGGCCACCAGCACCTTGATCACCGAGCACATCGGCTACACCGTCAGCGACCATGACGGTGACCTGGCGAGCTCCAACCTGGTGATCAACGTCGTACCCAACAGCCCACCGATAGCGGCTGACGACAACATCATCACCAACGTGCTGTCGGGCAACATCGTGATTCCGGGTGAATTGCTGTTGGGTAACGACAGCGACGCCAACGGCGATCCGCTCAGCGCGTCACCCACCAGTTTCAATACCGGTTGGGTCGCCAAAGGCGCGGACTTCACCGGCAGCACCGGCACGGCCAGCTTCACCGGCAACAACGTGCAATCGATCAACCTCAGCCGCAGCGCTTTCGTCGCCAATACCGCGAGCATGACGGCGATGTTGGTGGTCAGCGGTGCACTGGGGATGGTGTCCAATAACAACACCAACGATGAAGATCGGCTCAACATCAGCCTCAAACAGGGCGAAACCCTCACCCTGGACCACAACCTGTCGGCCGGTCGCATTGCGATGGAGTATTCGCTCAACGGCGGGCCATTCATTGCGATCAACGATGGGGCTTCTTTCACCGCGGCAGCGGATGGCAATTACCAGATCCACGTCACCAATATCGCCAATCCCGGCGGCGGTAATTCCAACGCTGCGGAGAACTATCAACTGACCCTCACCGTTGACTATTCCGGGGCGCAAGACAAAACACCGGACTACCACGGCAGCTACACCGCCAGCGATAACCATGGCGGCAGTGACAGCGCATCGGTAGGCATCAGCTACCAGGCGGGCCATACCCTGACGGGCACCAGTGGTGACGATGTGCTGTTGGCTGGCAACGGCGACAACATCCTCAACGCCGGCGACGGCAACGACGTACTCAGCGCCGGTTCGGGCAACAACACCCTGAACGGTGGGGCCGGCAATGACTTGCTCTACAGCGGCACGGGTAACGACCTGCTCGATGGCGGTACGGGCAACGACACCGTCAGCTACGCCCATGCCACGTCGGCAGTCACGGTGAACCTGGGCCTGCTGGCGGCGCAGAACACCCTGGGCGCGGGCACCGATACATTGATCGGCATCGAAAACCTGGTGGGCTCGAACTTTAACGACACCCTCACCGGCGACGGCGCCAGCAACCGCATCAACGGTGGATTGGGCCATGACGTGCTCAATGGCGGTGGCGGCGATGACCTGCTGATTGGCGGCCTGGGCAACAACACCCTCACTGGCGGCAGCGGTGCCGATACCTTTCAATGGCAGGCAGGCAACAGCGGCCACGACGTGATCACGGACTTCGCGCCCGGTGTCGACAAACTCGACCTGTCCCAGTTGTTGCAGGGGGAGAATGGCAGCGCGGCGTCACTGGACGATTACCTGCATTTCAGCGTGAGCGGCAGCGGGGCGTCGGTCATTACCAGCATCGACGTCAGCGCCATCGCCGGCGCCACGCCGAACCAGACCATTGACCTGGCCGGCGTCAACCTCGCCAGTCATTACGGCGTCACACCCGGCGCAGACGGAATGATCGCAGGTGCAGATACGGCGACCATCATCAACGGGATGTTGAATGACCACTCGTTGAAGGTGGACACGGTGTGAGATGAGCTGAAATAACAAAACCCGCGATTTCCGGTCTGGAAATGGCGGGTTTTGTTTTTCTGAACCTTGTGGGTGGATCCACAGATTGCTGGACGCATGCATGCCTTTGTGGCGAGGGAGCTTGCTCCCGCTCGGCTGCGCAGCAGTCGCAAAAAAGGCTTGGTGCGATGAGCCAGGAAAATTGAGTTAGTTCATTTGGGGTGGCTTTGCCACCCAGCGGGAGCAAGCTCCCTCGCCACAGGAGATCCAGGCTCGTGCCACATTCAAGGCTTGCGCAGCGTCTTTTGCCTGAGGATATAAACCGTTACCAGCACCGCACTGGTGAGCATGAACCCCCGGGCCCACGGCAGGGGCACCAGGTAGCAGGAAAAGAGGATGCTCGCCCACATCAGTCCGATGGCATAGACCTTACCCTTGAGCGGGATGCCCTTGCCACTGAGGTAGTCACGAATCCATGGGCCGAGGCGGGGATGTTCTACCAGCCATTGGTAGAAGCGCGGCGAACTGCGGGCGAAACAGGCCGCCGCCAAGAGCAGGAAAGGGGTGGTGGGCAGTACGGGGACGAAGATGCCGATGACCCCCAGCGCTACGCTCAGCCAGCCAATGGCCAACAGAACGTAACGCAGGATCAGCGGGCGATTGCCAATGGGCGAGGGCACCCGGTCACTCAGTGGTGACGAGGCTTGAGGATCGCCGGTTTCTCGTCCGGTGCGTTGCACAGCAGGTACAGGGCCGTGAGGGCTTCGGGGATCTGGACGATCATGTCGTCCATCAGGTTGGCGTCGGCGGCGATGTCGGAAAACTCCGGTTGCTCGTCGAACAGACCGGAACCGACCATGATCGGCAGCAGCATTTCGCTGACTTCCTCTTCGGCGGTTTCGAACCAGGCGGCTTCGCGCAGGAACACGCCTTCCATGAAGCCGATGCACCAGCCACGCAGTTCCGAATCGTCCGGGTCATCGCCCAAGTCCAGGTCGCACGGCAGTTCGAACTCTTCGTCGGAAGCCAGTTGGCGGGCGATGTGGGCCTTGAGGCCGACCAGCGTGGCTTCGATTTCGGCACGCTGGGCTTCGTCGCTGTAATGCGGCTCTTCGGCGAACAGGGCGTCGATCCACTCACGGTCCGGCACCGTTTCTGCGCAGATGGACAGGGCGGTCAGATAGCCGTGAGCGGCCACGTAGTCCAGCGCCTCTTCGTGCAGCTCATCGGCGTCGAGGAAGACTTGCAGGCGGGTCAGTTGCTCAGCGAAGGACATTACGGGCTACCTTGGGGAATAAACAATGCGGGAATTCTAGGCCTTCTTGAGCGCCCAGGCCAGCCGCGTGGCGTATTTGCCTTGCCGGTAAGGGCTGGGTTGCCCGCATGCCCTGGCATTTATCCCCCGTGGCGAGGGAGCTTGCTCCCGCTGGGGCGCGCAGAGGCCCTGTTTTTTGGGGCGGCTTCGCCACCCAGCGGGAGCAAGCTCCCTCGCCACAGGTTCGGTGCATGACTGGCAACAGTGCAAGGGCTTCATCGAACACCTCTTGTCAGCAGCGCCCTTCGCAACGAAGGCCTCGGGTATACTGCCGCGTTTTGTGATGCCCTGCGGCGTCCCGCCGGTTCGAAACGCGCACTTACGATTTGCCGGTGCAGCTTTTGTGATTCTGAACCAGCCTTGCAGGGATGTTTCGGTGATTTTTGGAGTTTCTATGCTCGAACAGGCTCAACGCGTCCTCAAGGACATCTTCGGCTACGACAGTTTTCGTGGCCGCCAGGGTGCCATTATTGAGCGCGTGGCCAGCGGTGGCGATGCCCTGGTGCTCATGCCCACCGGCGGCGGCAAATCCTTGTGCTTCCAGGTCCCGGCGTTGTTGCGCAACGGCCTGGCCGTGGTGGTCTCGCCACTGATTGCATTGATGGACGACCAGGTTGCGACCCTCGAGGAGCTGGGGGTTGCCGCTGCTTCGCTGAACTCCACCCTCAGCGCCGAGCAACAGCGGGACCTGGCGACACGCATCAGGCGCGGCGAAGTGAAGATGTTGTACCTGGCCCCGGAACGCCTGGTGCAGCCGCGCATGCTGGCGTTCCTGCAGAGCCTGGAAATCGCCCTGTTCGCCATCGACGAAGCCCACTGCGTGTCGCAATGGGGCCATGATTTCCGGCGTGAATACCTGCAACTGGGACAACTGGCGGAACTGTTCCCCGACGTGCCGCGCATCGCCCTGACCGCCACCGCCGACAAGCGCACCCGCGAGGAAATCGTCGAGCGCCTGCACTTGCAGGATGCCGAGCGCTTCCTGTCCAGCTTCGACCGTCCGAATATTTTCTACCGCATCGTCCCCAAGGAGCAGCCGCGCAAGCAGTTGCTGGCGTTTCTCGCCGAACGTCGCAGTGATGCCGGCATCGTCTACTGCCTGTCGCGCAAGAAGGTCGATGAAGTGGCGGCGTTTCTGTGTGAGCAGGGGTTCCCGGCGTTGCCGTATCACGCCGGCCTGCCCAACGACCTGCGGGCCTATCACCAGAAGCGCTTCCTCAACGAGGAAGGCCTGATCATGGTGGCCACCATTGCGTTCGGCATGGGCATCGACAAGCCCAACGTGCGTTTTGTCGCGCACCTGGACCTGCCCAAGTCCCTCGAGGCGTATTACCAGGAAACCGGGCGTGCCGGTCGTGATGGCTTGCCGGCCGACGCCTGGATGGCCTACGGCCTGCAAGACGTGGTGATGCTCAAGCAGATGTTGCAGAGCTCCGAAGGTGATGAGCGCCACAAGCGCCTGGAGCAGCACAAGCTCGACGCGATGCTCTCGCTGTGCGAAGAAACCCGCTGCCGGCGCCAGACCCTGCTGGCCTATTTCGACGAAGACATGCCCCAGCCTTGCGGGCATTGCGACAACTGCGTTGATGGCGTGGAAACCTGGGACGCCACCGAACCGGCCCGCCAGGCCTTGTCGGCGATTTTCCGCACCGGCCAGCGCTACGGTGTTGGGCATCTGGTGGACGTGTTACTGGGCAAGGACAACGAAAAGGTCCGCAGCTTTGGCCACCAGCACCTGTCGGTGTTCGGTGTGGGCAAGGCGCGCACCGAGAGTGAGTGGCGTTCATTATTCCGACAACTGGTCGCCCGCGGTCTGGCCGACATCGACCTGGAAGGCTACGGCGGCCTGCGCCTGAGTGCGACTTGCCGGCCATTGCTCAAAGGTGAAGTCACCCTCGAACTGCGCCGCGACCTCAAACCGGCAACGGCGGTCAAGAGCAGCAAGAGCCAGGCCAGCCAACTGGTGCGTGGCGAAGAGCGCGATCAATGGGAAGCCTTGCGGGCCTTGCGGCGCAAGCTGGCCGAGGAGCACGGCGTCCCGCCGTACGTCATCTTCCCCGACTCGACGCTGTTGGAAATGCTCCGCAGCCAGCCCGCCTCCCTGGCGGAAATGGCCCGGGTCAGTGGCGTGGGCGCGCGCAAGCTGGAGCGGTATGGCGAGGCCTTCCTCCAGGTCCTGGGCGGCGAGGCCGAAGCACCGAAAGCGGTGGCCGATGTACGCCACGAACTCATCACACTGGCCCGGGCCGGCATGACGCCGTTGCAGATCGCCGGGCAACTGCAGTGCTCGGAAAAGAACGTCTACACGATGCTGGCCGAGGCCATTGGCAAACAGCAGTTATCCCTGGAGCAGGCACTGGATCTGCCCGAGGAACTGATGGGTGAAGTGCAGGATGCCTTCCTGGACGGCGAAGGCGAGTTACCACCAGTGTCTGAAGTTGCCGCACTGTTTGTCGGACGGGTTCCCGAAGGCGTGTTGTATTGCGTCAGGGCTGCATTGCAGTCGGAATTTGAAGTCTGATCAGTAAGTTGCGTTCCTTTAACGATTCAGTACAAGGCGAGCCTTGCTTGAATCCAAAGCTCATGCTTAGCTGACTAATAATTAGTTTTTCTCTATTTCAGATCTGATGAGTTTTTTTATGCCGTTAACCGATCAACACCGTTTTGGCATGCAGTTGGCGCAAATGTCTCGGGGCTGGCGTGCCGAACTGGATCGTCGCCTGGCCGGGTTGGGCCTGTCCCAGGCGCGTTGGCTGGTGCTGTTGCACCTGGCCCGTTTCGAACAGGCGCCGACCCAGCGTGAACTGGCCCAGAGCGTCGCCGTCGAAGGACCGACCCTGGCCCGGTTGCTCGACAGCCTGGAAACCCAGGGGCTGGTGCAGCGCCAGGCCGTGGCCGAGGACCGCCGGGCCAAGAAAATCGTGCTCTGCGCACCGGCCCTACCGTTGATCGAACAAATCGAAACCATTGCCACGCAATTGCGTCGTGAACTGTTCGAAGGGGTCGATGAAGCGGACATGCGCGTGTGCATGCGGGTCCACGGTACGATCCTGGCCAACCTGGAAAAATCCTGAGGCATATCCCTGGCGCCAGACTTTTGAGATTCGGCGATTAGCGAACTATAACCAGTACTAAGTGATCGTATTGGATGCGTTTACGCTCAGTCTGGTAGTCGAAAGGGATACCCATGCTTGAAAGTTTGCAGTCCACGTTGCGCAGTTGGGTCAACGTGTCGGTCGTCGTGGGTGCCCTGGGGTATTCGGCCTTGGCGTCGGCGCTGGGACTGGGGGACATAACGCTCCATTCCGCCCTGAACCAGCCGTTGCGCGCCGATATCGCCCTGGTCGATGTGGCCGGCATCGGCGAGGGCGATCTGTCGGCCAGCCTGGCGAGCCCGGACGATTTCAGTCGTGCGGGTGTGGAACGGGCGTTTTTTCTCAACAACCTGCGCTTCACGCCGGTCTTGCGCGGGGAGCGCAGCTTCATTCGGGTGACCTCCAGCAAACCGGTGGAGGAACCCTTTCTCAACTTCCTGGTGCAGCTCAATCAGCCCAACGGGCGCCTGCTGCGCGAATACACCGTGCTGATCGACCCGCCGGGCACACCGGGTATCGTGCCTGTCCGTGACGAACCTTCCGAGGCCCCGCCGTCCATCAAGCCGCCCCCGGCGGTACAGGGCAAGCGCTACACCGTGGTGCCGGGGGACAACCCCTGGCTCATCGCCAAACGCCTGCATGACGCCGGCAGCAACGCGTCGATCAATGAATTGATGCAAGCAATCCAGGCCTTGAACCCCGGCAGCGACCGGCTTTCCATCGGCCAGCGCTTGTTGTTGCCCGATTCGGCCGTGCTGCCGACGTCGGCTGCAACCCCGGCCGGCCAGGCCCCCGTCGCGGCCGATGAGCAATTGGCCGCCAGCGTGCTGCTAAACCAGCAGCAACAGAAGACTATCGAGCAACTGCAGGCCCGGCTCCAGGCCCAGGACGAGGAAGTCGCTGGCCAGCGCAAGCAGATCAGCGAATTGCAGGCCCGGCTGGCCGAGGTGGCGCCAGCCCCTGTCGCATCGACGCAACCGCAACCGGCGCTTCCTGCATCGGAACCGGCGTCGAACGCGCAACCCGCTACAGAACCGGTAGCAGAGCCAGAGGGCATCAATTGGACATGGGTGGCGGGGCTGGTGGGCCTGTTGGGGTTGCTGGCGCTGTTACTGTTCGTTCGGCGTCGGCAGCAGCAGGCCGAGTTGGAACCGATGACCGGGCGTCCCGAGCCGATGCTGGAGGAGGGCGACGAAACCTTCGCTTCAATCCCCGATACGGAGCCTTCCGAGAACGCGGCATCGTTCAATAACGGTGACACGCCCCTGGGTGATGTGCTGGAGGGCGTCGGGATCTACCTGACCTACGGTCGATTCACCGAGGCCGCAGGGCTGTTGCGCGCCGCGTTGCTGGCGGAGCCGGAACGCACCGACCTGGGCCTCAAGTTGCTGGAAGTACTGGGCAAGCAGGGCGATGTCATCGGTTTCCAGGCCCAGGAGCATCATCTACAGGCACAGGGTATCGATGCCGGGACGTTGGAGGAGGTCCGTGGGCGCTACCCCAAGGTTTCCATGATCGCCACGCCGACAGTGGCGTCGGTACCACCTCAGGTACCGGTTCTTTCATCTACTCCGGCACCGACATCTGCTCCTGAACGTGAGCCGGTGCCCGGTGACGAGTTCGAGTTGGACCTGGATGCGCTGTCCATGGAAACCAGCTGGGACCTCGCCGATGCCCAGGACAGCACTGCCGATAAAGAGGCTGTTTCACCTTATGCCGCCGAGAGCTTTTCGCTTTCAGGTTTTGACGAACCGGACCTGCAATGGGAAGCACCACTGGAAACCGAGTCGCTGGACGATGCCTTCCTCGATAGCTTTGCCGACGAAGAACAGTCGCTGGAACTTGAGCCACTGGCCCTTGAACCTGTTTCCCTGGACACCCTGTCCCTCGAGCCTCAGGCCCCGGAACACTCGGTCAAGCTGGAACAGGCACAGAATTGCATCGACGATGGAGACCTGAAAACCGCCGTCTCCCTGCTTGAAGAGCTGCTCGAGGAGGGGGACGAACCCCTCAAGGAGACCGCCCGGGTGCTGCTGGCAGGGATTCGCTAAGAACCATCGAGGTTGTAGCGGCTGGCCTCTTCGCGAGCAAGCTCGCTCCCACAGCCATCTGCGCCCCCATGTGGGAGCGAGCTTGCTCGCGATAGCGGCCTATCAGGCTGTCAAATCCTGTCCAGACAGCCCATCAAAACGTCTGCCCCAGGTTCAGATACACCGCCTGTTCATCATCGTCGTTAAAGCCATAGCTGAAATTCAGTGGCCCCAGCGGTGTATCGAAGCCCAGGAAAATGCTGGCGGCGTTGATGTAGCCGCTGTCGAATTCATTGTCGTTGTTCCAGGCCCGGCCGCGTTCCAACGAGCCGCCGATGTACAGCGGGAAGTCCAGTGGCAGATAGGCCCGCGGTGTGAGGCGGCGGTAATACACGGCACGCATCAGGCTGATGTTCTGTCCGGATACCCCGTCTTCGCGAAAGCCTGACAGTTGCCGCGCGCCACCGAGCACAAAGCTGGACGTCACGACTTCAGCAGTGTCCAGTGTTCGACCGTAGCGCCCGCCCAGGATGAAGGTGTCCGGGCCGCTGCTCAGGGCTTTGTCCAGCTTGAACTCCCACTGGCGGTAACGCTGGTCGGAACCCAGCCCTGGTTCGTATTGGCGCCAGCTCAGGCCGATATCTTCCCCTTCGTGGGGGAAATACACGTTGTCGAAGGAATCGAAGGAGTACTTCAGCTCATAGAAACCTTCATTGAAGTTTTCGCTGGGCTGGTCGTGATCGCCAATGCGCACATCCGCCTTGCCCCAGGCCTGGCCGACACCGAAGCGGATTTCGCCGTTGTTGCTGATCTGGCGGCCCACGTTCAGCCCGAAGCCATAGCGCTCGACGCGATACTGGGCCACCGGATCGTTGTCCAGGATGGACTCCACGTTGCGGGATTCAAATTGCCCGTAGGGGGCGATGAAGTAACGTGAACCGACATCCAATGGTTGGTAGAACTCACTGTACAGCTCCTGCTTGTCGCCGATCTGCGCCCGGGTCAGCCATTCGGCACCGAGGCGATTGATGCCGTTGACCCGATAGCTGGCTCCCAGGTTGAAAGCGCTGTCGCCGCGCATGTCGTCCGACAGGCTCAGCCCCAGCCGAAGGTAGTCGGTGCCGGTGCGTCTGCCCCGGGCGCTGATCACCAGCGTGTGATCCGGGCCCTTGCGGACCACGCGGTATTGCACCTGTTCGAAGTAATCCAGGCCGTACAGCGTGCCCATGTCGGTCTGCAGGCGGCCCAGGTCCAGCGGCTCGCCGATTTTCTGGCGAACGTAATAGCGGATCACGTCATCGCCGACTTTCGAGTCGTTCTCCACACGAATGGCGGTGATGACCGGCGTGCGCTCGCTTGGGGTGCGCGCGGCCATGAGCTCGGCGTCGGGCGCCTCGGACGGGCGTAGAGGCGCCAGGCGTGTCTCGAGTATCCGCGTGGCACGGTAACCGGCGTCGATCATGTCCTGGGCCCGGCCGAAATCGGTGGAGCCGAAGCTCGCCAGCGCCGGCTGGATCAGCACGTCGTCTTTCTTCAGCGTTGCCAGTTGCTCTTCAGAGTTGCGCCGGGTCATCAGGGTGGTCGACTGGTTCAGCACGTCGACCACCGTGACCAGTTGCTTGCGGTTGCGCAGGGGCGTACCGATGTCGACCACGATGGCCACGTCCACGCCCATTTCCCGGACCACATCCAGCGGGATGTTGTCGGACATGCCGCCGTCCACCAGCAGTCGGTCGTCCAGTTCCACCGGAGCGAATACCGCCGGGATCGACATGCTGGCGCGGATGACCTTGGGCAGGTGGCCTTTGCGGAACACGACTTTTTCGCCCGTGGCGATGTCAGTGGCGACTGCGCGAAACGGGATCGGCAGTTTGTCGAAGTCCCGTGTATCGCTGGCGTGGGCCAGCAGGCTTTCGAGCAGCAGGGCCAGGTTCTGGCCCTGGATGACCCCCAAGGGCAGGCCGAGGCTGCCGTCGTCACGAAAACTCAGTTTCTGTTTGACCAGGAAGTCCCGGTCATCCTGCTTGCGCCGGAAGGGTACGTCCTTGCGTGGCGGCGCATCGGACAGAGCCTGTTGCCAGTCGATGCCCAGGGCGAGTTTTTCCAGTTCGTCGATCTTGTAGCCTGAGGCATACAGCCCGCCGATGACCGCGCCCATGCTGGTGCCGGCGATGGCATCGATCTTGATGCCTTGCTCTTCCAGGGCCTTGAGCACGCCGATGTGAGCCAGCCCTCGTGCGGCACCGCCGGACAGCACCAGGCCGATTTTCGGGCGTGGCGCTTCGACGGCGGGCACGTTGGCATGGCCGAGCAGGGGCAACAGCAACAGAAGCAGGAGGGGCAGGAGGCGGCGCATCGTCAATCTCGGGGCGGGCGTCAAAGGCGGGTATTATAACGACGCCTTCGAATCCAGGAGTCCACCCGCAATGACCGAACATAAACCGGAAGTCGTCATCACGTATTGCACCCAGTGCCAATGGCTGTTGCGCGCTGCCTGGCTGGCCCAGGAACTGCTCAGCACCTTTGGCGACGACTTGGGCAAAGTGTCCCTGGTACCGGGCACCGGTGGCGTGTTCCACATCAGTTGCGACAATACGCAGATCTGGGAGCGCAAGGCCGATGGCGGTTTTCCCGAAGCCAAGGTCCTCAAGCAGCGGGTCCGCGACCGGATCGATCCGGAGCGGGACCTGGGCCACAACGATCGGGTTCAGTGAGAAGCGGCTTGGGCGCCAACCCCCGGTTTCTTCGAACCGCCCAGTTGGCTTGAGATCACGATGGCCGCGATGATCACCACGCCGCCCAGCAGCATGCGCAGGGTCGGGTTCTCATCGAACAGCCACCAGGCCATGGCGATGCCGTAGACCGGCTCCATGGCGAACACCACCGCCGCCGTGCGGGCCTTGATCACCGCCAGGCTGGCCACGAACAGGCTGTGGGCCAGGCCGGTGCAGAACACGCCGAGCAAGCCGATCCACAACCAGTCGAGGGGGCGAACGTCGCTCAATTGTGGCGCGGCCATCGGCAGCAGGCACAACCCGACCACCACGTTCTGGCACAGCGCGGCCTGCACTGGCGGGACGTGCGCCGAACCGGCACGGTTGGTCAAGGACAACAGGGAGAAGAGCAACCCCGAGGCCACGGCCCACAGCAGGCCAGTGGTGGCACCGCTGGCCAGGTCGAAGTTCGGCGTGACCAACACCAGGCCGACGCTCACCAGCACCACCAGCCAGATTTCATTGGCGCGAATCCGTTCGCGGAAGATCAGCCCCTCGAGCAATACCGTGAAGGCCGGGAAACTGGCGAACCCCAACGTGGCGACCGCCACGCCGGCCACCTTCACGGCGATGAAGAAGCTCACCCAATGCCCGGCCAGCAACAGCCCCCCAAGCAACAATCGCCGGCCATCCCGGGCCCGCAGCTTCTGCCAGCGGCTGTTGCTGGCGAACCGGGCGAACATCGCCAGGGCCAGCACGGCGAAGACGGCGCGCCCGAACACGATGACCGCCGGCGAAGCCGCGGCGAGTTTGCCGAAGACACCGGTCAGGCCAAACATGAGTGCGCCGATGTGCAGGGCGCCGAGGGCGGTACGAGGTGTCATTTCAATCCTTTCAACAGATAAGCCAAAACCGACGGACAAACATCGATCCCATGGGGGTATTTAAGCGTTGGGGAGGTGCTGTGTCTGTCGCGATCCTAGCGATTTTTAGCGCGAAGCTAGCGCTGACGCCGCAGCTTGCCCGGCGAGACGCCGAATTCGCGCAGCACCGCCGCGGCGAAGGCACTTTGGGAGCTGTAGCCGACGCGGTGGGCGATCTCACCGATGGGCAACTGCGAATCACGCAACAACGCCACGGCCTGGTGCAAGCGGCGGCTGCGGATGTACTCCATCGGGGTTTGCCCGCACTCGGCGACGAAACGTGCGTGCAGGCGGGCGTTGGAGAGGCCGGCGATTCGCGCCAGGTCCGCCACTTGCAGCGCATAGGCGGCGTTCTGGTCGATGTGGGCATTGAGTGCGGCGTAGGGCAGGCGCCGCCCACCGACGGGGCGCTGGCGAACGTCATTGAGACTCGCCAGCAGCAGCACCGCGCCTTGCTGGGCGATCACCGGATCGTCCACCGGGCTGCCCGCCAGCCAACTGACCAACTGGCTTTGTCCCGCGTCCAGGGGCAGGCGCGCGGTGTCGTCGAGCAAACGGCGGCTGGCGTCGGCGTGATCCCCCAGGCATTGCCCGACCCAATCGTCACTGGGCACATCCAGCACCAGGCAGCGACTGCCCCGGGGGCTGCCGCAGGCGTGATGGGCACCGGCGGGTACTACCACGAAACTCTGTTGCACCACCTGGCTGCCACGCCCTTCGACCTCGAAATCCAGCGCGCCGGACAACCCGAACACCAGTTGCGCGTGGTCGTGGCTGTGGACAATCAGATCGTGGCTGTAGTGGCGTAGCGTGAGGATCGGTCTCATCGCGGTCTCCCGTATCAGGCCGCCAGCATACACCGAGGGCACACCGCCCCGCGCTGTCATGTAATGGACTTGTGTTTGTCATGGGCCATTAACCGCTGGCGTGCACAGTGGCGAAAACGATCAGAGGGTTGCCCAATGACCAGCGCCGAGCTCGCCAGACCCAGCCGCAAACAGCGTGTACGCACCCTGTGGATTTCCGATGTGCACCTGGGTACCCGGGATTGCCAGGCCGAGCACTTGTCGCAGTTTCTCAAGGGCTACCACGCTGACAAGATCTACCTGGTGGGTGACATCATCGATGGTTGGAAACTGCGCGGTGGCATGTATTGGCCCCAGGCCCACACCAACGTCATTCGTCGCTTGCTGACCATGAGCAAGCGCGGCACCGAAGTGATCTACGTCACCGGCAACCATGACGAATTCCTGCGGCGCTATTCGAAGCTGATCCTGGGCAATATCCAGTTGGTAGACGAAGCGGTGCACGTCACGGCCGATGGCCGGCATCTGTTGGTGATCCATGGTGACCAGTTCGATGTCATCACCCGGTACCACCGTTGGCTGGCGTTCCTCGGGGATTCGGCCTACGAGTTCACCCTCACGCTGAACCGCTGGCTCAACCATTGGCGAGCCCGTTACGGCTACGGCTACTGGTCGTTGTCGGCGTACCTCAAGCATAAGGTCAAGACCGCCGTCAGCTTCATCAGCGATTTCGAAGAAGCCATCGCCCACGAGTGTGTGAAGCGCGAACTGCATGGCGTGGTCTGTGGGCATATCCACCACGCGGAGATGCGCAAGGTGGGTGAGGTGGAATACCTCAATTGTGGTGATTGGGTCGAATCCTGCACGGCGCTGATCGAGCATTGGGATGGGTCGATCGAGTTGTATCGGTTGGCGGAGGCCCAGGCGCGGGAGGCGTTGCTCAAGGCAGAGTTGAAAGTGGCCGAGCCGGTTTAGACCGGTCTGATGCTTTCGCAAGCAAACATATAACCCCCTGTGGAGAGGGAGCTTGCTCCCGCTGGGCTGCGCAGCAGCCCCCAAAAACAGGGCGGCTTCGCCACCCAGCGGGAGCAAGCTCCCTCGCCACGGGTTTTGCTGTGTCTGTCAGGCCGGTATGTCCGCCATCGCCGCCTTGTAGATCGATTGCTTCGGCGTGGCAAAGACCCTTTCCAGCATCGGCTCGAAGAAACTCAAGGGCAGGGTGTCGTATTCGGCATCGAATGCCGCCGCGTCGTACTTCGCACAGAACTCAATGGTCGCCTGGTACTGCGGATGGCCACTGAATTGCTCGCGCAGATGCCGGTCCATGCCCAGGTGATGGAAGAAGTAATAGCCCTGGAAAATCCCGTGCTTCTCCACCATCCACAGGTTTTCGGCGCTGACGAAAGGCTTGAGGATCGCCGCGGCGATGTCCGGGTGGTTGTATGAACCCAGGGTGTCACCGATATCGTGGAGCAGGGCGCAGACCACGTATTCTTCGTCCCGCCCGTCACGGTAGGCGCGGGTAGCGGTTTGCAGGGAATGGGTCAGGCGATCCACCGGGAACCCGCCGAAATCGCCGTCCAGCAGTTTCAAATGGGCCAGGATCCGGCCCGGCAATTGCCGCGCGTAGGCGCTGAAGTCGGCCGCGATGATCGCCCAGTCTTGTTGGGTGCCTTCTTTCATGTGGGTAAAGCGCGCGTGGTTGCTCATCGGCAGTCCTTGTTAGAACGCGACCTTGCCCAGCAGCATGTCGCGGTACATGACGAAATCGCCGAGCAGGCTGTAGAGCGGATGCTGGAAGGTGGCGGGACGGTTTTTTTCGAAGAAGAAGTGCCCGACCCAGGCGAAGCCGTAGCCGGCCACGGGCAGGGCGAGCCACAGCCACCCGCTACCCACGACGAGAGCGAGGGAGAACACCAGGATGACCAGGGAGGTGCCGATGAAATGCAGTCGTCGGCAGGTGCTGTTGCTGTGTTCGCTGAGGTAGTACGGGTAGAACTCGGCGAAGCTATTGAATCGTTTAGTGTTTTCCACGACGGCTGGCTCTGTGGTCATTGTTCTGATACTTGAAGTCTAGAGCCATCAATCGCTACGGCCAGTGACAATCAGCGCCACTCTAGTGTCCAGTCTTACCAATAACGCCCCTTTTGGACGGCTTCTGTTGCCGTCATGCTGCGTTGCCACTCCTCGCCATAGCGGGCTATGACTCGTCGTGGCGTCTTGCCTGACAACAACAGCCGCTCGTCCAAAAGGGGCGTTATTGGTAAGACCGGACACTGCTATCCTTCGCAAATCCAGCCGTACCCTGCGGCTCGTCATGCAAGTAAAACGTCATGAACGAACGAACGACTTCTTCAAGCTGGGCGATGGGGATTGTCAAGGCGTTGGAAATCGACGGCCTGGATTGTCGGGTGCTGTTCAAGCAACTGGGGCTGGACTTTGATGCGCTGGACGATCCGGATGCACGTTTCCCCCAGGACTCGATGACGCGGCTCTGGCAACGGGCGGTGGAATTGTCAGGTAACCCGGCCATTGGCTTGAACATGGGTAAAGTGGTGCGCCCGGCCTCGTTCCATGTGGCGGGCTACGCCTTGATGTCCAGTCGCACGCTGGCGGAGGGGTTCCAGCGACTGGTGCGATACCAGCGGATCATTGCCGAAAGCGCCGACTTGAGTTTTCGTCGCTTGGAAGAAGGCTACGGGCTGATTTTGACGGTACATGGCGACCATTTGCCCCCGACCCGCCAAAGTGCCGAAGCATCCCTGGCCTGTGCGTTGGCCCTGTGCAACTGGCTGACCGGGCGTACCTTGCACCCGGTAAAAGTGCTGTGCCAAGGCACCGAGCCCCTGGACCTGGCGCCTTATCAGCGAGCCTTCTGCGCGCCGCTGGAGTTCGGCGCGTCTTATGACGCGCTGATTTTTGAACGGGCCGACATGGAGGCGCCGTTGCCTACGGCCAACGAAGCCATGGCGCAGTTGCATGACCGGTTTGCCGGTGAATACCTCGCGCGTTTTTCGGAAAGCCGTGTGACCCACAAGGCGCGACAAGTGTTGTGCCGACTGTTGCCCCAGGGCGAGCCCAAGCGTGACGTGGTGGCGCAGACGCTGCACCTGTCACAGCGCACCTTGCAGCGGCGCTTGCAGGAAGAGGGCACCAGTTTCCAGAGTTTGCTGGAGGACACCCGTCGTGAACTGGCCGAGCAGTACCTGGCGCAGCCGGGCATGACGCTGCTGGAGATCGCCTATCTGTTGGGGTTTGCCGACCCGAGCAATTTTTTCCGGGCCTTTCGCCGTTGGTTCGACACCACGCCCGGCGAATACCGGGCACGGTTGGCGAGCCAGCCAGAAGCGGTCAGTGACGCCAGAACGCCGGGATACACAGCACGAACACCGTGATGATCTCCAGTCGGCCCAGCAGCATGCCTGCGGACAGAATCCACTTGGCCGCGTCCGGCAGCGGTGCGAAGTTGCCGGCCGGCCCGATGATCTCTCCCAGCCCCGGGCCGACGCCGGACACGGTGCTGGCCGCACCGGTCAGCGCCGTCATCCATTCCACGCCCAGCAGCGACAGCAGCAGGGCGATCACGCAGATGGTGATGGCGAAGAAGAACGAGAACGTAAGGATCGAGCGGACGATTTCTTCGTCAAGGCGATGACCGTTGTATTTCTGTTTGATCACCGCGCGGGGGTGGATCAGTTGATTCAGGTTGGCCCGCAGCAGGATGTAGGCGACCTGGAAGCGGAAAATCTTGATCCCGCCGGCCGTCGAGCCTGAACAACCGCCGACGAACCCCAGGTAGAAAAACAGCATCAGCGAAAAGTTGCCCCACAGGCTGTAGTCGCCGAGGGCGAAACCGGTGGTGGTGACGATGGACGTCACGTTCAGCGCCACGTGCCGCAGCGCGTCCAGCCAATGCAGGTCGGTGGTCGCCCAATACCAGGTGCCGAGCACCAGCCAGGTCACCAACAACACCCCGATGAGCCCCTGGACCTGCTGGTCCTTGATCAGCGCCCGGCGATTGCCGCGCAGCGTCGAGACATACAGGGCAAACGGCAGGCTGCCGAGGATCATGATGACAATGGCGACCCAGTGCACCGCCGGCTGGGTCCATTTGGCCAGGGACAGGTCCGAGGTGGAGAAACCGCCGGTGGAGATCGCCGACATCGCATGGTTGATGGCATCGAACAGGCTCATCCCGGCCCACCAGAGCGCCAGGGTGCCGAGGATGGTGATGCCTACGTAGGACGCCACGATCAGCCGCGCCACCATGTGGGAACGGGGCATGACTTTTTCCGAGCGGTCCGACGATTCGGTCTGGAACAGCCGCATGCCACCGATGCGTAGCAGGGGCAGGATCGCCACAGCCATGCCGATGAAGCCGATACCGCCGAGCCAGTGCAGCAGCGAGCGCCACATCAGGATGCCCGGGGACATGGTGTCCAGGCCGCTCAGGACGGTGGCGCCGGTGGCGGTGATGCCCGACATGCTTTCGAAAAACGAGTCGGTATAGGTGATCTTCTGGGTCAGCAGGAACGGCAGCGCGGCAAAGATACACACCACCAGCCAACTGCTGACAGTCAGCAAGTACATGTCGCGCGGGCGCAGGTGGATGTGTTCCGGGCGCCCGGGAAGCACCAGCGCCAGGCCGGCGACGAAGGTAATCATGCTCGACCAGAGGAACGACGGCAGGTCGGCGGTGCGCTCGAAGACCATCAGGGTGGCCATGGGCACGACCATGAAGATCGCCAGGGTGATCAGGAAGATGCCGATGATGAAACCAATGATCCGCAGGGTCGGCAACGCCATGAAGTCCGCTCAGGCTGGAAAAGGAAGGGCGCCATTCTACCCGCGACAAGCGCCCTGTAAACCGGCACCTGGCGCCGAGTGGGCAACTGGCCGCGGAATTTGCGCTGACGAACTCGCCGCACAGCCACTAGAATAGCTGGACATTTTTTCAGGAGGTGGCCGATGCAGGCTCTCGACGCTTTGCTCAACCGTGTTTCCGTCCCGCGCCTGGTGGACCCGGCCCCCACTGCGGAGCAGCGCGAGCTCATGTTTGCCGCGGCCATGCGGGCGCCGGATCACGGCCAGTTGCGGCCATGGCGTTTTCTGACGGTCGAAGGGCAGGCGCGGCATCGCATGGGCGAACTGCTGGCCGAAGCCGCGCGGTTCAATGACCCGCTGGTACCGGAAAGCGTCGTGGAAAAGGCCCTCAACGGCCCATTGCGCGCGCCCTTGGTCGTGGTGGTGGTCGCCCGTCTGCAGGACCATTTCAAAATCCCCAAATCCGAGCAACTGTTGGCGGCCGGCTGCGCGGCCCATGGCATCTTGTTGGCGGCGTATGCCCAGGGGGTTGGCGGTGTGTGGCGTACCGGTGAACTGGCGTACTCGCCGCATGTGGCCAGGGGGCTTGGCCTTGAGGACGGGGAAGAGGTGATCGGTTTCCTCTACCTGGGCACGCCGCAGAAAGAAGCGCGCACGGCACCGCAGGAAGATGTCGGGCAGTTTGTCCGGGAGTGGACGGGCCAGTAACGTCTCAAGGGCGGCGGATGACTTGGGGGGGGATCCACTGTGGCGAGGGAGCTTGCTCCCGCTGGGCGGCGAAGCCGCCCCAAAAGCCTGGTTAGAGGCCGCCTGACACGCCGAGGTGCCAGGTCTCAGGGCTGCTGCGCAGCCCAGCGGGAGCAAGCTCCCTCGCCACAGGGAAAGTGCCTGGCCTTGGGTTACTTGCAAGCGTCGGCAATCGCTTCGGCCAGCAGGTCCAGGCGCGTGGCGTCGATGCCGGCCACGTTGGCCCGGCCGGTGCCGACCATGTAGACACTGTGGCGTTCGCGCAGGTGCTTGACCTGTTCCGGCGTCAGGCCGGTGTAGGAAAACATCCCGCGTTGCACGCCGATATGGGCGAAGCGCTCGCGCAAGCCATGGGGTTCGAGGGCCTCCAGCAAGCCGCTGCGCAATTGCGCGATGCGCAGGCGCATGGCCTGGACTTCATCGGCCCACAGGCTTTTGAGTTCCGGGTTGCCGAGAATGGTCGCCACCACGGCCGCACCATGATCCGGCGGTGTCGACCACAGGTTGCGGGCGATGTTTGCCAGTTGGCTGCGGATGTCCACCAGCTTCTCGGCATCCCGGGCACAGACGATCAACGCACCGGTACGATCGCGGTACAGGCCGAAGTTCTTCGAGCAGGAACTGGTGACCAGCACTTCCGGCAGGGCTTGGGCAAACAGCCGGACCGCCCAGGCGTCCTGTTCCAATCCATCGCCGAAGCCCTGGTAGGCGAAATCGATCAGCGGCAGCAAGTCGCGGTCGCGCACCACCTCCAACACCTGACGCCATTGCTCATGGGACAGGTCGAACCCGGTGGGGTTGTGGCAGCAGGCGTGCAGCAGCACGACATCGCCTTTGGGGGCCTGGTTCAAGGTCGCCAGCATCGCCTCGAAATCCAGGCGGTTATCGGCGCCTACGTAAGGGTAGTGACCGACCTTGACCCCGGCCGCGGCGAAGATGGTCTCGTGGATCGGCCAGGTCGGGTTGCTCAGCCACACGCCACGGCCCGGCAGGCATTGAGCGATGAAGTCGGCACTCAGGCGCAGCGCACCGGTGCCACCCGGTGTCTGGGTGGCGCCGGCGCGTTTTGCGCTGATCAGCGGAGAGTCGGCACCCAGTACGAGCTCGTTGATCAATTGGCCGAATGCAGCGTCGCCATGGCCGCCGATGTAGGTCTTGGTGGTCTGGCGATCCACTAGCCGTTGTTCAGCCTGTTTCACTGACTGAAGAATCGGCGTCAGGCCCTGGGCATCCTTGTAGACGCCCACGCCCAGGTCGAACTTGCTCGGGTTGGCGTCCGCCCCGTAGGCCTCCATCAGGCCCAGGATCGGGTCGCCGGGGACCCGGCCGATGGCGTCGAAATGCATTACTTGCGGCCCTCGGCGGTCTTGGCCACGTCATCGGTGCGGGCGGCCATGATGAAGTCGTTGCGGTGCAGGCCCTTGATGGAGTGGCTCCACCAGGTCACGGTGACTTTGCCCCATTCGGTGAGCAGGCCTGGGTGGTGGCCTTCGGCCTCGGAGATCTCGCCGACGGCGTTGGTGAACGCCAGGGCGTGCTTGAAGTTTTTGAACAGGAAAACTTTTTCCAGTTGCATCACGCCGTCGCGCACTTCGATGTTCCAGTCGGGGATCTGCTTGATCAGCACCGGCAATTCGTCGTCGCTGACTTGCGGGGCATCGGCGCGGCAGGCTTCGCAGTGGGCTTGGTTCAGAGTGTTCATGGTGTGTTCCTGGATCGAATATTTGGAAAACGTCGATGCATCCACGCTAAAGCAAAGCCGCGTCGTGCAACAGACTCAATTGGGATTAAAAGAGGCGGTTCACGCCGCTTTTGGTGGGAATTTCGGGGCATGCAAGCCCAGCTCCCGACCGCGCTTGACCATGCCCATGATGTCTTCGTGAGCCAGGTCGAACAGACGCTTGAGTTCGGGCAGCACGAAATACACCGGTTGCAGGATGTCGATGCGATACGGCGTGCGCATGGCTTCCAGCGGATCGAAGGCCTGGTGTTCCGGTTCGTCCGACAGGCAGTACACGGTTTCCTTGGGCGAAGACAGGATGCCGCCGCCGTAGATGCGCCGGCCCTGCGGGGTCTGCACCAGGCCGAACTCGATGGTCATCCAGTACAGGCGCGCCAGGTAGACGCGTTCTTCCTTGGAGGCCTGTAGGCCGAGTTTGCCGTAGGTGTGGGTAAATTCCGCGAACCAAGGGTTGGTCAGCAATGGGCAGTGGCCGAAGATCTCGTGGAAAATGTCCGGCTCTTGCAGGTAATCCAGCTCTTCTCGGGTACGAATGAAGGTCGCCACAGGAAACTGTTTGCTGGCGAGCAATTCGAAAAAGGTCTGGAAGGGGATCAACGCTGGCACCCGGGCGACTTGCCAGCCCGTGGTCTCGCCCAGCACCTTGTTGATTTCGTCCAGTTGCGGGATACGGTCGTGGGGCAGGCCCAGCTTGTCGATGCCATCCAGGTACTCCTGGCACGCACGGCCTTCGATGACTTTCAACTGGCGGGTGATCAGCGTGTTCCACACCGCGTGTTCTTCGGCGGTGTAGTGGATAAAACCTTGCGCATCGGGCTCGCGGGCCACGTACTGCGTCTGCTTCATGCTGCTCTCCTGCTGATTTCCCTCGTGGGGAAGGCTGTTTGTTTTTATGTCCAGCGATGCATTAGAGATAACCCGAAGCAGGAGCGCGTGCAGCCGAAGAAAACAGGTGGGTAGGGACAAGTGCGTGTCATTTTGTAAAGTTTTCGTTACGTATGAGGTCGAGTCGCGGCCATGTCGAGATTTTTGGCTGGGAAATGGTCTACAGCTGTCACATAATCTTGACAACTATTTGTGTGCCTAGACAAAAAAACCAACACAAACCCGTGGCGAGGGAGCTTGCTCCCGCTGGACTGCGCAGCAGTCCCAATAACAGGGCCGCTTCGCAGCCCAGCGGGAGCAAGCTCCCTCGCCACAGGGTGTGTGTCGGGCTTGAATGGGGCACCACTCTCTCATCCACATCCGGGCCTTTTCATGCGCATCAAAGTCCATTGCCAGAATCGCATCGGCATCCTGCGGGACATTCTCAACCTGTTGGTGGAATACGGTATCAACGTCGCCCGAGGCGAGGTCGGTGGCGAGCATGGCAACGCGATCTACCTGCACTGCCCAAACCTGATCAACATCCAGTTCCAGGCGCTGCGTCCGAAATTCGAAGGCATCGCAGGGGTGTTTGGCGTCAAGCGCGTAGGACTGATGCCCAGTGAGCGTCGGCACATGGAACTTAACGCCTTGCTCGGCGCTTTGGAATTCCCGGTGCTGTCTATCGACATGGGTGGCTCCATCGTTGCGGCCAACCGGGCGGCGGCGCAGTTGCTCGGAGTGCGAGTGGACGAGGTGCCGGGCATTCCCCTGTCCCGCTATGCCGAGGATTTCGACTTGCCGGAACTGGTGCGGGCTAACCAGTCGCGCATCAACGGCCTGCGGGTCAAGGTCAAGGGCGATGTGTTCCTGGCCGACATCGCGCCACTGCAATCGGAGCACGACGACAGCGAGGCCATGGCCGGTGCGGTGCTGACGCTGCATCGGGCCGACCGCGTGGGCGAGCGGATCTATAACGTGCGCAAGCAGGAACTGCGCGGTTTCGACAGTATTTTCCAGAGTTCGAAAGTGATGGCGGCGGTGGTCCGCGAGGCCCGGCGCATGGCCCCGCTGGACGCGCCGCTATTGATAGAAGGCGAAACCGGCACTGGCAAGGAGCTGCTGGCCCGCGCCTGTCACCTGGCGAGCCCGCGCGGGCAATCGCCATTGATGGCGCTCAACTGTGCCGGGCTGCCGGAGTCCATGGCCGAGACCGAACTGTTCGGCTACGGGCCGGGGGCCTTCGAAGGTGCCCGGGCAGAAGGCAAGCTCGGCCTGCTGGAACTGACCGCCGGGGGGACGCTGTTCCTCGACGGGGTCGGGGAAATGAGCCCGCGCCTGCAAGTGAAACTGCTGCGCTTTCTGCAGGACGGTTGCTTCCGGCGTGTCGGCAGCGATGAAGAGGTGTACCTGGACGTCAGGGTGATCTGCGCCACCCAGGTTGATTTGTCCGAACTCTGCGCCCGGGGCGAATTCCGTCAGGATCTGTACCACCGCTTGAACGTGCTGTCCTTGCACATCCCACCGCTGCGCGAATGCCTCGATGGCCTGGCGCCGCTGGTGGAGCATTTTCTCGACCAGGCCAGCCGCCAGATCGGTTGTCCGCTGCCCAAGCTGGCCCCGGCGGCGATGGAGCGTCTGAGTCACTACCACTGGCCGGGCAACGTCCGGCAGTTGGAAAACGTGCTGTTCCAGGCCGTTTCCCTGTGCGATGGCGGGACGGTGAAGGCTGAGCATATCCGCCTGCCGGACTACGGCGTGCGCCAACCCCTTGGCGATTTTTCCCTGGAGGGGGGGCTGGACGAGATCGTTGGGCGTTTCGAGAAAGCGGTGCTGGAGCGCTTGTACTCCGAGCACCCGAGCAGCCGGCAACTGGGCAAGCGGCTGGGGGTTTCCCATACGACCATTGCCAATAAATTGCGCGAATATGAAGTCGGCAAAGAACCCAGTGCGTAATCAATTGTGGCGAGGAGATTTATCCCCGCCGGGCTGCGTAGCAGCCCCAAAGCAGTCAACCTGACAGACTTTAGTTGTCTGTTTTTAGGGGCGCTTCGCACCCCAGCGGGGATAAATCCCCTCGCCACAAGAATGTGGAGCAGTTGCCGCAGGGGTATACCTTTGCCTTGCAGCGGCATGACACCGCCGGTTTTTCGTCTTCGATCCATTCCAAAATTCCCTTCCAGAACCCACAAGCCCTTTGTTTACCGGGGCTCGTGGCGCCAGAAAAAAGTTGGTCTGCAAATTGCTTAAGGCTGTGCAACACAGCAGTGGGCGGCAAACGTCCGGCATGCAGAGGAACGACAGTGGACAAGTACCTTTATGTGGCAATGACCGGCGCCAGCCAGAACGCACTGGCGCAGCGGGCCCATGCCAACAACCTGGCGAACATCTCCACCAATGGTTTTCAGAAAGACCTGGAGCAGGCGCGCTCGATGCCGGTGTTTGGCGACAGCTTTCCGGCGCGGGCCTTTGCCATGTCCGAACGGCCTGCCACTGACTTCACCCCGGGCGCACTGGTGGAAACCGGTCGTGACCTCGACGTCGCGGTGAGCGGGCCGGGTTGGATGGCCGTGCAGAACCCCGACGGCGGTGAAAGCTACGTGCGCACCGGCAGCCTCAATGTCGACGCCCTGGGCGTGCTGCGGGCTGGCAACGGCATGCCGGTGATGGGCAACGGCGGGCCGATCGCCGTGCCGCCAGAGCAGAAAATCGAAATTGGCCAGGACGGCACCATCAGCATTCGCGCCATGGGCGAAGGCCCGCGGGTGATGGCTGAAGTCGACCGCATCAAGCTGGTCAACCCGGACCTCAAGAACATGACCAAGGGCCTGGACGGTTCGATCCGGACCAAGGACGGCCAGCCGGCGCCCATCGATGCCAACGTGCAGTTGGTGTCGGGTTTCCAGGAGGCGAGCAACGTCAACGCCGTGGATGAAATGACTTCGGTGCTGGCCTTGGCCAAGCAGTTCGAGCTCCACGTCAAGATGATGAACACCGCCAAAGAAGGCGATGAAGCCATGGCTCGGGTCTTGCAGATCTAATCATTAATTACAGCGCTGCGCCGAAAAACAGGCGTACGAGGAGAATCGAATGCTTCCGGCTCTATGGGTTGCCAAAACAGGTCTGTCCGCCCAGGACACCAACCTTTCCACTATTTCCAACAACCTGGCGAACGTCTCGACCACGGGTTTCAAACGTGACCGCGCCGAGTTCCAGGACCTGCTGTATCAGGTAAAACGCCAGCCTGGCGCCCAATCGACCCAGGACAGCGAATTGCCGTCGGGCCTGCAAGTGGGTACCGGTGTGCGCATTGTCGGCACCCAGAAAAACTTCAACGCCGGCAGCCTGCAGACCACCGAGCAGCCGCTGGACATGGCCATCGACGGTCGCGGTTTCTTCCAGATCCTGCAACCGGACGGCACCACGTCCTACACCCGTGACGGTACGTTCCACCTCGACTCCAATGGCCAGATCGTCAACGCCAGCGGTTTCGCCCTGGAGCCGGCGATCGTCATTCCGAACGATGCCCAGACCTTTACCGTGGGCCGTGACGGTACCGTGTCCATCACCGTGGCAGGCAACCCGGCCGCCCAGGTGATTGGCAACCTGCAGACCGCCGACTTCATCAACCCGGCCGGCCTGCAAGCGGTGGGCAACAACCTGTTCCTGGAAACCGCTGCCAGTGGCGCGCCGCAAGTCGGCACCCCGGGCCTGAACGGTTTCGGCACCACGCTGCAGAACACCCTGGAAACCTCCAACGTGAGCACCGTCGAGGAGATGGTCAACATGATCACCACCCAGCGTGCCTACGAGATGAACTCCAAGGTGATCTCCACCGCCGACCAGATGCTCTCGTTCGTTACGCAGAATCTGTAATCGTCACAACGTCCGTCACCACGTAGACAGGGCGACCCCAGGGTCGCCTGCAACACCAAGAGGTAGGGTCATGAAACGCTTCGTATCTGTTCTGGCACTGAGTGGCATCACCGCACTCGCGGGCTGTGTCGCGCCGACACCCAGGCCCAATGACCCGTATTACGCTCCGGTGTTGCCACGCACGCCGTTGCCGGCTGCCGCCAACAATGGCTCGATCTACCAGGCCGGCTTCGAGCAGAACCTGTACAGCGACCGCAAGGCCTTCCGGGTCGGTGACATCATCACCATCACCCTGAACGAGCGAACCCAGGCCAGCAAGAACGCCAACTCGCAGATCGACAAGACCAGCGAAACCAGCGTCGGCCTGACCTCTCTGTTCGGCTCCAGCCTGACCACCAACAACCCGATCGGCAGCAATGACCTGAGCCTCAACGCCGGTTACAGTGCCGACCGGGCCACCAAGGGTGACAGTCAGTCGGGCCAGAGCAACAGCCTGACCGGTTCGATCACCGTGACCGTCGCCGATGTGCTGCCCAACGGCATCATTGCCGTGCGGGGCGAGAAGTGGCTGACCCTCAACACCGGTGACGAGCTGGTGCGCATCGCCGGCATGGTTCGCGCCGATGACATCTCTACCGATAATACTGTTCCGTCAACTCGTGTGGCCGATGCGCGCATCACCTATTCGGGCACCGGTGCCTTTGCCGATGCGAGTCAGCCAGGCTGGTTCGACCGTTTCTTCCTCAGCCCGAAGTTCCCTTTCTAGGTGGCCCAGTTGAATCTTAAGCAGCTGTTGATCGGTGCCTTGGTGATGTCCGCAGCCTTTACCGCTCAGGCCGAGCGTTTGAAGGACATCGCCAGCATTTCCGGCGTGCGCTCCAACCAGTTGATCGGCTACGGCCTGGTCGTGGGCCTGAACGGCACCGGCGACCAGACCACCCAGACCCCGTTCACCCTGCAGACCTTCAACAACATGTTGTCGCAGTTCGGCATCAAGGTGCCGGCCGGTTCCGGCAACGTCCAGTTGAAAAACGTTGCGGCGGTATCGATCAGTGCTGATCTGCCGGCGTTCGCCAAGCCTGGCCAACAGGTGGATATCACCGTCTCGTCCATCGGTAACTCCAAGAGCCTGCGTGGCGGCACTCTGCTGCTGACGCCGCTCAAGGGGATCGACGGCAACGTCTACGCCGTCGCCCAGGGCAACCTGGTGGTGGGTGGTTTCGATGCCGAGGGGCGCGACGGTTCGAAGATCACCGTCAACGTTCCGTCGGCCGGTCGCATTCCCGGCGGTGCGTCGGTGGAACGTGCGGTGCCGAGCGGTTTCAACCAGGGCAACAGCCTGACGCTGAACCTCAACCGTTCCGACTTCACCACCGCCAAGCGCATTGTCGACAAGATCAACGACATGCTTGGCCCAGGCGTGGCCCAGGCCATCGACGGCGGTTCGATCCGCGTCACCGCGCCGCTGGATCCGAGCCAGCGGGTCGACTACCTGTCGATCCTGGAAAACCTCGAGGTCGATCCGGGCCAGGCGGTGGCGAAAGTCATCATCAACTCGCGTACCGGCACCATCGTGATCGGCCAGAACGTCAAGGTTTCCCCGGCCGCCGTGACCCACGGCAGCCTGACCGTGACCATCACCGAAGACCCGATCGTCAGCCAGCCTGGCCCGTTGTCCAACGGCCAGACGGCCGTAGTGCCCCGTTCGCGGGTCAATGCCGAGCAAGAAGCCAAGCCGATGTTCAAGTTCGGCCCGGGCACTACCCTGGATGAAATCGTCCGGGCGGTGAACCAGGTCGGCGCGGCGCCGGGCGACTTGATGGCGATTCTCGAAGCCTTGAAGCAGGCCGGCGCGTTGCAAGCCGACCTGATCGTGATTTAAGGACACCGGCCATGGTGGATATGCGCAAAGGCGCCTTGATCAGCGGGGATTCGGCTTCCTACTCGGACCTGAACCGCCTCAATCAGCTCAAGGTCGGCGACAAGAACAGCGACGGTAACCTGCGCAAGGTGGCCCAGGAGTTCGAGTCGCTGTTCATTGGCGAGATGCTCAAGTCCATGCGTTCGGCCACCGAGGTGCTGGGCAAGGACAATCCCATGAACACGCCCGAGGCCAAGCAGTACCAGGAAATGTACGACCAGCAGTTGGCCGTTTCCATGTCTCGCGAAGGCGGCGGCATCGGGCTGGCCGATGTGCTGTTGCGCCAGATGTCCAAGAACAAGCCTACAGCCCCTGGTGAGGCGGCCACATTGTCCGCCGCCAAGCAACAGGAGGCGTTGGACAAGGTGGCCAAGCGGGTTCCGACACCGGTGGCGGCAGGTACATTGCCTACCGACGGTCCCTTGTCGCGTAGCAACGGCCAGCGTCCGCTGTGGGCTTCGCGGGCTGTGAGTGCGCCGCAAGGGGCCGAGGGTATCCACCGCAACGACATGGAACTGCTCAACCAGCGTCGCCTGGCCCTGCCACCGAAACTGGCTGACCGTCTGCTTGCCGGGCTGGTGCCCTCGGCCGCGGTCAACGCCGATGCGCCTGCACAGAACGTCCTGACGGATCGCGCCATCGCCGCCGTCAAACCGGCGACTGGCGAACTGGCCAATGGCGACTGGTTGGCTGCACTCAAGGCAGCCGAGCCGAAAGGCGACATGCAGGTTTATGGCCGCGCCGTGGCCCAGCCGCCGCTGGCACCGGCACGCAAGGCCTTCCGCGATGCCGACGAATTCGTCAATGCCATGCTGCCAATGGCCAAGGAAGCGGCCGACCGCATCGGTGTCGACCCGCGTTATCTGGTGGCCCAGGCCGCCCTGGAAACCGGTTGGGGCAAATCGGTCATGCGCCAGCCCGATGGCAGCAGCAGTCACAACCTGTTCGGCATCAAGGCCAGCGCGAAC
Organism: Pseudomonas sp. 3JA; assembly: GCF_036961705.1. NCBI lineage: Bacteria > Pseudomonadati > Pseudomonadota > Gammaproteobacteria > Pseudomonadales > Pseudomonadaceae > Pseudomonas > Pseudomonas sp. 3JA. The sequence continues at coordinate 29,870 of NZ_JBAMDJ010000006.1, forward strand.
TGGAAGGGCGATTCGGCCCGGGCGATCACCAGCGAATTCCGCAATGGGGCGATGGTCAAGGAGACGGCCGAGTTCCGTTCCTACGCCTCGTACCGCGACAGTTTCCATGACTTGGTCAACCTGCTGCAAAGCAACAGTCGCTATCAAGATGTGCTGAAGTCGGCCGATAAACCCGAACAGTTTGTACGCGAGTTGCAGAAGGCCGGTTATGCCACCGACCCGAACTACGCGAATAAGATTTCGAACATAGCCCGGCAGATGACGAGTTACCAAAACTACGCTTCTGCAGGCGCCACCACGACTTTATAAGGTCTGAACCATGAGTTTGCTCAATATAGGGATGTCGGGTCTGTCAGCAAGCCAGACCGCGTTGGTGACCACGGGTAACAACATCGCCAACGTCGATACCGCCGGCTATTCGCGCCAGCAGACCGTGCAGACCACCAAGGCGTCGAACCAATACGGCAACGTGTTCATTGGTTCCGGCACGACCCTGGCCGATGTGCGCCGGGTGTATAACTCGTATCTTGAAGCGCAACTGAAAACCACCACGTCGCTCAACAGCGATGCGGCGGCCTACCAGGGGCAGATCACCCCGCTTGACTCCCTGCTGTCGGACAGCGGCACTGGCCTCAACGGCGCGCTGACCAAGTTTTTCGCTTCGGTGCAGAACGTCAACGCCAAACCGGGTGACGATGCATCCCGGCAGTTGCTGCTCAGCGATGCCCAGGCCTTGAGCAACCGTTTCAACTCGGTTGCCAGCCAGTTGACCGCGCAGAACGAAAACATCAACGGCAACCTGTCGAACATGGTCGACCAGATCAACAACCTGGCCACCACCGTCGCCCAGTTGAACAAGAAAATCGCCGAAGTCTCCAACGCCGGCGGCGCGCCCAACGACCTGCTCGATGCTCGCAGCGAAACCATTCGCCAGCTCTCGACGTTCACCGGCACGCAGGTCGTCGAGAACGGCAGCAGCCTGGACATTTACCTGGGCTCTGGCCAACCGTTGGTGATGGGCAATACCGTCAATACCCTGGAAGCGGTGCCGGACAAGAACGATCCGGGGCGCATAGGTATCCAGCTCAACAGCGGTTCCAGCTCCATGGACCTGACGTCGGTGCTCACTGGCGGCGAAATTGGTGGCCTGATGCGCTACCGCAGTACGGTGCTCGATCCGGCCATGAACGAGCTGGGGCGCGTGGCCCTGGTGGTCGCCGACCAGATGAACAGCATCCAGGCTTCGGGCATCGATATGAACGGGGCCTTCGGCTCCAACCTGTTCACTAACATCAACAGCGCCGCGCAGATCAGCCAGCGCAGCGTTGCGTCGTTGAACAACAGCGCCGGCTCCGGCAACTTCAACATTGCCATCAAAGACTCCGGCAAGCTGACCACCAACGATTACAAGGTGACGTTCACCAGCGGCACGGACTACACCGTCCAGCGCCTGCCCGACGGTACTTCGATGGGCGCGTTCAACACCGCGACCACGCCGCCGCCGGTGATCGACGGTTTCTCGATGACCTTTGCCAACGGCACCGCGGCCGCCGGCGACACGTTCAAACTCACGCCGACCCGCAACGAGGCGGCCAACATCAAGACCGAGATGACCGACTCCAAGCGGCTGGCGATTGCCGCGCCGTTGGGCGCCGCCATCGTGCCAGGGGGCAGCGGTACGCTGACCATCCCGGCCAGCGGCCAGCCGAGCATGACCACCAAGCTGGACATCTACGACGCAGCCACCACGACCGTCATCCAGAACGGCATCAAGAATTCCATGCCAGTCAAGGTGGTATTCGGCGCGACATCCGCCGATGGCACCAGCCAGGCTTACCAACTGCTCGATGCCAAGGGCTCCCCGATCAGCAGCGGGACGATCAAGCCCGGCGAAAGCAATACCCTGAGCCTGAGTGTTCCGCTCAAGGATGCCAGTGGTAACCCGATCATGGATTCGTCCGTGCCACCGGTACAACGCACCGTTACGTTCGACATGTCCATTGCCGGAGCTCCATCCAACGGAGCGTCCGTCAATATCAGCCTCAGCCAGGCCGGCAGCCTGGACAACCGTAACGGTACTGTCCTGGCCGGCTTGCAGACCGCCAAGACTGTAGACACCGGTTCGGCCAGCAAGGGTATTTCCCTGAACGACGCCTACGGCAAGCTGGTGGAAGGCGTCGGCGCCAAGGCCGCCCAGGGCAAGCTCGACAGCGCTGCCACGGGGGCGATCCTGAACAACGCCAAGACCGCCCGTGACTCGCTGTCGGGCGTGGACCTGGATGAGGAAACCGGCAACCTGGTCAAGTTCCAGCAGTACTACACCGCGTCTTCGCAGATCATCAAGGCGGCGCAGCAAATCTTCAGCACATTGATCAACAGTCTTTAAGGAGCCGTAGCCCATGCGCATTTCTACTTCTCAGTTTTACGAAAGCACGGCTGCGAACTACCAGAAAAATTTCGCCAAGGTGGTCAAGACCAGCGAAGAAGCCAGCAGCCTGGTACGTGTGAACACCGCCGCTGATGATCCGGTGGGCGCTTCGCGCTTGCTGCAACTGGGCAACCAGGCTTCGATGCTGTCCCAGTACGAAGCCAACGTCACCACCATCAAGGCCACCCTGGGGACCACCGAAGCGGTCATGACCAGCATCGGCAATGTGCTGCAGCGCGCCAAGGAATTGGCCGTGAGTGCCGGCAACGCTGCCTACACCGACGCAGACCGCAAGGCGGTGGCTTCGGAATTGGGTTCGATCGAAGAACAGCTGCTGAGCTTGATGAACACCAAGGATGAGAACGGCAAGTACATCTTTGCCGGATCCAAAGGTGACGTCGTTCCGTTTACCCGCAACGACGATGGCACCTATAGCTACAATGGCGATCAGGTCACTCTCGACCTGCCCATCGGCGATACCATGTCGATGGCCACCAACAGCACGGGCTGGGAAGTGTTCCAGCAAGCCGTCAACACCAGTCGCAGCCAGGTCACCATGACCGCGCCGGCGGTGGATGATGGTCGCGTTGTGTTGAGCAACGGCCAAGTGTCGTCCAGCGTGACCTACAACAGCCAGTTCCGCAGCGGCGAGCCGTACACCGTGGAATTCGTCAGCGGCACCCAGTTGAAAATCACCGATTCGGGTGGCAACGATGTGACCGCCGAAGCCAGCAAGGGTGGTGTCATCGACCCCAGCAGCCAGGCCGGGCAGAGTGTGAATTTTCGCGGCGTCGACTTGACCTTGAACGTCAATCTGAAAACCGGCGACGCTGCGGGCACGGTGTTGCCTGGCCATACCTTTACCTTGGCTGCCAAGCCCGATACGTTCACCCCGGCGCGCAGCCCGGGCAATGCCACCGCGACTCAGATCACCGGTAGCGCAATCACCGATCCGGTGGCCTACCACGCCAGTTTCCCGACAGGAGCGGCGGTGCTGAAGTTCACCAGTGCCACGGATTTCGACTTGTACGCAGCGCCCTTGAACGCTGACAGCAAGCCGGTGTCCAGCGGCACCCTGGCGGGCAATGTCGCGACCGCATCCGGTGTGAGTTTCACGCTCAATGGTGCTCCGGCCGCCAATGATCAGTTCAGTATTTCGGTCAATACTCACGAGACGCAGAACATTCTGGACACGGTGAACCAGTTGCGGATCGCTTTGAACACCCCGGCCGATGGCGATGCCATCGCCGGTCAGAAGCTGAATGCGGCAGTGGCTTCGGGTATCGGTAACCTGGCCAGTGGCACTGACCAATTGACCAGCGCGTTGAGCTCGGTCGGCGGGCGCGGCCAGTCGCTAGACACCCAGAGCGATACCAACCAGAGCTTTGTCCTGGCCAATACACAGACCCAATCGGCGATTCGTGACTCGGACGCGGCTGAGGTGATGACTCGTCTGACGCTGCAGCAGACCATGCTGCAAGCTTCGCAACTGGCGTTCAGCAAGATCACCCAGTTGGGCCTGTTCAACAAGATCTGATGGGCTTGGGGGGTATGTCGGAATGAGATAACCCCCATTCCTCCGTTTTTTACGGCTCAGGAGGTCGGCTCTCGTGGGAGGCGGCACCGGCCAGCCGAGAGTCTTTCGCGTGAAACCAACTCCTCTTGTCAGCATCGTCATCCCCGCGTTCAACCCTCGCTTTTTCCGCGAGGCGCTCAAGAGTGCCCTGGACCAGGATTACGAAAACCTGGAAGTCATCGTGTGCGATGACTGCCCCGGTGACGATATCCGTCAGATTGTCGACTCATTGCACGAACACTCGAATGTTGCCATGCGCTACCTGCGTAACCCGCAGCGGCTGGGTTTCCAGCAGAACATGTTGCGCTGCCTGGAAGAGGCGGGTGGGGAGTTCATCAAGTTCCTGTGTGATGACGATAAGTTGCTCCAATCCTGCGTGCGTCAACAGGCACAGGTCCTCGCCGCGCATGACGACGTTCAGTTGGTCGTCAGCAAGCGTCACTTTATCGATGCTGACGGTTATGTGCTGCCGATTCGCCTGGAGAACGTAGGCATTGCCCTGTTCGAAGGTCTCTACAAGGGTGAAGACCTGCTCGCCTCCGTCGAGGCCACACCGCGTAATATCTTCGGTGGTTTCACCGGTGCCTTGATGCGACGGGCCGACATCGTGGCCTTGCTGCCCGCGCTGGCCCAGGTTGGCCAGGGGTTTATCGCGTTGCTTGATCTGGCGTTGTTCATTTGCCTGCTGCGACGCGGCAACCTGGTGGAGTTGTGCAGCCTTGGCAGCCTTGAGCGGTTGTACCCGCAAAGGTTGTCTCACCGTCCCGACATCGTCGATGCCTCGATTGTCGAGTGGACCTGGTTGGCCCAGATGCTGGCCCAACGCAGCGGCGAGCCGGCACCGGCGTCGGGTTGGGTGCGTTATCTGAACCTGGATCAGGTCAAGCCGGACCAGCCTCATGAGTGGGAAGAGCTGAACCTGTATTCGTTGATGGCCAGCCGGCAGGCCATTGTCGCGTATCAAGTCGGCACCGATGCCGAGAGTTATGACGAAGTCTACCGGCAGTGGCTGGAGTATCGACAGTTCGAAAAGGCGCGCCAACGGGTGGTCCTGCGACAAGTCGAACTCTGGGCGCAACGCCCGGGCATTGTGCCGGTGGTGTTCGACTTCGATGGGGACGCCGAGGCGGTGGCATTGACGCTGGACAGCATTGCCTCGCAGATTTACACCAGCGAACCGGTGGTGCTGTTTTCCAATGGCCGGGGTGCGATCGAAGGCAATGTGATGCGTTTGGCGCTGCAACCCGACTGGGTTCGTGCGCTCAATGAGTTGTTGCCACGCCTGGACTGCGTTCAGTGGTTCTATCTGCTACGTGCCGGTGATCGCTTGAGGACGTCGGCGCTGTTGGTGTTGGCCGAACGAATCAATGCGATGCCTGGCATTGCCTGTGTCTACAGCGACGAAGGCGCGTTGGAAGACGGCAAATCGCTGGAACCGATCTTCAAGCCTGATTTCAATCTCGACCTGATGCGCGCCTACCCTTATGTGGGCAGGACCCTGGCCTTCTCGCGCGAACGCGTGCTGGAACTGGGTGGCTTTGACACGGACCTGGGCGAACTGGCGCCCCATGATCTGATCTGGCGCCTGGTGGAAGCCGATGGTCCGCAGACCATCGAGCACCTGGCGGAGATCCAGGTGGAGTCGACCCAGGCTTTCGCCCAATGGCTCTCGCTACCGCAGGTGATCGAGCAGGGCCCTCGTCTGCTGACGACCCACTTGCAGCGCATTGGTGTGGAGCATCGGCTGCATCCTGGACCCTTGCCGTTGATCCCGCGGATCGAGTACCTGCACCCCGAGCGTCCGCTGGTCTCGATCATCATCAGCGTCAAGGATCAACTGGCGGCGCTGGAAAGCTGCATCAACAGTTTGTTGACCACCACCGACTATGGGCATTACGAAGTCATCATCGTCGACAATGGCAGCGAAACCGATGACATGCGCAACTGGCTGGCGGCCATGGCCGAGTTGGGCAGCGACAAGTTGCGGATAGTGACCGCTGACGAGCAGGGCAACGAAGCGCAGGTGAGGAATTCTGCGGCCCGGCAGGCTCGCGGTGATTACCTGCTGTTGCTCAGTCCATTTTGCGTGATTCACGACGCGGCCTGGCTGGACGAATTATTGAATCATGCCCAGCGCCCTGAGGTGGCCATCGTTGGCCCGCGAACCCTGAACTTGCAGGGCCAGGTGATCGACACCGGTCTGGTGCTCGGGCTCGATGGTCTGGCCGGTCGACCATTTGCCAATGAACAACCGACTGCCGGCGGATACATGCAGCGTTTGCAGGTCGTGCAGAACTGGAGCGCGGTGAGTGGTCATTGCCTGCTGGTGCGCAGGGCTGTGTTCGATAGCGTGGGAGGCTTGTCGCCTGCCATCGACACGCCAGGCATCAATGTCCTTGAACTGTGCCTGGAAATTGGCAAGCAAGGTTATCTGGTGGTGACGACCCCCTATGCAAACGTGATCCTGAAGCCTTCCGCCGGGTTTGCCCGCGAGGTGTTCTGGAAGCAGCGCGTGGAGCAGGAGCAAGAGTCGTTTTACCAGCGCTGGTTACCCAAGATCGCCAATGACCCGGCCTACAACCGCAACCTTAGCCTGACTGGTAACAGTTTCAGCCTGGCACCGGGCCAGCGCACTGGATGGAACCCCTTATGCAGTCAGCCGCTGCCGTCGATCCTGGGCCTGGCGCTCAACAGTTCAGCCATCGGCCACTATCGCATCAGCCAGCCGCTGATTGAATTGCATAACGCTGGACGGATCGTCGGACGGGTGTCCTATGAAATGCCGTCGATCATCGAAATCGAGCGCGAAGCGCCGGATGTGATTGTGTTCCAGGGGCGCTACAACACCAGTAAGTTCAATGACCTCGTCCAGGTGAAAACCTATTCGAATGCCATGCGCATCTACGAACTCGATGACTATGTGGCACGGATCCCGGTAAAGAACGATCACACCCGCAACATGCCGGACAATATCCAGGATCTGTTGGAACGTGGTATCGCCTTGTGTGATCGGGTGGTGGTTTCAACGTTTCCGCTGGCTGACGCGCTGTCGAACCTGCATCACGATATTCGCGTGGTGCCGAACATGCTGGCGCCGCACCTGTGGAACCGTATCTCCAGCCAGCGCCGCACCTCGATCAAGCCTCGGGTCGGTTGGGGCGGTGGCACCAGTCACCGGGGCGACCTGGAGGTCATCTCCGAGGTGGTGCGCGAGCTGGCGGATGAAGTCGAATGGGTCTTTTTTGGCATGTGTCCGGATTCGCTCAGGCCCTATGTGCATGAATACCATGCCGGCGTCGCGCTCTCTTCGTACCCGGCCAAGCTGGCAAGCCTGAACCTGGACCTGGCCCTGGCACCGCTGGAGCTTCATATTTTCAATGACTGCAAAAGCAACCTCAGGTTACTGGAATACGGTGCTTGTGGTTATCCGGTCATTTGTACCGAAACCGAAGCCTATCGCGGTCATCTACCCTGTACCCGGGTGAAGACCAACAGCACGCAGGAGTGGTTGGAGGCGATTCGCATGCACCTGTCAGACCCGCAGGCCAGTTATCGAATGGGTGATCAGCTACGTGAAGTGGTGCTGCGCGACTTCATGCTGCGTGGCGATAACCTGCGCTACTGGGCTGATGGCTGGTTGCCGGATTGATTGACAGTGACCGTGTACGGCCTAGTCTGACCCACAGAACGAGGACCGGATTTGGAACCGGGACGCCATGAACATGATGCCGCCGATCAGGCGACGTGCTCGTTATAGGAATTCATATGCAACGCAGTATTGCCAATGATTCATCCGCTCCGTTGAACGAGCGTTTCACCTTGGTGCTTTTGGCCCATGAGCAACCTGAAGCCTTGCGCAGGGCCTTGCGTTACTACGCCGCTTACCCATGCGCTCTGCTCGTCCTCGACTCGTCTGTCGAACCGGATGCCGACAGTGTGGCGACATTGGCCGGCGTGCGTTATGTGCATCGGCCCGAAACAGGTCACTTCGCCAGCAAGCTTCGTCAAGGGCTGGAGTTCGTTACGACGCCTTACCTGGCCATGGTCGATGTCGATGCCTTCCTGCTGCCGGAAGCGCTTGATCAGTCACTGGAATTCCTGGCTGCCCATAGCGATTATTCGGCCTGCCAAGGTTACGCTCTGACCTTTGAGGCCCACGCTGCCCGTGTCGATTATTACCGGCGTGACCGCAAGGGGGTTGAGGATTTTGACGAGTCTTGTGCCCCGGAGCGCTTGGCGACGTATGCCAGTCACTGCCCATCGTTGATCAATGCTGTCGCTCGGACCGAGATCGTACAGCGCTGGTACGCCGTATTGCCTGTGGATCTTGATCTGGCCTGGCAAGAGCTTGGTCATGGTTGTGCGCTGATGGTGGCAGCGAAGGTGCGTATCCTGCCGATTCCTTACGCGGTGCACGCGCTGCAAACCCCTTCGACTCTTGAAGCACGCCAACTGGCGGCCGTGCTGAGCTATCGTGATGCGAACACTGCGGCGATCCGTGAGCGCCTTGTGGCGACGCTGGGTTCGATTTTCGAGATGGGCCAGGACGAGTCATCGCAGGCCATCGAGAGCCTGGTGGGGATTGGTGATTATTTGAGTCAGCGCGCAGCTTTCGCTCGGGCCAAGCTGTTCGAGTCGGGCTGGCTTTCGCAATTGGAAGGGCCTGTCTGCCGTTTCGAGCCGATGCAGTTTGTCGAATTGCCGTTCTACAACCAGCCGTTTTTCGAATGTCTGTCCAGGCTCGAGTTCCTGATGCATGCGATGCCTGCCGGACGCGTGCAACTGCAAGGGCTGGAGGCGGTGCTGCTCAAGCAAAAAGAACTGGCGCGACCACAGCGCAACACCGGCGCCGAACCGCTTAACGAGCGCTTGCTCAAGGCTTTCGAGCTCAACGCTTTCAATCTTGATGTGGTGCAACAATTGGCCGCGATCCTCGAAGAAGGCGGTGCCGAAGCCGTGAGCCTGAAGTTGAAGGCATGGGCGCAGCGTCTCCAGGACGTCATGGTGCAGGACCATGCCAGTCTTTTCGAAACCATGCGGTCCGGCCAGTTGCTACGCTGGCTGGATGGGCGTGAGCCGAGCGCGGACCAGGTCAAGGACATCACCCGATACTTGGCTCGCCATCAGGGCGGACCGATATTCGGCATCCTGTTGCTGGACCTGGAGGCGGATTTCACCCGCCTGCAGACCACCTTCGACAGTGTGATCAACGGGGCTTGCAGGGCATTCAAGATCATTGTGTTCACGACCGGTGACCTGCCGGCCGAAACGACCCTCCAGAACACCCTGCATTTCGTCAAGGTCAACGAAAGCAACTATGTGGATCGGATCAACCAGGCCATCAGCCAGAGCGATTGCGACTGGATGGTCCTGGCCGAGGCGGGAGATGAGCTGACGCCATCCGGTCTGTTGCATGCCAGCTTGGAGCTGCTTGACGCACCGCAATGCCGAGCGGTGGCCATGGATGAATTCCAGCGCCAACCCGATGAAACCCTGAGCGATGTGTTCCGTCCCGGCTTCAATCTCGATCTGTTGTTGAGCGTACCGTCGTTGATGGCGCGGCACTGGTTGGTGCGTCGTGAGGTGCTGGTGCAGGCCGGTGGTTATTCGCGCGATTTCAAGGACGCCTTGGAGTTCGAATTGCTCCTGCGGTTGATCGAACAGGGCGGCATGGGTGGCCTGGCGCATTTGGACGAGCCGCTGCTGATTTGCCAGGCGCAGCCGGACAGCGACAACGCCGACGAGCGCAAGGCCCTGCTTCGCCACCTCGGGGCACGAGGCTACAAGGCCGACGTCAGTTCGGCGGTGCCGGGTGTCTACAAGATTGACTACCGCTTTATCGAACGTCCGCTGGTGTCGATCATCCTGCATGGCGACGGCGACCTGGTAACCCTGCAGCGATGCATCATCAACGTGCTGCAACGTACCCGCTACCAGCGCTTCGAACTGCTGGTGGCCGAACATCCGGTCCACGGCGCAGCAGTGAAGGACTGGCTACGCAGCCAGGGCCATCAGGCCAGTCGTGTACGGTTCATCGATGTCGAGCCGGGGCTTGCCACGGCGGTCCTGATCAACCAGGCCAGCCAGCAGGCCAAGGGGGAGTATCTGCTCACCTTGGCGGTGGACAGCGAAGTGGTGAACGTCAACTGGATCGAACTCCTGCTCAACCAGGCCCAACGTCCGGAAGTCGGCGTGGTCGGTGCCCGATTGATCGACCGTCAGGGACGTACGACCCAGGCGGGCCTGATGCTTGGGTTCGACGGTGTGGTGGGCTCGGCGTTCGTCGGTGAGGCGTCGGATGCGCGGGGCTACATGAACCGCCTGGTGGCCGAGCAGGATTGCTCTGCGGTGTCCTTTGCTTGTCTGATGGTCTCCGCGCAACTGTTCCAGGCGGCCGATGGCGTGGATGACGCCTTGTTCGCCGAGGGGCTGGGTGACGTGGACCTGTGCCTGCGAATCGCACAGGCCGGTTATCTCACGGTATGGACGCCGTACGTTCAGGTCGTGAATCCGGGCATCCTGTCGTCTTCGGACGAAGCCCGCCAGGCCCTGGTCGGGAAATGGCAGGACGCGCTGTCCCATGATCCGAATTACAACGCCAACCTGGCGACGACCGGTCCGGGCTTTACCCTTGGGCCGGTGGTACCGGTGCCGTGGTCGAAGCTCATTGGCCGGGCAGGCATGTAGGGCCCAGGCTTATCGCTGAACCACTGCCATCGCGAGCAAGTCCGCTCGCGATGGCGGTGGTTCAGCTTATGGAGAGGGTGACTATGTTGCCGTTATCGTGAGCAAGCTCGCTCCCACACTTATTTCCCCCTGTGGACGCAACATCCGCGCTTATTTCCCTCCCTATACCCATCAGTCAATCCTGAAATCCTAGCGAAACGAAGCCCAAAAAAACGGCGCTTTCTCTCTCCGGGGCGAGCGCCGTTTTCCCCTCAAGGCCCAGTAAACACGGGCTTCCAGCCAGTGGCACCATAATTGCTTTCTAGGTATCAACGCCTGTATTACCGGCGGGGACGCCGAATAATTGGCGTCTCTTGTGAGTAGTCCGAGCGTCTTTGGCGCTGATGCGGTTCACATTTTGAGAGAGACATATGAAGGCAGTAATTCTGGCTGGAGGACTGGGTACTCGCATCAGTGAGGAGTCGCATCTCAAGCCCAAGCCAATGATTGAAATTGGTGGCAAGCCAATCATCTGGCACATCATGAAGATCTACTCTCACTACGGCATCAACGACTTTGTGGTCTGCCTGGGCTACAAGGGTTACGTCATAAAAGAGTATTTCGCCAACTACTTCCTGCACATGTCGGATGTCACGTTCGACCTGGCTGAAAACAGCATGCATATCCACCAGGGCAAGGCCGAGCCGTGGCGTGTCACGCTGGTGGACACCGGTGAGGTCACCGGTACCGGTGGGCGTCTCAAGCGCGTGCGCGATTATCTGGGCGATGAGACCTTCTGCGTCACCTATGGCGATGGCGTATCGAACGTCAACATTCGTGAGCTGGTGGAGTTTCACCAACAGCACGGCAAGCTGGCGACGGTCACGAGCGTTCAGCCACCGGGCCGCTTTGGCGCGATGGAACTCGAAGGTGCGTGTGTCAGAGGCTTCCAGGAAAAACCCCAAGGCGATGGCGGCTGGATCAACGGCGGTTTTTTCGTGCTGGAGCCTGCTGCGCTCGATGGTATTGAAGATGACACGACGACCTGGGAATACGAGCCGATGCGCAACCTGGCGCGGCAAGGTCAGTTGATGAGTCACTTGCACCATGGCTTCTGGCAGCCGATGGACACCTTGCGTGACCGTGTACTCCTCGAAGAGCGCTGGAGCAGCGGCCAGGCCGAATGGAAGCTCTGGTCTTGAACGCATTCTGGACGGGTAAAAAAGTTTTCCTGACCGGCCATACAGGCTTCAAGGGCGGCTGGCTGGCGCTGTGGTTGCGTCAGCTGGGGGCGGAGGTCCGTGGTTTTGCCTTGCCGGCTGACACCACGCCATCCTTGTGGTCTGTCGCGGGCCTGGACGGCTTGATCCCCGGGGACCTGGCCGACATTTGCGAAGGCGAGGCGCTGTCGTCGGCGCTCCAGGCATTCCAGCCGGACGTGGTCCTGCACCTGGCCGCGCAAGCGCTGGTACGCGAGGCCTATCGCAACCCTGTCCAGACCTATGCCACCAACGTCATGGGCACGGTCAATCTGCTTGAAGCCGTTCGCCATTGCCCCAGCGTGCGGGCAGTGGTCGTGGTGACGACCGATAAATGCTACGAAAACCGTGAGTGGGTCTTGCCTTATCGCGAGTGCGACGCCTTGGGCGGTTTTGATCCGTACAGCAATAGCAAGGCCTGTGTGGAATTGCTCTGTGCGTCTTACCGCAATTCGTACCTGAACAAATCTGGTGTGGCACTGGCGACCGCTCGGGCGGGCAATGTCATCGGCGGTGGTGACTGGTCGCCGGAACGCCTGTTGCCGGATATTTTCCGCGCCTGGAAGAACAATGAAGAAGTGGTCCTACGTTATCCCCAGGCGACTCGCCCGTGGCAACACGCGCTCGAGCCGTTGATGGGCTACCTGATGCTGGCCCGGGCGCTGGTGGAAGAGGGCGAGCGTCACGTCGGCGCCTGGAACTTCGGCCCTGAGAGCGGCAGCGTCGCTTCGGTCGAAACCATTGTCGGCCTGCTTGCCGAGCAATGGCCGGTGCCGGTGCGCTGGTCGGTGGATCCCCTAGCGCAACCCCACGAGGCTGGTTTATTGGCACTCGACTCCAACAAGGCACGCGAAGAGCTTGGCTGGAGGCCGCGCTGGTCGCTGGCGACCAGCCTTGAACGCACGTTGGCCTGGCACCTGGCCTGGCAGAACGGCCAGGACATGCACAACTTTACCCGCAACCAGATCGCGGATTACCAAGGCGATACCCATGAGTGAAAGTACTACGCAGTTGCGCCAACAAATTGTCGAGCTGGTGGGGCGCTACGCGCAATCGGCGCTCGCGCCGCAGGTATTCGTTGCAGGCCAGAGCAGCGTACCGCCGGCTGGCAAGGTAATCGGTGCTGCTGAGTTGCAATCGATGACCGAGGCGGTGCTGGACGGTTGGTTGACCACTGGACGGTTCAACGAGGCCTTTGAGAAACGCCTGGGCAAGTACTTGGGGCGGCGCTGTGTGCTGACCACCAACTCGGGGTCGTCGGCCAATCTGCTGGCATTTTCTGCCTTGACTTCCTCGCGCTTGGGCGATCGCGCGATCAAACCCGGCGACGAAGTGATTGGTGTTGCCGCCGGCTTCCCAACCACCGTCAATCCGATCCTGCAGTTCGGCGCCGTCCCGGTGTTCGTCGACGTCCAGATGGGCACCTATAACATCGACCCGGCCAAGATCGAAGCGGCTATCGGGCCGAAGACCAAGGCCATCATGCTGGCGCACACCCTGGGCAACCCTTATGACCTGGGTGTCGTGCGGGCGCTGTGCGACAAATACAAGCTGTGGCTGATCGAAGACTGCTGCGATGCCCTGGGCTCGACCTACAAGGGCCAGATGGTCGGCACGTTCGGCGACATCGGCACGCTGAGCTTTTACCCGGCGCACCACATCACCATGGGCGAGGGCGGGGCGGTGTTCACTGACAGCCCGCTGCTCAAGCGCATCATGGAGTCCTTCCGCGACTGGGGCCGCGATTGCTACTGCGAGCCTGGCCAGGACAACACTTGCAAGCAGCGCTTTTGCAAGCAGATGGGCGAACTGCCGGAGGGCTACGACCACAAGTACACCTATTCGCACCTGGGCTATAACCTGAAGATTACCGACATGCAGGCTGCCTGTGCCCTGGCGCAGATGGACCGTGTGGAAGACTTCACGGTTGCGCGCAAGCGCAACTTCCGCTGGCTCAGCGAGCGCCTGGCCAATTGCGCCGATTTCCTCATCCTGCCCGAGGCGACTGCGGACAGCGACCCGTCGTGGTTCGGTTTTCCCGTGACCCTGCGCGACGGCTGCGGCATCCAGCGTGTCGAGCTGTTGCGTTATCTGGATAGCCAGAACGTTGGCACGCGCTTGCTGTTCGCCGGCAACCTGGTGCGTCAACCCTACATGCTGGGCCGCAACTTCCGCATCAGTGGCGAGTTGACGGTCACCGACAAGATCATGAACGACACCTTCTGGATCGGCGTCTGGCCGGGCTTGGGTGAAGAGCACCTGGCCCACGCGGCACGTTGCCTGGAACACTTTTTCGGGCTGGATCGCTGATGCGTGCCTATGTCCTCTGTGGAGGTTTCGGTACTCGCCTGAGTGCTGTGCTTCAAGGCTCGCAAAAAGCCGTCGTGGATATTCACGGCCGGCCATTCCTGGCGCTGGTGCTGGCTGAGCTCAAGCAGGCGGGCATCACGCAGGCGGTTTTGTGCGCACATTATCGGGCCGATCAATTGGCCGAGCTGCTGCCGTCGCTGATGGCCGAAATCGGACTGGACCTGCAGATTGTGGTGGAAAAACAACCCATGGGCACCGGTGGCGCGATCCTGCACGCCTTGCATCAAATGCCACCCGAAGGTCGCTTCCTGGTACTCAATGCCGATACCTGGCTCGACCGCCAGGCCTATCGGTTGGCCATGGCCGCCACCGGCGATGTGCTGGTGGGGGTGCAGGTGGAGGATCGCTCCCGCTATGGCAGCCTGGACTGCTCCGAGGATCTGCGATTGCTGGCGCTCAATGAAAAGGGGCAGAGCGGACCAGGCCGGGTCAATGCCGGCGTCTATGCGTTCGCCGCCGACTCCCTGCAGGCATGCACCGTCCAGGCCTGCTCGATGGAGCAGGACATCCTGCCGATGCTTATCCGCCGTCAGTCACTCAAGGTCTGTGCCTACACCGGGCCGTTTATCGATATTGGAACGCCTGACGCCTTGAGCGCATTCAAGTCGGGGTTCAAGGAGGCCGTCAACTCATGAACCAATTGGCCAGAACACAAACGGTCTACCTGAACCAGACCATTCTCGATGCCGTCGAGTGCATCGAGACGGGCGATTTGCAAATCGTCTTTGTGGTCAACGAGCTGTGGCGCCTGGAAGGCGTGTTGACCAACGGCGACTTGCGTCGTTACCTGCTTCAGGGCGGGGCGACGAACGTGCCGGTCACCGAGTGCATGAACACCGCTTACCGTTCGGTAAAAGTGGGTGCATCGCGCGAGGAAATGCTCAAGATCTTCGACCTGAGCTACAACGCCATTCCGGTCGTGGACGAATCCGGCTGCCTGGTGGACGTCGTCACGCCCGCACGGCTGGCGGCCAACCAGGAAGTGCCGGTGCTGGCCCGGGCAAGGGCGCCGGTGCGCATGAGCTTCAGTGGCGGTGGTTCGGACCTGACCTATTACTTCGTGGAAAACCCGGCCGCTGTACTCAGTTGCACGGTCGGGCTGTATTCCCACGCGACGTTGATCCCGCGTACCGACAATGTGATCCGGATTTTCTCCGAAGACCTGGGCACCCGCGAGTCCTATGAGTCCTTGGATGACCTCATGGACCATGCCGACAAGGGGCTGCTGGCGACCATCGTTTCGGTCATCCAGCCCAACTACGGGCTGGATCTGTACATGCGTTCCGATTTTCCGGTGGGCTCTGGGCTGGGTGGTTCGTCGGCGGTCGCCACGGCGGTCATTGCCGCGTTCAATGAACTGCGCCGTGATCGCTGGAGCACCTATGAGGTCGCGGAGCTGGCGTTCCAGGCCGAGCGCCTGTGCTTTGGCATCGCCGGTGGCTGGCAGGACCAGTACGCTTCGGCGTTCGGTGGTTTCAACCTGATCGAGTTCAAGGAAGGCCGCAACCTGGTGCACCCGATCCGCCTTGAAGATTCGATTTGCAACGAGCTGGAAGAGTGCCTGGTGCTCTGCGATACCCGCATCTCCCATGACTCCGGCAAGCTCCACGTCCAGCAGCGCGAAGAAATGAGCAGCAGGGGCGAGCAAAGCCTGCTGCTGACAGAAAGCGTGTCGCTGTGCCGCCGCATGCACCATCACTTGATCCGGGGCGAGCTGCATGATTTCGGGCGCTGCCTGCACGACGGTTGGATGCTCAAGAAACAGTTTTCCCAAGCCGTGAGCGATGGTGTGCTCGACCAGATCTACGAGTGCGCCCTTAACGCGGGTGCCCTGGGTGGCAAGCTGCTGGGCGCCGGTGGCGGTGGTTTCTTCCTGTTTTTCGTACAACCCCAGCACCGTCAAGCCGTGACCGAAAAGGTCAGAGCGCTTGGCTGCCGAACCACCGATTTCCGTTTTGAATCCAGCGGTGTCACTTCCTGGCGGACCAAAATTCAATGAGTAAGCAGATATTCAGCATCGATGGGATCACCATTGGTGAGGACCACACTTTTGTCATCGCGGAAGTGGGCAACAACCATAACGGCTCGGTGGAGCTGGCCCGACAACTGGTGGACGCCTCCATCGAGGCGGGCGCCGACTGCGTGAAGTTCCAGCTGCGCAACCGCGAAGCCCTGTACCGGCGCAAGGCCGATGGCTCGCGCGCTGAAGACTTGGGTGTGGAATACATTCAAGACCTGTTGGATAAAGTCGAACTGAGCGTGGATGAACATCGGCTGATTCGCGACTACTGCGCGCAAAAGGGCATCAGCTATATCTGCACCCCTTGGGACGAACCAAGCGTGGACGTGCTGGCCGGTTTCGACGTGCCAGCGCTGAAAATCGCCTCCGCCGACCTCTGCAACCCTTACCTGATCGCCAAGGCCGCGTCCCTGGGCAAGCCGTTGATCCTGTCGACCGGCATGTCCCTGGAGCATGAGATCGAGCGCGCCATCGAGCAGTTGAACGGCTTGGGCGTACCGTTCGCATTGCTGCATTGCAACAGCACCTACCCGGCGCCGGAATCCGATATCCAGCTTGGTTACCTGGCGCGCCTTCGTGAGCTGCACGGCCTGATCGGTTACTCCGGTCACGAACGTGGCACTGCCATCAGCATCGCCGCCGTGGCGCTAGGCGCCAAGCTGATCGAGCGCCACATCACCCTCGATCGCGGCATGGAAGGTCCGGACCACCTCGCCAGCCTGGAACCGGAAGAATTCCGTCAACTGGTCGAAGGTATCCGCCAGGTCGAGAAAGCGTTGCCGTGGACAGGACCGGGGCGCCACGCCAGCCAGGGCGAATTGCTCAACCGCGAAAACCTCGGCAAAAGTGTGATCGCCGCACGTGCTATCGAGCCCGGCGAAACGTTCACCCAGGACATGCTGCGCGTCGCCAGTCCGGGCCAAGGCTTGCCGCCGTATCGATTGGCCGATCTGCTGGGCAAGCAAGCCGGACGTGCCGTTGCCCAGGGCGATTTCCTGTTCGACAGCGATCTGGTTGCCCAGCAAGTGATCCGTCGCGAATACGCCATGCCGATTCTCTGGGGCGTGCCGGTTCGTTATCACGACTTCCTGCAATACAACCAGTGGATCAAACCCGACCTGTTCGAATTCCATCTGTCCTACCGCGACCTTAGTGTGGCGCCGCACGCGTACCTGCGGACCGTGGAATGCTCGCGCCTGGTGGTCCATGCGCCCGAGCTGTTTGAAAACAGCGAACTGTTGGACCTGGTGGCCGATGACCTGGAATACCGTCAGCGTTCCATTGCCAACCTGCAGCGGGTGGTGGATGCGACCTTGCAGATTGCCGAGTTTTTCCCCAACGCCGATTCGCTGCTGATCGTGGCGAACATCGGTGGCTTCTCGGCTGACGAACCCTTCCCGGTCAGTCATCGGGCCGAGTTGTATCGACGCTTTCGCGAGTCTTGCGCCCAGATCGATTTTGGTCGTACCGAACTGATCCCGCAAAACATGGCGCCGTTCCCGTGGCACTTCGGCGGGCAGCGCCACCAGAACATTTTCATGATGCCGCAGGAACTGGCCGAGCAGGCCAAGGCCATGAACATGCGCCTGTGCCTGGATCTCTCGCATCTGCAAATGGCCTGCTTCCATTTCGGTCTGGACTTCCAGGCGGCGCTGGCCCTGTTGCTGCCGCATTCGGCGCACCTGCATGTGGCGGATGCCAAGGGCAGTAACGGCGAAGGTGTCCTGATGGGCACCGGGGACGTGGACTGGCCGGCCACTTGGGCGCAGCTCAAGGATTATCCACAGGTGAGTTTCATTCCCGAAGTGTGGCAAGGCCACAAGGATCACGGTGCTGGATTCTGGTCGGCGCTTGAATTCCTGAACAAATTGAATTGAGCCGAGCGCTCGGCGAACTGAGGTTTTGAACGATGAGTACCAAAATGCGTGTAGCTGACTACATCATGAATCGACTGGCGGAACTGGGCATCAAACAGGTGTACTTCCTGCCAGGTGGCGGCGCCATGCATTTGAACGATGCCCTGGGACGTCATCCAGACCTGGAGCCGATCCTCTGCCTGCATGAACAGGCCGCCGGCATCGCAGCCGAAGCGGCGGGCAAGCTGACCGGGGGGCCGAGTGCCTGCATGACCACGTGCGGTCCGGGCGCCACTAACGCGGTCACGGCGACCCTGGGTGCCTGGCTCGACTCCACACCGGTATTTTTCATCTCCGGCCAAGTCAAGACCGCCGACTTGAAGGCCGGCAGCGGTTTGCGCATGTTGGGCGTGCAGGAGGCCGACATCGTCTCCATCGTTTCCTCGATTACCAAGGGCGCGGTGACCCTGACCGACCCACTGGCGGTCGCTGAAGTGTTCGATGAACTCGAACATGCTGCGCTGACTGGCCGTCGTGGTCCGGTCTGGCTCGACGTACCGCTGGATGTACAAGCGGTCCAGATCGATCCCGCTCAATTGCGCCGTGCCAAATTGCCGCCGGTTGCCGCGGCAGTCGACGTCAGCGAGTCGGTGAGCCGCACGCTTGAGTTGCTCAAGACCGCCAAACGTCCGGGCATCATCGCCGGCAGCGGTATTCGCATGGCCGGTGCGGTCGAGGCTTTCAGTGCATTGATCGAGCGCGCGGGCGTCCCCGTCATGCCGACGTGGCTGTCCATGGACCTGATCGAGGATGATCATCCGCTTTTCGGCGGTCGTCCTGGTTCGATCGCGCCGCGCTGGGCGAACTTCACCCTGCAGAATTGCGACCTGTTGATTGTCTTGGGCTCACGCCTGGACATGGCGCTCACGGCCTACAACCACGCGCATTTCGCGCCCTATGCCAAGAAGGTCGTGGTCGATATCGACCCGGCGGAAATCGCCAAGCTGCAAATGCCGGTTGAAGTCAAAGTCGTGGCTGACGTCAAGCCGTTCATTGAAGGGCTCTTGGCGGGCATCAAGGCTGCAACACTGCCGGATTATTCCGCCTGGCGCTCGCAGATCGCGGCCTGGCGCGAGCGGTATCCATTGCTGCAACCTGAGCACGCCGACGACAGCGAAGGCGTGAGCATGTATCACTTCACCGATCGTCTGTCGGACCTGCTGAGCGAAGGTGATGTGATCGCCCCAGGCAGTTCCGGTTTCGCCTCGGAACTGTTCCTGCTCAATCTGCGCTTGAAGAAGGATCAGCGCTGCTTCCACAACCGCGGCACCGGCTCGATGGGCTTCGGCGTGCCGTCGGCTATCGGCGCCTGCCTCGCCTCGGGTCGTAAACAGACGATCTGTGTGGAGGGCGATGGCGGTGTGCAGCTCAATATCCAGGAACTGGCCACGCTGGCCGCGCAGAACCTGCCGATCAAGTGCTTCGTGATCAACAACCAGGGCTACGCCTCCATCCGTACGTCGCAGAACATGCACTTCAAACTGCTGGTCGGTGCCGATGACACCAGCGGCCTGAAACTGCCCGACCTGCAGCAATTGTCCGCCGCCTATGGCGTGGGCTATGCACGCATCGACGCCCACGAGGGGCTGGACGCCGCATTGAGTGAAGTGCTCGCGCGCAGTGGTCCGGTGATCTGCGAAGTGCTGGTCCAGGTCGAAGAGGCGCGGGTGCCGCGTGTGATGACCCGTATCAACGAGCAGGGCAAGCCGGAGACCGGTGCGCTGGAAGACCTTTACCCATTCCTGCCGCGCGACGAATTCAATGCGCAGATGGCGATTTCGGAGCGCAACTGAAATGGCCTGGCTGAAGAGAAAATTGACCGGTCTTAGCTACCGCTATTTGCGCGGTACGGTTTCCTGGGCGCATGCCAAGTCACCTGAAATTCGTCATGAGCGGTTGTTGCCATATTCGAGCTATGCGCCGTGGTGCGGCGATAAGTCCTTTGAGCAAGCGCTCGCGCTGGTCGAACGCAATACTCTCGTGGATAAATACCGGCTGTATGAGCTGTGGTCGCTGGCCCGGCAGTTGGATGGCGTCGATGGCGACTTTCTTGAAGTGGGTGTATGGCGCGGTGGTTCGGGTTGCTTGTTGGCGCTGGCTAGCCAGCGGCCTGGCCGCAAGGTGTTCCTGGCTGATACGTTCACCGGTGTGGTCAAGGCGGGCAGTCTTGATACCCGCTACGAGGGTGGGGAACACAGCGACACGGATATTCAACTGGTGGAGGCCCTCGCCGCCCGTTGCGGCGTGATCGATCGTGTCCACCTGCTGGAAGGGATGTTCCCGGAGCATAACGCCGAACATGTCGGTCCACGGCTGGCCTTTCTGCACATTGATGTGGACGTATATGAGTCCGCGCGCAGCGTGCTGGAATGGGCGTTGCCACGCCTGGTGGCCGGTGCTGTCGTGGTGTTTGACGATTATGGTTTCTTTGGTTGCGAAGGTGTGACCCGATTGGTGAATGAGTTCACTGCCGCGAACCAGGATTTCCGCTTCTTGCACAACCTCAACGGGCATGCCGTGTTGGTGCGGATCGCGTCAGGAGACCGACATGCTTGATGAGCAGAACTTCAAACATGTGCTGGTTTATGGCGCGCGCTTGGCTGGCCAGCGGGTCCAGGCTTATTTGGCGGATCGAGATGTCAGGGTCAGCGCTTTCCTGGATCGCGATGCGTCTCTGGATCAGGTCGATGGCATCCCTGTCGCCAGTGCCCAGGACTGGGCTGTCAGTCATGATCCGGCCAGTGCCTGCGTAATCATCGGCTTGTTCAACAATTACGTGGATGTCGGCGAAGTCGTGGCCCAATTGCAGCAGTTGGGTTATGGCCGTGTTGTCAGCCTTGTTGAGTTCGTTCGTCATTTTCCCGAAGGGCAGCCGTTTCGTTACTGGTTGGTGGACCCGCGCTACTACGAGGCCAATGCTGATCGGATCGCCCATCTGCGCGAGAACCTTGCCGATGAAACCAGTCGGGAGCTGCTGGATCGCATCGTCGATTTTCGGATCTCGGGTGATTATTCGCGGTTACCTGCGCCTTCG
Organism: Pseudomonas sp. 3JA; assembly: GCF_036961705.1. Lineage (NCBI taxonomy): Bacteria > Pseudomonadati > Pseudomonadota > Gammaproteobacteria > Pseudomonadales > Pseudomonadaceae > Pseudomonas > Pseudomonas sp. 3JA. Next base: position 51,139 of record NZ_JBAMDJ010000006.1, read on the forward strand.
CCGCGACAGTATTTTCCTGAAGATTTGCCGACTTGGCCGCAGCCGTTGCGTTTTATCGATTGTGGCGCTTATACCGGCGATACCGTGGAAGAGATGCGCGCCGCTGGCCTGATTTTCGAGGCCGTCGCTACTTTCGAACCAAACCTTGAAAACTATGCGGTGCTCGTCAAGAGCCAGGGCAATCTCAACGCAGTCAACTTTCCTTGCGGTGTGTCCGATGGCAATCGTCAGGTCGGCTTCGATGGCGCGTTGGGCGCTGGCGGCCATCTTGTCGAATCGGGCGGCGAGACCGTGACCTGCGTTCGACTGGATGACGCACTGCCGGGCTTTGCGCCGACACTGATCAAGATGGACATTGAAGGCGAAGAGCCTGCTGCGCTGGAGGGGGCCTTGCAACTTCTTCGTCAGTACCGTCCGAACCTGGCCGTCAGCATCTATCACCGCGCCGAACATCTGTGGAGCATTTTTGAACAGATAGACGGATACGGCCTGGGTTACCGCTTTTTTCTGCGCTGTCATGCCCATAGCTCGTTCGATACGGTGCTTTATGCGGTCGCGCCCAATGACTTTGAACGCTGCAATGGGGTAGCAACGCATGCGTAACTATGAAAATGCCGATCTGCTGCAAAGTGAAGCGCTGACGGAAGGCCATACCTATCAGTGCACGATTTCCCTTGATGGACAATCCTCGATCCTGAAGTTTCGTTTCGATCCGCAGGCGAGTATTGCTGCCGAACAGGAAGTGGTGCTGCGCTCGCGCCATCATTTGGATGTCCTGAAACGACTCGGCACCTATCCCGCCATGGCCAGGTTGCTTTGCGATAGTGCCTCCGACTTTTCCTATGAACCATTGGAAAGGCAACTTGATGCGCCGGTCTATGTCTTTGGCGCTCATCAAGTGGGAGTGCTATTGGCGCGTCTTTACGCCAACCGCGGTGGGAGTGTCCAAGCATTCTTCGATAACGATGCGAGCAAACACAACACAACGCTCGATGGGATACCGGTGAAGGCGTTCGACCTTTCCAGCCTGCCCGACAATGCACTTATTGTCTTGGGCAGTGGCCGCTACAGTGCGGTCATTCAACATGACCTGGAGGCCAAGGGTTGGGGCAATTTCATGACCATGCAGCAATTTCTTGTTGCAATGGATGCGCCTTATATCACTGAGGCCAGTTTCCGCAATTACAGGACTAAGGTCATCGATGAACGCTTGGCTTTCATCTCCGCATTTCTATGCCTTGATGATGAGCGCTCGCGACAAGTATTCGATGGCTTGATGGCCATGCGCCTTGATCTCGGCCATGCTGACTCGAAGATTCGTTCCGACTTCATGGATGAATATGTCGAACCCGAATTCATCCGGGCTGAAGACCTTCGTCATTATGTTGATGCCGGTGCCTATAACGGCGACACATTGAGCAAAATCGAATCACGTTTCGGTCCGGTGGAAAGTGCCTGCCTTTTTGAACCAGAGCAACTGGCATTCCTGGAATGCCAGAGTAAGTTCGACGGGCGCTCCGAAGTGAGGGTGCTTCAGGCGGCCATGACTGAAGTGGCTTGCCAATTATCGGCGCCCGAATCCAATAGTTGTGATGTGCTCGGTGCGTTATCGTCCGAGCAGCCGGCTACAGCGCTTGCGCATGTACCTGGCATCCCGCTGGACGAGATCATGTCCGGCGACGTGACGCTGATCAAGCTCGACATCGAAGGCGCCGAACAAGGCGCGCTGCGTGGCGCTCGCCAAGTCATACAACGTGAACGACCGAAGTTGTGCGTGTGTGCCTATCACCGTAGTGATGATTTATGGAAATTGATCGATACGGTTCTTTCCATTCGTTCGGATTACAAAGTCGGTGTTCGTCATTATTCGGATATTGTCGACGACACCACGCTCTATTTTTATTAATGCCTCGGCTCGTGAGACAACTTCACGATTGATTAAAAAGAATTTTAAGGGATGTACGTCAATGAGTTTCAATCCCACCCTGGCTGATCGCTTGGAATACTGGAACGGCTTTTATAGTCGTCAAGATACATCGGTGCCGCAATTGCCTTCTCAGTTTTCAGTGTTCGCTGCTGGCGAGTTCATTGGCGTGGACGCGGTCGTTGAGTTTGGTTGCGGCAACGGGCGCGACAGTGAATTTTTTGCGCTCAACGGTTTTCAGGTGTTGGCATTCGATGCTTCCAGCGAAGCCATCGCTTTATGCCAACAGCGCACAAAAAGTGCCAAGGTCCAGTATTTGCTGAGTAACGCCGAGGGCAGTACCGAACACCTCCAGGATTTCCTGCAAGGCAAACGTCGCGTTGCGGTCTATGCGCGTTTCTTTTTGCATGCGATCGATGCTGAGGTGGAAAAGGCATTCTTTGACATGCTGGAAAATACGCTTGCACCCGGCAGCCTGGTTTTCCTGGAATACAGGACCAAGGAAGATGAAAGCGGGGCGAAACGATTTGGTCAGCACTACCGTCGCTATATCGACCATGAGGCATTGATCGATACGCTACAGGGGACGGGATTTTCAATTGCCTACCAGATACAGGGGCGAGGTTTTGCAAAGTACCGCGATGAAGATGCTCTAGTTGGGCGTTGCGTTGCTGTAAAGGGGTGAACATGGTACCTGAACAACTTAAAGAAAAACGCTTGGTGCTGTTTGGTGCCGGGCGAGTGGCACGGCTGATGTTCGCCCGGTTTCCCGAGTTGAACGTGGTTGCGTTTGCTGATAACGATCCGCTCAAGGAGGGAACCTTCGTCGGCCGGGTGCCGGTCGTTCTGCCCTCGACCTTGCATTCTTTGGAATACGATCTGGTCGTTATAAGTACTGGTTGGTGGGAAAGTATTACCGCTCAACTGGAGGAATTGGGTGTTTCGGCAGAGAAAATCGTCCTTCCTCCTAAAAGCATGCTGGCGGTCAATAATGGCGCCAAACCGTTTTCACATGACTTCACCAAAGCGCTGGCAGTGGATGCCATTCAACGGGTCGGTGATTTTGCGGAGATGTTCAACATACCCATTCTGATGGATTTCGGCACGCTTCTGGGGGCCACACGCGATGGTGACTTGATCCCGTGGGATGATGATGTCGATTTTTCTATCAATGACGACAAATTCCCCCTGCTGTTGGATCATCTGTCCGATCTCAAGTCGCTCCTTCCGCATCGAACGGGCGTTTGCATCGAAATCATCATCCTCAAGTCCGGTGATTTCGTCACCGGTGTGTCTGTTACATTCGAGAACCTGGTTAATTGCGACGTCATCGTTCCGTTTGAACTGGGTTTCATGCGGCGAATTTTTGAAGATGGGAAATCGGTCACCAAGTCATCCGGTCCGGAGTTTATCGCCCCTGAAGTGCATTTTCGTTCGGCGGATACAATGAACTTCCTGGGGCGACAGTTTTTCACTCCACACGATGTACCCGGTTACCTGACGTACGTTTATGGTAATTGGCAGGCCCCCAAGCAGGATGTCACGTTGGCTGACTATCCGATGCAGGAGTCTGATTACCGAGAAACCTTGAGGTCAGTTTTCTGAAGAAGAACATGCACGTTTGCCAGTCAGGTTCCGCATTCAGGTTGCCTGATTACCTGCAACCGATTCTGGCCAGGCTATGCCTGCAGGATGAACTGTCCGGTGCTCATCTTCTGTTGACTGGCGGAACGGGGTTCTTTGGTCGCTGGCTACTGGCATTGCTAGGCGAGCTCAACAATCGAGGGGCCGCCATCACGGTGACAATCACCTCGCGTAACCCCGCGCGCTTCCTGGCGGCTCACCCCGAATATCGCGAGTGCGATTGGATCAGCTGGTTTATCGGGGACATCCGTGAACTCGTGGACTTGCCGGGGCGTGCACCCGATTTGATCCTGCATGCCGCTGCGGATACATCGGCAGAGGCGAATGCGCATCCATTGGAGCTGTTCAATACACTCGTGGACGGTACGCGACGGGTATTTGACCTTGCCGCACGTAGCGCTTCCTCCCGCGTGCTGATAACCGGCTCAGGTGCTCAGTATGGAAGCCTGCCTTTTTCTACCGGCGTCTGCGAGTCATATAGCGGAGCCTGTGCAAGTAATACAGTGGCCAGCGCTTACGCGGAAGGCAAGCGGGCGCAGGAAACGCTGGGGGCGTTGTATGCGCAACGTCATGGAATCAAGGTGGTGATGACTCGCTGCTTTGCTTTCGCGGGGCCAGGACTGCCCCTGGATGGACACTTTGCCATTGGCAACTTCGTTCGTGACGCCCTCTATGGCGATGAGATTGTTCTCAACTCCAGTGGCCAGGCGATTCGCAGCTATCTGTATGGTGCAGACCTTGCGGCCTGGCTGTTGACCTTGCTTGTGCGCGGCGAATCCGGTGTTGCCTACAACGTGGGCTCCGACCAGGCAATCAGCATCGCTGACCTGGCCCGGCGAGTCGTTTCCCGGATAGCGCCAGAGAAGCCGGTGAAAGTACTGGGACGTCCCGACGACGCGGGGCGCTCGTTCTATGTGCCTGATATCAATCGGGCCAGAGGATTGGGGCTGGACGTCTGGACGTCCCTGGATGCCACCATCGACCGCATGGCGGATTGGGCCCGTGACCTGGATTACGGATCGACATTTGATGCCCGCTGACCGGGCTTTACACCTCACCCTATTCGACGAGAGATAAGTGTTGATGCGCAAACTGTTTTCCAAGCGACCACAGCCTTACTACATTTATGCGCCGAACTATCGCCGCAGTTCCGCCGGCATTCGCGTACTGCACATGCTGTGCGACGCACTCAACCGTTCCGGCCATGAAGCCTATGTCGTCTCTCGGGTGCTTAATCCGAATCTGATTACGCCCTACTTGAGCAATGATGTCATCGCCTTGCACCGGTCCCAGGGCCTGGAGCCTATTGCGGTTTATCCGGAGATCGTCGACGGTAATCCACTCGGGGCGGGGATCGTTGTACGTTATCTCCTGAACCAGCCAGGGTATCTGGGGGGCAGTGGTATCTATGAGCCGGATGACCTGCTGTTCGCCTATTCGCGAGGACTGCTGCAGCCTGGGACTCCGGAGGACAATATCCTCCATCTGCCAGCGATTGACCTGAGTATCTTTTGCCCGCCGGCCAATCCTGCCAAACGGATACCGGGAAAAGTCTGTTACTACCAAGGGAGGGCCGCGCAGGCGAAAGTCGACCCTGGGCTATTGCCGCCGGATGCAATAGAGATAACCCCTGAGTTTCCAGATTCTTGGGAGGGGCTGGCCGATCTGTTCCAGCAGTGCGAGTATTTTTATCTTGCCGAGCGCTCGGGGTTGGCCGCTGAAGCGGCGCTTTGTGGGTGTATCAGTATTGTGTTGCCGGGTAAATATGCACAAGGGCAGCTTTCCGAGTTCGAGAATAAGAACTACGGAACGGCCTGGGGAAATACTCCCGAGGCCATCGAACGCGCCCGGCAAACCTTGCCCTTGTTGCGTCAGGCTCAACTTGAGCATCAGGCGAAATTCTGGTCTTCGCTGGATCACTTTGTCGATGTGACCCAGCAAGCGGTGCGTACCTTGCGAGAGCAAAGCAAGGGTGGTGAAGGCGGCCGGTGGCTGGCTTCGCGAGTGCTGAGCGATGTCCAAGAAAACGTACTCAAGGCGTATTTGAGCGACAAAACCGTGCCAACATTCGAAGTGTTGGTGCTTGATGGCAAGGGAGAGCCGCATGCCTTGGCTCGCACGCTCGACAGTATAAACGCCCTCGATGACCGCTACGCCTCGATTCGAGTGACTGTGCTGGCGCTTCTTGATGTGGCGAGCATCGCTCCCCAGGTCAATCTCGAAGCGTTCCAGATTGCCGCAGGCTGGCAACGTCTGGAACTCATCAATCAAAGGCTTTTCGAGTCGAGTGCCGATTGGTTCATGGTACTCAGGGCTGGGGATGAATTGACGTCCAGCGGTTACTTGACCGCCGCTCTGGACCTGATCAATGCGCCAGCACTGCGGGCGGTATATGCTGACGAAGTCATGCGCGATGCCAACGGCAACCTGGACTTGATGCTGCGTCCGGATTTCAATCTTGACCTGCTGCTCAGTCTGCCTGCCACCATGGTTGGGCACTGGCTGTTCCGTCGGGATGTCTGGCAGGGGATGGGCGGTTTCGTGACCGATTACCCAGACGCCTTCGAGCTGGAGTTCATTCTTCGCCTGATCGAAACAGGCGGCCTCGAGGGGTTGGGGCATATCAGCGAGCCCTTGGTGATCAGCGATTTACTGACGTTGCAGGATAACCCCCAAGAGCGGGGGCTTATCGAGCAGCACCTGCGTGTACGTGGGTTCTCGGCGGCGCAGGTTGATACGAGAATGGCGGGTTGTTACGAGCTGAACTACAACCATGCCGATGCGCCAATGGTCAGTATCGTGATTGTGATCGATGGCCAGTTACCTCACGCACAGCGATGCCTCGATAGCCTGTTGGGGCAGACGCTGTACAGCCGCTACGAATTACTGTTGCTGGACCGTGGTAATGAAGAGTCGACCCTGTGCGATTGGTTGTCGGGCATTGAGCAATTGGGTGTCGACAATATCCAGGTACTGCGTTTCTCTTCCAGCGCATCGGTCGAAGCCATTCGCAACCAGGCCGCCAGTGGAGCAAGGGGCGATGTGCTTTTGTTCCTCGACTGCGCCATCGGGGTGATCGAGCAGGGCTGGCTGCAACAATTGCTTAACCATGTCATGCGCCCAGAAGTAGGGTGTGTCGGGGCGAAGTTGATTGATGCGGACGGTAAGCTGCGTCATGCCGGGCTGTTGACGGGGCTGGGCGGTACCGTGGGCAGACCATTGCTAGGCCAGAGCGCCGATACGGCAGGCTATATGCTCCGGGGACAAGCGGATCAGAACTACAGTGCTGTGAGTGGCCAGTGCCTGATGCTGCGTCAGGAGCTCTTCCTGGCGCTGGGGGGCTTTGACGAAGAACTTGCGCCTTGGGCGGATGTGGATCTTTGCCTGAAGGCCCAGCAAACCGGTTATTTGAATGTGTGGACGCCGCGAGTGAAGTTGTTGGTTAGCGAGTCGGAAAGTCCCGCGGCTTCGCCGGAGCAGCAATACTGTTTATATGAGCGATGGTTGCCTCAACTGGCTCGGGATCCGGCATATAACCTCAATTTTTCGCTTGCGGCCGGTGCGGCGTTCAAGCTCGCGGACTCGAAGCTGTCCTGGCGTCCCTTGGCAGCCTGTAAGGCTCTGCCGACTGTTTTAGCTTATCCCGGCACTCAAGGAGCCCCTGGTGGGCGTCGAGTCATCCAGTCCTTCAACGCGCTGCATGAGGCCGGATTGATCGACGGCCGCCTGTCGTCCGCCTTGCTTACCATGGTGGAACTGGAGCGCTACTCCGCAGATGTCATTGTGATGGCGCAGCCGGTCAGCGATAGCAACCTTGAGGCGATGCGGCGCATGGGGGCTTTTTCCAAGGCTTTCAAAATCTACGATACAAGTGAATATCCATCGTTGTCCGAGCAGGCGCTCTCGACGTTATATCAGGGCCTGTCCTATATGGATCGGCTGGTGGTGAACAGCGAGGCAATGGCGCAGGCATTCAAAGGGTTTCATTCCGATATCCGGGTCTTTGCTCCCCATCTGTCCCCGGGAGACTGGGGCGGCTTGGACAGTCAGCGCCGTTGCGCAGATCAGCCGCGAATCGGTTGGGCCGGAGGCATCGGCGACGCCAGTGAGCTTGATATGCTTGCCAATGTGGTGAAAGACCTTGCTGGCGAGGTGCAATGGGTGGTGCTTGGCCCATGTCCGGATCATCTACGCCCCTTCGTTCATGAGTGTCATGGCAACGTCGATATTGCCTCCTATCCGAAGAAGTTGGCATCGCTGAATCTCGATCTGGCATTGGCGCCGCTGGGTGACAGCTCAGCCAGCCGCTTCAAGACCCCCCTGCGATTATTGGAATATGGGGCGTGTGGCTATCCGGTCATTTGCAGCGACGTCGAGGCTTATCGAATCGACTTGCCAATCATGCGCGTCAACAACAGTTACGAAGCGTGGATGGATGGCATTCGGGCTTTTCTGAGTGATCTTGATGCCGCAGCACAGGTTGGGGATGCCCTGCGTGAACGTGTGGGCCGCAACTGGACGCTGACAGGCCCCGCGTTGTTGGTTTCACGCGACATCTGGCTGCCCGATTGAATATGAAAAACATCACCTCGCTGCATGGTCGCGCGAGGATAAATTGTTTTCCTATAGAAAACGGCGTGACGCATAGGTCATAAAGTGCATCTTCAATGTATTGTGTTCTCCGGGCCGGAGGCGCGTTCAGTTCATCGAACTTCGCGTCCGGGGCCGCGGTTCAATCGTTGGAAGCACCCCCTCCGCGTTTCTGGGGTACATATTCAGTAGCTATTTATGATCGGGAAGCCATGATGATTGGCATAAAAAGCATAGCGAGTTACGTGCCGACCGCTGGTGTGGATAACTACGCTCAGGGTGCCAAATTCGAGAAGGATGAAGAGTTCATCCTTGGAAAGATCGGTTCGGCGTTCTTGCCGCGCAAAGACGCTGACCAGGAAACCTCGGATCTGTGTGTACAAGCAGTGAACGCGTTGTTCGCCAACAACCCGGAGCTTTCGCGCGATTCAATCGATGCACTGATCGTCGTTACCCAAAACGGTGACGAAGAGGGGTTGCCGCACACGGCCGCCATCGTGCAGGACAAGCTCGGGCTGCCGACCCATGTGGCGGCGTTCGATATATCGCTCGGCTGCTCGGGCTACGTGTACGGCATATATGCTCTGAAAGGCTTCATGGAGGCTGCAGGGCTGAAGAACGGATTGCTGGTCACCGCCGACCCGTATTCGAAAATTGTCGACCCTGAAGATCGCAACACCACCATGTTGTTTGGCGATGCGGCCACGGCCACCTGGATGGCGGAGGGTGCCAGCTGGCAGTTGGGCAAATCCAAATTTGGCACCGACGGGTCCGGCGCGCCGCACCTTAAGGTCAGCGACGGTGTGTTTTTCATGAACGGTCGCCAGGTGTTCAATTTTGCCTTGCTGAAAGTGCCGGCTCATTTGCACGAACTGCTGAATGAGTCCTCACTGCAGGCGAGCGATATTGATGCGTTTTGCATCCACCAGGGCAGTGCGGCGATTGTCGATGCCGTGGCGCGGCGTTTCGAGGGAGATCCTGAGAAATTCATCAAGGACATGGTCGAGACCGGTAATACCGTGTCGTCGAGCATTCCGCTGCTGTTGGAAAAGCACGTCCTGGACGCCGAATGGAAGCGCGTGGCAATTAGCGGTTTCGGTGTAGGCCTGTCCTGGGGATCGGCGATTCTTTATCGTGATTGATTGATTACCTCCTTCCCTATTAGCGCTTCAGGTCAGCCTGTGGCGCTATTTTTTTGCCTGCGGTTTTGTTCTGCGGTTTCTTGACGCCATTTTTCGGGCCTTTGCCCAACGCTAACCCCTTGTTTCACAAGGGGTGGCAGTCTGCTAGCAAATTTTTTGAAAAAAGCCCTCAAGCAAGTTCCCAACCCGACGATAACTATTACGAAGGTTCTCTAGGCCACACCCGGCGGTTGCCAGGGCCGGAAGCCGCAGTACCCAACCAACGAGGAATTCGTCATGGCTTTAACAGTAAACACTAACGTCACATCGTTGAACGTTCAGAAGAACCTGAACAAGGCTTCCGATGCTCTGTCCACTTCGATGACCCGTCTGTCTTCCGGCCTGAAAATCAACAGCGCCAAAGACGACGCCGCCGGCCTGCAGATCGCTACCCGCATGACCTCGCAAATCCGCGGTCAGACCATGGCGATCAAGAACGCCAACGACGGTATCTCCATGGCGCAGACCGCTGAAGGCGCGATGCAGGAGCAAACCAACATCCTGCAACGTATGCGTGAACTGGCTGTTCAGTCTCGCAACGACAGCAACAGCGCAACCGATCGTGACGCTCTGAACAAAGAGTTCTCGCAGATGAGCGCCGAGCTGACCCGTATTGCCAACAGCACCAACTTGAACGGCAAGAACCTGCTTGACGGTACCGCCAGCACCATGACCTTCCAGGTCGGCTCCAACGCTGGTGCCTCCAACCAGATCACGCTGACCCTGAGCGCCAGCTTCGACGCTGACACCATGGGTGTAGGTTCGGCAATCACCATCGCTGGCTCCACCAGCGCCATTGCTGAAACCAACTTCTCGGCTGCCATCACTGCGATCGACTCGGCACTGCAAGACATCAACACTGCCCGTGCCGACCTCGGTGCCGCACAAAACCGTTTCTCCAGCACCATCTCCAACCTGCAGAACATCAACGAAAACGCCAGTGCTGCACTGGGTCGCGTACAAGACACTGACTTCGCGGCTGAAACTGCGCAACTGACCAAGCAGCAGACTCTGCAGCAAGCGTCTACTTCGGTTCTGGCCCAGGCCAACCAACTGCCATCCGCTGTACTGAAGCTGCTTCAGTAATAGCCGGATGAGTTTTAGCGGGGGAGTGCGCTTGCGTGCTCTCTCGCTTTTTCCGTTCAAGAGGTGATGGACATGGATATGAGCGTGAAGCTGAACTTGTCTTATCCAGCGGCGAAGCCGGTGCCTGCAGTGGTCGACAAGCCCGTGGAGAAGCCTCAAGCCGAGGTTGCTACCGTAACCCCGGTCAAGCAAGCGCCTAAAGACGCTGCCGCCGAGCAGGACAAACTCAAGAAGGCCGTTCAGGAAATCGAGAAGTTTGTTCAGTCGGTCAAGCGCAACCTGGAGTTCTCTATTGATGAGCCTTCAGGCAAAGTAGTGGTCAAAGTGATTGCCAGTGGTTCCGGTGAAGTGATTCGCCAGATCCCGAACGAAGAAGTTCTGAAACTGGCCAACAGTTTGAATGATGCAAACAGCTTGTTGTTCAGCGCCGAAGCCTGACAACCGGCACGAATTTTGTTGTTATGTTCTTTTGGGCGTTGTAAAGGTCAAAAGGCCGGCGACACACTGAAGGGAGTCCCACATGGCAAGTCCAATTCTACCTGGCTTGGGTCTAGGCTCTGGCCTTGATACCACCGCGATCGTCAAGGCGCTGGTCGATTCCGACAAGGCCGCCAAGCAAGGTCAGATCACCCGAGCGACGACGACGACTACCAACAGTATCTCCGGGGTCGGAACCCTGAAGTCATTGTTGGCGGCCTTCAATACCGCCATGAAGGACTTGGCCAGTACCACGAACCCGCAATTCTCGGGTTTTGCCGCGACATCTTCCGCCCCTGGTGTCCTGACGGCTACCGCCAGCAACTCTGCGGTGGGTGGTACCTATTCAATCAAGGTCGATAAAATTGCAACGGCTTCCAAGGTCACCACAGCGGCCTTTGCCGGTGGTGCCAGCAGTGCCATCCCGACCGGAACGCTGACCATCAAGCAGAACGGCGTCGACTACAACCTCAACGTGGGGGCAGGCGCGACCCTGCAATCGGTTCGCGACTCGATCAACGCCGACGTGTCCCTCAAGGCGGCGGGTTTCAGTGCCAACATCGTGACCGACTCCTTTGGTTCGCGCTTGGTGTTAGGTTCGACGACTACGGGGGCTGGATCCGACATCTCAGTCAGCGGCATAGCCGGACTTGAGATAGACGGGACGAACGTCGTGGGTGCTGGCGGCGCTGCGCTGACAGCAACTTCGGCGGGCGCGATTGGTGCTGTGGCGCAGGATGCCGCGTTCTCCATCGACGGCATGGCGCTGACCAGCAAAAGCAATACCGTAAGCACGGCTATTTCCGGACTGACGTTGAATTTGCTTAGCGGGGGAGCGAGCGCTACTTCAACCATTACCGTCGCGCCGAACAATGATGGTCTGAAAGCGTCCATCCAGAAATTCGTCGACGCCTATAACGCCATTGCCACCAGTATCACCGCGCTGACCAAGCCTTCGCTCGATGCTGACGGTAACCCTACCGTGCCGGCAAAGTTGACCGGTGACGCGTTGCCTCGTTCGCTGCTGGCGTCGATTCGCGGTCCGCTGTCGGAGACCGGTTCTGGCGACAAGCTCACCGTACTGGCGCAACTGGGTATCACCACCAACCAGAAGACCGGTGCCTTGGATTTCAATACCACCAAGTTCACCACGGCGATGAACGACAAGAAGCTCAGCGGTGAAGTCCAGACGTTGTTCACCGGTACCAATGGTCTGCTGGAGCGTATGGGCAAGGCTATCGAACCCTACTCCCAGACCGGCGGTATCCTGGATCAGCGGACCACGGCGCTGAACAAGACCCAGACCCGGCTGACGAACGATCAGGCGGCCCTGGACCGCCGAGTCGAGACCCTCACCGCCGTGCTGACCAAAAAGTACAACGACATGGACACCCTGGTCGGCAAGCTGAAGGCGACTGCTAGCAACATCACCTCGATGTTCGAAGCATTGACGGCACAACAGAAAAACAGCTGATTTTCGACCGACGCAAAAAGCCCGGCAACGTTTTGACAGCGCTCCGGGCTTTCGGCTTTTCGGTCTAAAGTTTTTTGACGCGACGTCGATACGCTGTTTATACGAACCGAAGTTTTCAGATGAGGTAGAACATGAATCCGATGTTAGCCCTTCGCCAATACCAGAAGATTGGCGCCCAGGCGCAAACCTCCGAAGCAAGCCCCCATCGTCTGGTACAGATGCTCATGGAAGGTGGCCTGGATCGTATCGCCCAGGCCAAGGGTGCGATGGAGCGCAACGATATCGCCAGCAGAGGCGTGTTGATCAGCAAGGCCATCGGCATCGTCGGCGGTTTGCGTGAAGGTCTGGACCTGGAAAACCAGGCCGAGTCAGTGGCCGAACTGGATGCGCTCTACACCTACATGATGAAACGTCTGGCCGAAGCCAACGTCAAGGCCGATGTGAAGCTCCTCGACGAAGTCGCCGATCTGCTTCGCACGGTCAAGGAAGGCTGGGATGCCATTGCCGCGCCTGGTCCGCAATTCTAAGGAGTGCTCTCATGAGTCTTGTCCTGCAGCGAATCGAACATACCCGTGATGCCCTGGTCGATGCCTTGGCCGAGCGAAACTGGGAAGCCATCGGTCAATTGGACCTGGCTTGCCGTTCCTGCATGGAAGACGTCCTGGGTGAGCCTCAGGTGGACGAGGCGGCGTTGCGGATCAATCTTGAGGAATTGCTAGGGGTCTATCGGCAATTGCTGGAGGCTGCGACGGGAGAGCGTCAGGCGATCGTCGACGAGATGCAACAGATCCATCAAGCACAGAACGCCGCAAAGGTTTACCATCTGTTCGGTTAATGCTCAGTTAATCCGAACCCGTTGCGCCATAAATTTGACTGTGCACGGTTTTTTGACTTAACTAGTAGCTGTTTACAGATTTAAGGCGTCTACAGGCATGACAAGTCTGCAAGCGTCTAGCTTGCCCCCTAATTTCGGGCATTGGGTTGACTAGGGAAGTTGCTATTGCATGTGGCGTGAAACCAAAATTCTCCTGATCGATGACGATAGCGTCCGCCGCCGCGACTTGGCGGTGATCCTAAATTTTCTTGGTGAAGAAAATTTACCCTGCGGAAGCCATGACTGGCAGCAGGCTGTCGGCTCATTGTCGTCCAGTCGTGAAGTCATCTGTGTCCTTATCGGGACCGTAAATGCTCCCGCAACGCTTTTGGGCTTGCTAAAGACACTCTCAACCTGGGATGAGTTCCTTCCGGTTTTGTTAATGGGCGAAAATTCTTCCCTTGACTTGCCTGAAGACCAGCGCCGCCGGGTACTTTCCACGCTCGAAATGCCGCCCAGCTACAGCAAGCTGCTGGATTCTCTGCATCGCGCGCAGGTTTATCGCGAGATGTACGACCAGGCCCGCGAGCGTGGCAGGCATCGCGAACCCAATCTCTTCCGTAGCCTCGTCGGCACCAGCCGGGCGATCCAGCACGTGCGCCAGATGATGCAGCAGGTCGCCGATACCGACGCCAGCGTACTGATCCTGGGCGAGTCGGGCACCGGCAAGGAAGTGGTCGCGCGCAACCTGCATTACCACTCCAAGCGCCGCGAAGCGCCGTTCGTGCCAGTCAACTGTGGCGCGATCCCGGCCGAGTTGCTGGAAAGCGAACTGTTCGGCCATGAGAAAGGCGCCTTCACCGGCGCGATCACCAGCCGCGCCGGGCGTTTCGAGCTGGCCAACGGCGGTACGCTGTTTCTCGATGAAATCGGCGACATGCCGCTGCCGATGCAGGTCAAGCTGTTGCGAGTCCTGCAGGAGCGCACCTTCGAGCGCGTGGGCAGCAACAAGACCCAGAGCGTTGATGTGCGCATCATTGCCGCTACGCACAAGAACCTCGAGAGCATGATCGAGGTTGGCAGTTTCCGCGAAGACCTCTATTACCGTCTCAACGTTTTCCCGATCGAAATGGCGCCGCTGCGTGAGCGGGTCGAAGACATCCCGTTGCTGATGAACGAACTGATCTCGCGCATGGAGCACGAGAAACGCGGTTCGATCCGCTTCAACTCGGCGGCGATCATGTCCCTCTGTCGCCATGGTTGGCCGGGCAACGTCCGCGAGCTGGCCAATTTGGTGGAGCGCATGGCGATCATGCACCCGTACGGGGTGATCGGCGTGAACGAACTGCCGAAGAAATTCCGCTACGTCGACGACGAAGACGAGCAAATGGTCGACAGCCTGCGCAGCGACCTGGAGGAGCGGGTGGCCATCAACGGTCACACGCCGGACTTTACCGCCAATGCCTTGCTGCCGCCCGAAGGCCTGGATCTCAAGGATTACCTGGGAGGCCTTGAACAAGGGCTGATCCAGCAGGCGCTGGACGATGCCAACGGCATCGTGGCCCGCGCCGCAGAACGCCTGCGCATCCGTCGCACCACCCTGGTGGAGAAGATGCGCAAGTACGGCATGAGCCGTCGCGAAGGAGATGAACAGGCGGATGATTGACGCCTGTTTTCCAACCGCCTGATTTTCAGGCGGTTTTTTTTCGGCACGGGTATTGCTATAGCCCTCGCAACGTTCCGTTTAACTGACGGTCAGCCAAGCGAGAGAGCACGATGACCCAAGTCGCCCAGATGTCTCCTGTCCCCGAGCCGGGACACATGCCCTCCGCCGAGCAGGCAAGCCGGCTTGGACTTGAGCAGGCATTTTCGCTGTTCAGCCAGATGTCCAGCCAACTGACGGATTCCTACAGCCTGCTTGAAGCCCGGGTCACCGAGCTCAAGGGCGAGCTGGCCGTGGTCAGCGCCCAGCGCATGCAGGAGCTGGCGGAAAAGGAGCGCCTGGCCAATCGTCTGCAAAATCTCCTCGACCTGTTGCCCGGTGGCGTGATCGTCATCGACGCCCACGGCCGTGTGCGCGAAGCCAACCCGGCGGCCTGCGAGTTGCTCGGCCTGCCCCTGGAAGGCGAGCTGTGGCGGCACGTCATTGCCCGTTGC
Source organism: Pseudomonas sp. 3JA (assembly GCF_036961705.1). Lineage (NCBI taxonomy): Bacteria > Pseudomonadati > Pseudomonadota > Gammaproteobacteria > Pseudomonadales > Pseudomonadaceae > Pseudomonas > Pseudomonas sp. 3JA. Next base: position 66,486 of record NZ_JBAMDJ010000006.1, read on the forward strand.
TTTGCGCCCCGGGACGACGATGGCCATGAAGTGTCCCTCAAGGATGGTCGGCGCCTGTCCATCTCGACGCGCTCGCTGGACGCCGAGCCGGGGCAGTTGGTGCTGCTCAATGACTTGACTGAAACCCGGCACTTGCAAGACCAGTTGGCTCGCCACGAGCGCTTGTCTTCCCTGGGGCGGATGGTGGCCTCGCTGGCCCATCAGATTCGTACGCCGCTTTCTGCCGCGCTGCTCTATGCCAGTCATCTGACTGAACAGCAATTGCCGATGGAAACCCAGCAACGCTTCGCTGGACGCTTGAAAGAGCGCCTGCACGAACTGGAGCACCAGGTGCGGGACATGCTGGTATTCGCTCGCGGCGAGCTGCCGTTGACCGACCGTGTCACCCCCAAGGCCTTGTTGCAATCGCTGCAGGCCGCGGCGTTGACCCATGTACAGGAGCTGCCGATCCGCTGGCAGTGCGACAGTCACGTCGGCGAAGTGTTGTGCAACCGCGACACGTTGGTGGGCGCGGTGTTGAACCTCATCGAAAACGCGATCCAGGCCAGCGGTGGCGACGTCCGGCTGAAAGTGCACTTGTACACACGGGACAACACCTTGCGCCTGTGTGTCAGCGACAACGGCAGCGGTATCGAGCCGGCCGTGCTGGCGCGCCTGGGCGAGCCGTTCTTTACCACCAAGACCACTGGCACCGGCCTGGGCCTGACCGTGGTCAAGGCCGTGGCCCGTGCCCATCAGGGAGAATTGCAACTGCGCTCGCGGCTGGGCCGTGGCACCTGTGCGACGGTGTGCTTGCCGCTGTTTTCCAATGCGCCAGAGGTGGAGTGAAAGCAATGGCGATCAAGGTGTTACTGGTTGAGGATGACCGGGCCCTGCGCGAGGCGCTGGCCGATACCCTGGTGCTGGCCGGGCACGACTACGCCGCCGTCGGTTCGGCGGAAGAGGCGCTGCTGGCGGTGGGCCGCGAAGCGTTCAGCCTGGTGGTCAGTGACGTCAATATGCCGGGCATGGACGGCCATCAATTGCTCGGCCTGTTACGTGCCCGTCAGCCGCAATTGCCCGTCTTGCTGATGACCGCTCACGGCGCCGTCGAGCGCGCGGTGGACGCCATGCGCCAGGGCGCCGCGGATTACCTGGTCAAGCCGTTCGAGCCAAAAGCACTGCTGGACCTGGTCGCACGCCATGCCTTGGGCAGCCTCGCGGTCGAGGGCGAAGGCCCGGTGGCCATCGAACCGGCCAGTGCGCAACTGCTGGAATTGGCCGCGCGGGTGGCGCGCAGCGATTCAACCGTGTTGATTTCCGGCGAGTCCGGTACGGGCAAGGAAGTGCTGGCGCGCTATATCCACCAGCAGTCCCGGCGCGCCAGCGAACCGTTCATTGCCATCAATTGCGCGGCGATTCCCGACAACATGCTCGAGGCGACGTTGTTCGGCCACGAAAAGGGCTCGTTCACCGGCGCCATCGCGGCCCAGGCCGGCAAGTTCGAGCAGGCCGACGGTGGCACGATCCTGCTCGATGAAATTTCCGAAATGCCGATGGGCTTGCAAGCCAAGCTGTTGCGGGTATTGCAGGAGCGGGAAGTGGAGCGGGTCGGCGCGCGCAAGCCCATCAGCCTGGATATCCGCGTGGTGGCAACCACCAACCGCGATCTGGCCAGCGAAGTGGCGGCGGGACGGTTTCGTGAGGACCTCTATTACCGCTTGTCGGTATTCCCGCTGGCTTGGCGTCCGTTGCGCGAGCGCACCGCCGATATCCTGCCGCTGGCCGAGCGGTTGCTGAACAAGCACGTCAATAAAATGAAGCACGCGGCGGCCCGGCTTTCAGCCGAAGCCCGGGCTTGTCTGGTTGCCTACCCGTGGCCGGGTAATGTCCGAGAGCTCGATAACGCCATCCAGCGGGCCTTGATCCTGCAGCAGGGTGGCTTGATCCAGCCGGAGGATTTCTGCCTGGCGGGGCCGGTGGCCTGCGCACCGTTGCCTGCGCTGTCGCCGGTGCCAGCAGCGGCCTTTGCCCCCTCGGTGGAAGTGGAAGGCGAGTCGGCCGGCGCCTTGGGAGACGACCTGCGTCGTCGCGAGTTCCAGATGATCATCGACACCCTGCGCGCCGAACGCGGTCGTCGCAAGGAGGCGGCCGAACGCCTGGGGATCAGCCCGCGCACCCTTCGCTACAAGCTGGCGCAAATGCGCGACGCCGGCATGGATGTCGAGGCTTATCTGTTCGCCAGTTGAATAAGCATAAGACCCCGCTGTGGGAGCGAGCTTGCTCGCGATAGCGGCGGGTCAGTGATGTGATGGGCAAGTTCGCTCCCACAATGAGGCAGTGCGCGCATTTGTTTTCCATCGCCATGGAGCTGGCACCCTTGTTGCTAATACCTGAATACCCGCTGAGTAAGTGTCAAAAAAATGCGGGCCGCCAGAGAGAGTAGACCATGAGCCAAGGTATTGAATTTAATCGGTTGATGCTGGACATGCGGGCCATGCAAATGGACGCCATGGCCCAGCCTAAATCGGTCGCGGTCCCCCAGGTGGGTGGCAGCAGCTTTTCCGACATGCTCGGTCAGGCCGTCAATAAAGTGAACGATACCCAGCAGGCATCGAACCAGTTGGCCAGTGCTTTCGAGATTGGCAAAAGTGGCGTCGACCTGACGGACGTAATGATCTCCTCGCAGAAAGCCAGTGTCTCGTTTCAGGCGTTGACCCAGGTTCGTAACAAGCTGGTTCAAGCCTACCAAGACATCATGCAGATGCCGGTTTAAGGAAATTATTGAGTCATGGCAGAAGCAGCCGTTGATAACGTTCCGGCCAAGGCCACTCCGGTAGACGGCAAACCGCCGCTGTTCGGTCTGTCCTTCCTGGAAAATCTCTCCGAGATGACCATGCTGCGTCAGGTGGGCCTGTTGGTCGGCCTGGCTGCCAGCGTGGCGATTGGTTTTGCCGTGGTGCTGTGGTCCCAGCAGCCGGACTACCGGCCGCTATATGGCAGCTTGGCGGGCATGGACGCCAAGCAAGTCATGGAAACCCTGGCTTCCGCCGACATTCCTTACACCGTCGAACCCAATTCCGGCGCGTTGCTGGTCAAGGCTGATGACGTTGCCCGTGCGCGCCTCAAGCTCGCCGCCGCTGGCGTGACGCCTACCGATGGCAACATCGGTTTCGAGATCCTGGACAAGGACCAGGGCCTGGGAACCAGCCAATTCATGGAAGCGACCCGTTATCGTCGCGGCCTGGAAGGTGAGCTGGCGCGGACCATTTCCAGCCTGAACAACGTCAAGGGTGCCCGTGTGCACCTGGCGATCCCTAAAAGCTCGGTGTTCGTGCGCGATGAGCGCAAGCCCAGCGCTTCGGTATTGGTCGAGCTGTATTCGGGCCGTTCCCTGGAGCCAGGCCAGGTCGTGGCCATCGTCAATCTGGTGGCGACCAGCGTACCCGAACTGAGCAAATCGCAGATCACCGTGGTCGACCAGAAAGGCAACCTGTTGTCCGATCAGGCGGAAAACTCCGAACTGACCATGGCTGGCAAGCAATTCGATTACAGCCGCCGCATGGAAGGCATGCTGACCCAGCGGGTGCACAACATCCTGCAACCGATCCTGGGTAACGATCGCTACAAAGCCGAAGTGTCGGCCGATGTGGATTTCAGCGCCGTCGAGTCCACTTCCGAGCAGTTCAACCCGGACCAACCGGCGTTGCGCAGCGAACAGTCGGTGAATGAACAGCGTACCGCCAGCAATGGCCCGCAAGGCGTACCGGGTGCCCTGAGCAACCAGCCGCCATCGCCGGCCAGCGCGCCGCAGACCACCGGTGGCGCCACCGCGGCCGCCGGCATGGTCCAGCCTGGGCAGCCGCTGATCGATGCCAATGGCCAGCAGATCATGGACCCGGCCACCGGCCAGCCGATGCTGGCGCCGTATCCGGCCGACAAGCGTCAGCAGTCGACCAAGAACTTCGAACTCGACCGTTCCATCAGCCACACCAAGCAACAGCAGGGCCGCTTGAATCGCCTGTCGGTCGCCGTGGTGGTGGACGATCAGGTCAAGGTCAACGCGGCCAACGGCGAAACCAGTCGTGCGCCATGGAGCGCCGACGAATTGGCGCGCTTTACTCGCCTGGTGCAGGACGCCGTCGGTTTCGACGCCAGCCGCGGCGACAGCGTCAGCGTGATCAACGTGCCGTTCTCCCTGGAGCGCGGTGAAGTGGTCGCCGATATTCCGTTTTATTCGCAACCCTGGTTCTGGGATGTGGTCAAGCAAGTACTGGGTGTGCTGTTTATCCTGGTGCTGGTGTTTGGCGTGCTGCGTCCGGTGCTCAACAACATCACCGGTGGCGGCAAGAGCAAGCAGTTGGCAGGCTTCGGTGATGTCGAGCTGGGAGGCATGGGCGGCCTGGATGGCGAATTGGCCAACGATCGCGTCAGCCTCGGCGGGCCGCAGAGCATTCTGCTGCCAAGCCCGAGCGAAGGCTATGACGCTCAGTTGAACGCTATCAAGAGTCTGGTGGCAGAAGATCCGGGTCGTGTGGCCCAGGTCGTGAAAGAGTGGATTAACGCAGATGAGTGATAATCGAGCCGCTGTTGCCAAATTGTCCCGGGTCGACAAAGCCGCGATCCTGCTGCTGTCCCTGGGTTCGACCGACGCTGCCCAGGTGCTGCGCCACATGGGGCCCAAGGAGGTCCAGCGGGTGGGCGTGGCCATGGCGCAGATGGGTAACGTGCACCGTGAGCAGGTCGAGCAGGTGATGAGTGAGTTCGTCGACATCGTCGGCGATCAGACCAGCCTGGGCGTCGGTTCCGACGACTACGTGCGCAAGATGCTCACCCAGGCGCTGGGTGAGGACAAGGCCAACGGCCTGATCGACCGGATCCTGCTGGGCGGCAACACCAGCGGCCTGGACAGCCTCAAGTGGATGGAGCCGCGGGCGGTTGCCGACGTGATCCGTTACGAGCACCCGCAGATCCAGGCGATCGTGGTGGCTTACCTCGACCCGGACCAGGCCGGTGAAGTGCTGGGCAATTTCGACCACAAGGTGCGCCTGGACATCATCCTGCGGGTGTCTTCGCTCAACACCGTGCAGCCGGCGGCCCTGAAAGAATTGAACCAGATTCTCGAGAAGCAGTTCTCGGGCAACTCCAATGCCTCGCGCACCACCCTGGGCGGCATCAAGCGCGCGGCGGACATCATGAACTTCCTCGACAGTTCGATCGAAGGTCAGTTGATGGACTCGATCCGCGAGTTCGACGAAGACCTGTCCGGTCAGATCGAAGACCTCATGTTCGTGTTCAACAACCTGTCCGATGTCGACGATCGTGGCATCCAGGCGCTGTTGCGCGAAGTGTCGTCCGACGTGCTGGTACTGGCCCTCAAGGGCTCGGACGAAGGCGTCAAGGAAAAGATCTTCAAGAACATGTCCAAGCGGGCGGCCGAACTGTTGCGCGACGATCTCGAGGCCAAGGGCCCGGTACGCGTCAGCGACGTGGAAACCGCACAGAAGGAAATCCTCACCATCGCCCGCCGCATGGCCGAAGCCGGGGAGATCGTTCTCGGTGGCAAGGGCGGCGAAGAGATGATCTAAGGTCGTTATGTCTGCCAAGAGTGATGAAGCACCCAGCGACCTGATCCGCGCCCGTGACGTCGGTGGTTTCGACGTCTGGTCGCTGCCCAGCTTCGACCCCCATGTTCCCGAGCCTGAGCCGGAACCGGTGGAAGAGCTGCCGGAACCGGAGGAAGTGCCGCTGGAAGAAGTCCAGCCACTGACCCTCGAGGAAGTCGAGAGCATTCGCCAGGAGGCCTACAACGAAGGCTTTGCCGTGGGTGAAAAGGAAGGCTTCCACAGCACCACGCTCAAGGTCCGCCAGGAAGCCGACGTGGCGCTGACGGCCAAGCTCCGTGCGCTGGAATCGCTGATGCTCAACCTGTTCGACCCCATCGCCGAGCAGGACACCCAGATCGAGAAATCCCTGGTCGGGCTGGTGCAACACATTGCCCGGCAAGTCATCCAGCGTGAACTGGCCATCGATTCGACCCAGATCGAACATGTCATGCGCGAAGCGCTCAAGTTGTTGCCATTGGGCGTGGGCAATGTGCGGCTGTACATCAATCCCCAGGACTTCGAGCTGGTCAAGGCCCTGCGCGAACGCCATGAAGAAACCTGGCGTATCGTCGAGGACGCTTCGCTGCTGCCCGGCGGTTGCCGTGTGGAAACCGAACACAGCCGCATCGACGCAACCGTTGAAACTCGCATCAGCCAGATCATGGCCAAATTGTTCGACCAGTTGCACGAACAGGCCCTGCATCCAGCCGCTCCCGACCTGAGCCTGGAACTGCCGGACGAACCCCTGATCAGCGCTGATGCCGCGCCGGTCGATGCTGGCTTGGATGTACCTGAATTGGACGCTTCTGCACTGGACAGCCGCGATGCGCCTTGAGCGAACCAGCTTCGGCAAGCGCCTGGGCAGCTACGCCGAGGCCAGTGAGCTGGCCGGCCAACCGATCCTGGAAGGTCGCCTGCTGCGCATGGTCGGCTTGACCCTCGAAGCCGAGGGCCTGCGTGCCGCCATGGGCAGCCGTTGCATGGTGATCAACGACGACAGCTACCACCCGGTGCAGGTCGAAGCCGAAGTCATGGGGTTTTCCGGCAGCAAGGTCTTCTTGATGCCGGTGGGCAGTGTCGCCGGTATCGCGCCCGGTGCGCGCGTGGTACCCCTGGCCGATAACGGTCGCCTGCCCATGGGCATGAGCATGCTCGGGCGCGTGCTGGACGGGGCCGGGCGCGCCCTGGATGGCAAGGGCGGCATGAAGGCCGAAGATTGGGTGCCGATGGACGGCCCGACGATCAACCCCCTCAAGCGCGACCCCATCAGCGTACCGCTGGACGTGGGTATCCGCTGCATCAACGGTTTATTGACGGTCGGGCGCGGCCAGCGCCTGGGCCTGTTTGCCGGTACCGGGGTGGGCAAGAGTGTGCTGCTGGGCATGATGACCCGTTTCACCGAGGCCGACATCATCGTGGTGGGACTGATCGGCGAGCGGGGTCGTGAGGTGAAGGAATTCATCGAGCACATTCTTGGCGAGGAAGGGCTCAAGCGTTCGGTGGTGGTGGCTTCGCCAGCGGACGATGCGCCATTGATGCGCCTGCGGGCAGCCATGTACTGCACGCGCATTGCCGAGTACTTCCGCGACAAAGGCAAGAACGTCCTGTTGCTGATGGATTCTCTGACCCGTTTCGCCCAGGCTCAGCGGGAAATCGCCTTGGCCATCGGCGAGCCGCCGGCCACCAAGGGTTATCCGCCTTCGGTATTCGCCAAGCTGCCGAAACTGGTGGAACGCGCAGGCAATGCGGAAAAGGGCGGCGGTTCCATCACCGCGTTCTATACCGTGCTGTCCGAAGGCGACGACCAGCAGGACCCCATCGCCGACTCGGCCCGGGGCGTACTCGACGGGCACATCGTGCTGTCCAGGCGCCTGGCCGAAGAAGGGCATTACCCGGCCATCGACATCGAGGCGTCCATCAGTCGGGTCATGCCGTCGGTGATCAGTGCCGAACACATGAAGCGGGCCCAGCAGTTCAAGCAGTACTGGTCGCGCTACCAGCAAAGCCGCGACCTGATCAGCGTCGGCGCCTATGTCCCCGGCGGTGATCGCGAGACCGACACCGCCATCAGTCTTTACCCGTCCATGGCCGTTTATCTGCGCCAGAGCCTGAACGACAACATCGGCATGGGCGCCAGCGAAGCGCACTTGCAGACTATTTTCGCCCCGGTCTCAGGCACGTAACCGGCCATGGCCACGAGTCGTGCGGCACGCCTGGCGCCAGTGGTGGACATGGCCGAAAAGGCCGAGAAGACCGCCGTCCAGCGACTGGCCTATTTCCAGGGCCAGGTCAAAGTCGCCGAAAGCAAGCTGGCTGACCTCGAAAACTTTCGACTCGAATACCAGGAACAGTGGATCGCCCGTGGCGCCCATGGGGTTTCCGGGCAGTGGTTGTTGGGTTACCAAGGATTCCTCGCGCAGTTGGGTACCGCTATCGACCAACAGCGTCAAAGCCTGGTCTGGCACCAGAACAACCTGGAAAAGGCCCGTCAGAGCTGGCAAGAGGCGTTTGCCCGGGTCGAAGGGTTGCGCAAACTGGTGCAGCGCTATATTGATGAGGCGCGGCAACTGGAAGACAAGCGCGAACAGAAACTGCTGGATGAATTGTCCCAGCGCCTGCCGCGTCAGAATCCCTATTGATGAGAAGCCAGGATTTTGTCGGATGATCGAGGCAAAACCTTGCTCAGACCTCTACCTGATGCTACACCTTGTACACGTATGTCCATGACAGGGAAGCTGAACATGTCAGTCGTTACAGAAGTATCCCAAGATGGGAAGAAATTGACGATTTCGATCGAAGGTCGATTCGATTTCGGACGGCACCAGGAGTTTCGCGAGTCTTACGAGAGACTCATTAACAAGCCCGAGTCCATTGTGGTGGATTTGAAGAAGGCCACCTATCTCGACAGTTCCGCCTTGGGCATGCTCTTGCTGTTACGTGATCATGCCGGTGGCGACGAGTCGGACATCCGGGTCGTCAACAGCAGCAGCGACGTCAAGAAAATCCTTGCGATCTCCAATTTTGACAAGCTGTTCGACATCAGTTGATCGCCATGCAATCGTCGTCGGAGCCACTGACGGTCCTGATTGCCGAAGACAGTGCCGCTGATCGACTGCTGTTGTCGACCATCGTCCGCCGCCAGGGGCATCATGTGCTCACTGCGGCCGATGGCGCCGAAGCGGTCGAGGTCTATCTGGAAAAGCGTCCGCACCTGGTGCTGATGGACGCAATGATGCCGGTAATGGACGGCTTCGAAGCCGCGCAGAAAATCAAGCAGTTGGCCGGGGACCAGTTGGTCCCGATCATTTTCCTCACCTCGTTGACCGAGAGCGAAGCCCTGGCCCGTTGCCTGGAGGCGGGCGGCGACGATTTCCTGGCCAAACCCTACAACCAAGTGATCCTGGCGGCCAAGATCAAGGCCATGGACCGTTTGCGTCGGTTGCAGGCCACGGTGGTGGAGCAGCGCGACCAGATTGCCCGGCACCATGACTACTTGCTCAACGAGCAACGGGTCGCCAAGGCCGTGTTCGACAAGATCGCCCACTCCGGCTGCCTGAGCGCGCCGAACATCCGTTACTTGCAATCGCCATATGCCTTGTTCAACGGTGACCTGCTGTTGGCAGCGTTCAATCCGGCCGGCGACATGCACGTCCTGCTGGGGGATTTCACCGGCCACGGTTTGCCGGCGGCGGTCGGCGCGATGCCGCTGGCGGAAGTGTTCTACGGGATGACCGCCAAAGGCTATGGCTTGGCGCAGATCCTGCGAGAGATGAATGCCAAGCTCAAACGCATCCTGCCCGTGGACATGTTCTGTTGCGCGACGTTGTTATGCCTGAGCTTCCAGCGTTGCACGGTAGAGATCTGGAACGGCGGCATGCCCGATGGATACCTGCATGACAGCCTCAGCGGCGTGCGTACGCCATTGCCGGCGCGTCACCTGCCATTGGGCGTGCTCACCCCTCAATTATTCGATGACCGCACCGAAGTGCATACCATGTCGCTGGGTGACCGGGTGTTCCTGTTGTCCGATGGCGTGATCGATACCACTGACGAAGACGAGCAACTGTTTGGCGTTGAACGGCTGCAACAGGTATTTGCCGCCAACCGTGAACCCGACCTGCTGTTTGAAGATATCCAGCAGGCCTTGCGAGATTTTCGCGGTGAGTCGCGGGATGACTTCAGCATGGTCGAGTTGCGACTGGTCGCCCCGACGCAACTCAATCCGCCGCCACCGGTCTATTCCGATAGCGGCCAGTCCAGCCCTCTGGATTGGTCGGTGAGCTTCGAATTCCGGGCGCAAACGCTCAAGCGCTTCAATCCGATGCCCTATTTGCTGCAGTTGTTACTTGAGGTCCATGGGCTCAGGGTGCAAAGTGGCGCCCTTTACAGCGTCATGTCGGAGCTGTATTCCAATGCCCTGGATCATGGGGTGCTGGGGCTCGACTCCAGCCTCAAGCGTGACGCGGTGGGTTTTGCCCGCTATTACAGAGAGCGCAATACGCGCCTGGATGAGCTGAGCGACGGCTATGTGCGGGTGCACTTGCATGTCTCGCCAAGCGGCGAGGGTGGTCGCCTGGCCATAGAGGTCGAGGACAGTGGCGAGGGTTTTGACGTCGCCAGGGTGCTGGCGCGCCCTGTGGACACTGATCGGTTGTCGGGGCGCGGCGTGAGCCTGGTACGCCAGTTGAGCCACCAAGCCAGTTGGTCAGACGATGGTCGTAGTGCCCGCGTGGAGTTTTTCTGGGAGGCTCCGGCATAATCGGCGCCATTCTTGATCAGGGAGCGAACAAGTGAACGAGATTCATCTGGACCGCGACGTCCTCAGCACGCTGAAGGAAGTCATGGAGGAGGGGTATCTGGAGTTGCTGGATACGTTTCTCAATGACTCGGAGGCTCGCTTGCGCGTGCTGCATGAGGCACGGGACGCTGAAAAACTGAGCGCCACGGCCCACAGCTTCAAGGGCAGCAGCAGCAACATGGGCGCTATCCGCCTGGCCGAGCTGTGTGGCGAACTGGAACAACGTGCCAAGCAGCCGTCATTGGGCGGTATCGAGAAACTGGTCAACGAAATCGACAGCGAATTTGCTTATGTTCGCAAGCTTTGCAGGGAAGAGCGCGAAGGCTTTCACTGCTGAGATTTGACGGTCGGGCAGACGTTGGCCCGTGCCTTGCATTGCCTAGTCTCGACTGTACCTATGATTCCAGTGCAGCGGAGACCTTTTTATGCCCGTTACCCCCAATACACTGCTTCAGGCCTCTGTCCAGGCCAAGCCCAAGGCCGCCGTCAATTCACCGGCAGCGGCCCCGGATCTCGGGGATAGAGCCTCCAGCTTCGCTCAAGTCTTCGCCAAGCAGGCGCCTGACAAGGCTGCGGCGGCCCCTGAGCCACCAGTGAAATCGGCGCGCGACAACGCTTCCAGTAACACCGTCAAAAAAGACACCGGCAACCAAACCCCTGCCACCTCGGAACCGACAGTTGCCGATAGCGGCAAACCCTTGCCCGCGGAAAAACCGGTTAGCGCCGACGACGAGACTGCCAGTGACGACAACGCCGACTCGGCTGAGACGCCAGTGGCGGAGGCTGCACCCGTCGATCCGAGCCTTGATCCAGGATTGCTACCCGACGTGACGGTGCCGGTGGCGACAATCGCGCCGGAACCTGCGCCTGTGGCCACGCCCGAGACTCAGGTCACCACAGCCGTCGCGGCACCGCTTGCCCCGCTGGTGGCGCCAGCCCAGGCTGCGGTGGTCCCGGAGGTCGACCCAGCCTTTGACCCTGAAGCCGACCCGCTCGACGCATTGCCCGCCTTGCGGTTGGCGATGGAACAGGGCGGTCATGTTTCCGCCTCCAGCCAGGCGCAATCCAAGACTGCTGCCTCGGCGTCGCTCGACGGTGAGCCGACTTCGGCGCAGACCTTCGCCGCAGGCATGGCGAGCATGCTCACGGTGCAGGCCGACCAGAACAGTACCGAGTCCGGTAGCCAGCAGGGCGGTGACAAGGCATTCGGCGGCTTGATCAGCGAAGGCCTTAAGGACCTGAGCGCCGCTTCCAGTGATACTCGCGTGGACGATTTCGCCAACCGCCTGGCCGCACTGACCCAGGCTGCTACGCCCAAGACCGCCAACGCGGTGCCGGTCAATCAACCTATCGCGATGAATCAGAGCGGTTGGACCGAAGAGGTGGTCAACCGGGTGATGTACCTGTCCAGCGTCAATCTCAAGGCGGCCGACATCCAACTGCAACCCGCCGAACTTGGACGCCTGGATATCCGGGTGAACATGGTTCCGGACCAGCAGACCCAGGTCACGTTCATGAGTGCCCATTCCGGCGTTCGCGAAGCTCTCGAGGGGCAGATGCATCGCCTGCGGGACAGTTTCGCTCAGCAGGGCATGGGCCAGGTCGATGTCAGCGTGTCCGATCAATCCCGAGGCTCGCAGAACCAGGGGCAGCAGGCCCAGCAGCAAGCCCAGGCCGGGCGCACGACGTCGTCCGGTGGGCGAGTGGACTCAGCGGATGAACACCTGCCGGCCAGCGTTGCGGAAGTGGCGGCCAGTACCACCAGCGTCATTGGCTCCAGTGCGGTCGACTACTACGCCTGATGTCACACACCCCTCAGTGGGAGCGAGCGTGCTCGCGATAGCGGCTTGTCAGTCACCTTGCGGGTAACTGATCCTTCGCTATCGCGAGTACGCTCGCTCCCACATTGGTTTCAGGGCGATCAAAGATTGCATCCGGCCCGCCATCTTCTCTCTTGTCACTTCTGGCATAACACTTGCTCCAGCCTTGCCGTGCAACAGTGAAAACCCCGATTAGTGACGGATTATTGGCATGGCGAAGAGTGAAGCAGCAGCTGTAAAAGACCCTGCAACCAAAGGCAAACTCAAGCTGATCATCATGATCGTGGTGGGTTTGCTCCTGGCGATCGGCGTGTCCGTGGGGGCGACCTGGTATTTCATGCACAGCGCTCAGAGCAAGCCGGCAGTGGCGGTCGAGGCTGCGCCGGTGGGCAAGCAGCCGGCGATTTTCGAACCGATGGCGCCCGCTTTCGTGGCCAACTACACCGTGAACGGTCGTCAACGCTACATGCAGGTCAGCATTACTCTGCAAGGTCGCAACCAGGCTGACCTGGAAGCGCTGCGGGTACACATGCCACTGATCCGCAATAACCTGGTGATGCTCTTTTCCGGACAGAGTTTCGACACCTTGGCCACGCCCGTCGGCCAGGAAATGTTGCGTCAGAAAGCCACGGCCAGCGTGCAGGAAGTCGCTCAGAAAGAGCTTGGCAAAGTGGTGATCGAACAGTTGCTCTTCACTAACTTCGTATTGCAGTAGGAACACGACATGGCCGTGCAGGACCTGCTGTCCCAGGACGAAATCGATGCGCTGTTGCATGGTGTCGACGACGGTCTGGTACAGACCGAAAACGCTGCTGAACCGGGCAGCGTCAAAAGCTACGACCTGACCAGCCAGGACCGCATCGTTCGCGGACGCATGCCGACCCTGGAAATGATCAACGAACGTTTCGCCCGCTACACCCGCATCAGCATGTTCAACATGCTGCGCCGTTCGGCCGATGTGGCCGTCGGTGGCGTGCAGGTGATGAAGTTCGGCGAGTACGTGCACTCGCTGTACGTGCCCACCAGCCTCAACCTGGTGAAGATCAAGCCGTTGCGCGGCACCGCGTTGTTCATCCTTGACGCCAAGTTGGTGTTCAAGCTGGTGGACAACTTCTTCGGTGGTGACGGCCGTCACGCCAAGATCGAAGGTCGGGAATTCACCCCAACCGAGTTGCGGGTGGTGCGCATGGTGCTGGAGCAGGCCTTCGTCGACCTGAAGGAAGCCTGGCAGGCGATCATGGAAGTGAACTTCGAGTACATCAACTCGGAAGTGAACCCGGCCATGGCCAACATTGTCGGCCCGAGCGAGGCCATTGTGGTCTCGACCTTCCACATCGAACTCGATGGCGGTGGCGGCGATCTGCACGTGACCATGCCGTACTCGATGATCGAGCCGGTGCGTGAAATGCTCGACGCCGGTTTCCAGTCGGACCTCGACGATCAGGACGAGCGCTGGATCAATGCCTTGCGCCAGGACGTGCTGGATGTCGACGTGCCGATCGGTGCGACGGTCGCTCGCCGGCAACTGCGCCTGCGGGACATCCTGCACATGCAGCCGGGGGACATCATCCCTGTCGAGATGCCGGAAGACATGATCATGCGCGCCAATGGCGTGCCGGCCTTCAAGGTCAAGATGGGCTCTCACAAAGGCAACCTGGCGTTGCAGGTGATCGAGCCGATCGAACGCCGCTGAGCGGTGTCGAACGCCTTAAGTTTGTAATGGTTTTTTGCTTCTAACTGAATTTTTGCCCGCCGAGGACACGTGATGGCTGACGATATGAATACCCAGGATGACCAGGCGCTGGCCGATGAATGGGCCGCGGCCCTGGAAGAAACCGGCGATGCCGGGCAAGCCGACATCGACGCCTTGCTGGCCGCCGACACTGGCGCCCATGCGTCCAGTCGCCTGCAGATGGAAGAATTTGGCAGCGTGCCGAAGAGTCATGAGCCGGTGACGCTCGATGGTCCGAACCTGGATGTGATCCTCGATATCCCGGTGTCGATCTCCATGGAAGTGGGCAGCACCGACATCAACATCCGCAACCTGCTGCAGCTCAACCAGGGTTCGGTGATCGAACTGGACCGCCTGGCCGGCGAGCCGCTCGACGTACTGGTCAACGGCACCTTGATCGCCCATGGCGAAGTGGTGGTGGTCAATGAGAAGTTCGGCATTCGCCTGACGGACGTGATCAGCCCGAGCGAACGCATCAAGAAGTTGCGCTGAGTGAAAGGTTTCTTCGCTGCAGCCGCGATGCTGCCATTGAGTGTGCTGGCGGCCGAACCGGTTGCCACGGCCGCCGCTGCGCCGGTAGCAGGCAGTGGTATCGCCGGGCAATTGGCGCAGTTGGTGCTCGGCTTGCTGCTGGTTCTGGGCTTGATCTTCTTTCTCGCCTGGTTGTTGCGGCGTGTGCAGCAGGCGGGGCCGGCTGGCAAGGGGCAGGTCATCGACATCGTCGGTTCCCGCGCGCTCGGACCGCGCGACCGGCTGGTGCTGGTACAGGTCGGTAACGAGCAGATCCTGCTCGGCTTGAGCCCGGGTACCATCACCGCCTTGCACGTCCTCAAGGAGCCGGTGCAGGTGCCCTCCGCCGAGCAGGCCAGCCCCGAATTTGCCCAGCGCCTCATGGAACTGTTGGGTAAAGACCAGAAGGATAAAAAGTAATGCCATTGCGCATTCTGTTGGCATTGGCCTTGATGCTGGCCGCACCGTTGGCGTTCGCCGCCGATCCGCTGTCGATCCCGGCGATCACCCTCGGAACCAACGCCGAAGGGGCCCAGGAATACTCGGTCAGCCTGCAGATCCTGCTGATCATGACCGCGCTGAGCTTCATCCCGGCGTTCGTCATGCTGATGACCAGCTTCACCCGGATCATCATTGTCTTTTCGATCCTGCGCCAGGCCCTGGGCCTGCAACAGACCCCCTCGAACCAGATCCTCACCGGTATGGCGCTGTTTTTGACCATGTTCATCATGGCGCCGGTGTTCGACCGGGTGAACCAGGATGCGCTGCAACCTTACCTGGCAGAAAAAATCACCGCCCAGGATGCCGTGGCCAAGGCTGAAGTGCCGATCAAGGATTTCATGCTGGCCCAGACCCGCAGCAGCGACCTGGAGCTGTTCATGCGCCTGTCCAAGCGCACCGATATCCCCAGTGCCGACCAGGCGCCGCTGACCATCCTGGTGCCGGCGTTCGTGACGTCCGAGCTGAAGACCGCGTTCCAGATCGGCTTCATGATTTTCATCCCGTTCCTGATCATTGACCTGGTGGTCGCCAGTATCCTGATGGCCATGGGCATGATGATGCTCTCTCCGCTGATCATTTCCTTGCCGTTCAAGATCATGCTGTTTGTGTTGGTGGATGGCTGGGCGCTGATCATCGGTACCCTGGCGGGCAGTTTCGGCGGTGTTTAGGCCTTTTGTGCGGGGAGGGCGATATGACGCCTGAAGTAGCGGTAGACCTGTTCCGTGAAGCACTCTGGCTGACGACCGTGATGGTTGCCATTCTGGTGATCCCCAGTCTGCTGGTGGGGTTGCTGGTGGCAATGTTCCAGGCTGCGACCCAGATCAACGAGCAGACCTTGAGCTTCCTGCCGCGCCTGCTGGTGATGTTGGTGACGCTGATCGTCGCCGGGCCCTGGCTGGTGCAAACCTTCATGGAATACATCCTGCAGTTGTACGGCAGTATTCCGCAGTTGATCGGCTGACCTCATGTCGATGCTCGCGCTGACGGACACCCAGATCAGTACGTGGGTGGCGTCGTTCATCCTGCCGCTGTTTCGCGTCGCCGCGGTGCTCATGAGCATGCCGGTGTTCGGTACAACCTTGGTGCCGACCCGCGTGCGGCTGTATTTCGCCTTGGCAATCACGGTGGTCATTGCGCCCGGGTTGCCACCGATGCCGCCGGTCAATGCCCTGGACCTCAGCGGCCTGATGTTGATCGCCGAGCAGATCCTCATCGGCGCCTTGATGGGCTTTTCGCTGCAGTTGTTTTTCCAGGCGTTCGTGGTAGCGGGGCAGATCATTTCTATCCAGATGGGTATGGCCTTCGCGTCCATGGTCGACCCCACCAATGGCGTGACGACGGCGGTAATCGGTCAGTTCCTGACGATGCTGGTAACGCTGTTGTTTCTTGCCATGAACGGGCATCTGGTGGTGTTCGAGGTATTGACCGAGAGTTTTACCACCTTGCCGGTGGGCAGCGCGTTGCTGGTCAATCATTTCTGGGAAATCGCCGGCAAACTCGGCTGGGTCCTGGGTGCGGCGATGGTGCTGGTATTGCCCGCGATCACTGCGCTGCTGGTGGTCAACATCGCCTTTGGCGTGATGACCCGGGCAGCGCCGCAGCTGAACATTTTCTCCATCGGTTTCCCGCTGATCCTCACGCTGGGCATGGTGATTTTCTGGATCAGCCTGGGGGATATCCTCAACCAGTATCAGCCGCTGGCCATCCAGGCCTTGCAACTGCTACGCGACATGGCACAGGCACGCTGAACCATGGCCGAGAGCGAGAGTGGCCAGGACAAGACAGAAGACCCCACGGACAAGCGCCGGCGCGAATCCCGGGAAAAGGGCGAGATCGCCCGTTCCAAGGAACTCAATACCCTGGCGGTGATGCTGGCCGGGGTGGGTGGGTTGTTGATTTATGGTGGCGGGTTGGCCCTGGATCTGCTGGAAATCATGCGGCTGAATTTCTCGCTGCCCCGTGAGGTACTGCTCACGCCGGGGTCCATGGCCCAGTATCTGCTGCACTCGGGCAAAATCGCGATTCTGGCGATGCAGCCGGTTCTGATCTTCCTGTTGCTGGCCGCTGTTATCGGCCCGATTTCCCTGGGCGGCTGGTTGTTCGCCGCCGGTAGCCTGGCCCCCAAATTCAGTCGGATGAACCCCGCCGCTGGTCTTAAACGCATGTTTTCGACCTCGGCGCTCATGGAACTGCTCAAGGCTTTCGGGAAATTCCTGCTGGTTCTGTTTGTTGCGCTGACGGTGTTGCAGTCCGACATCGACGATCTGTTGCGCATCGCTCACGAGCCGCTGGAGCAGGCCATCATCCACAGTGTGCAGTTGGTGGGTTGGAGCACGTTGTGGATAGCCTGCGGCCTGATCCTCATCGCCGCCATCGACGTGCCGATCCAGCTGTATCAGAGCAAACAGAAGCTGATGATGACCAAGCAGGAAGTGCGCGACGAGCACAAGGACTCGGAGGGCAAGCCGGAGGTCAAGCAGCGGATCCGACAGTTGCAGCGCGAGGTCTCCCAGCGGCGGATGATGGCGGCGATCCCAGACGCCGATGTGGTCATCACCAACCCGACTCACTACGCCGTAGCCCTCAAGTACGACCCCGAAAAAGGCAACGCTCCGGTGTTGCTGGCCAAGGGCAGTGACTTCCTGGCGCTGAAAATCCGTGAAATCGCCGTGGCCAATGAAGTGATGTTGCTCGAATCCCCGGCCCTGGCGCGATCGATTTACTACTCCACCGAACTCGATCAGGAAATCCCTGGCGGCCTGTACCTGGCTGTGGCCCAAGTGCTGGCCTACGTCTACCAGATCCGCCAACACCGCGCCGGCAAGGGCAAGCGTCCCGAACCTCTCAAGGATTTGCCGATTCCGCCGGATTTGCGACGGGACTCTTGATTTTTGAGTGTCGACATATGTCGCTTTTTAATTGCTGAAAATTCGCTAGTCGAAAAAAAGGCGATTATTTCAAAGTCTGCCTAATTTTTTGTAGTTCTTCGTGATATCTACTTAAATAAGCGCTGGGTGCGGTCTCTTTTATGGGGTTTAGAGATTTAATCGCGCTCGGAGCGACCCCTTGCAACTTTCCAGAGTTTGCAGTGCTCAGTAATTTATTATAAAAATCCGATGTCTGATATTTTTTAAGAGTGATATCAGGTAAGAGGCTCAAGTGTGCTCTGCTTCTTTCTGCATGGTTAAAAAAATTGATAAGGGAGATGCGCTCAAGTGCCGCTGTATCGAGCGCGAGTTCATCAAGTCCCGTAAAATTCGACACATTTGAGAGGGCGAGTTCTTTAAGGGTTGGGTTTTTGGGTGTTAGCTTCGTGTAGCGGGCGGTGTCAGTTGTACCTAACCTCGTAGTAATGCCATCACGCTCAGTGTATTTTGTTTGGGTTAGAACGATTGTGGAGGCTTCTTCATCTGCTTTTATCGTATAGGCTGTTATTTTTGTGTATGCATTGCGGGTGCGGAGGCGTGAGATCGCCTGACCACGGCTGCCTGAATGCGAAAACATTTGTCGAAGTACTTGTATAATACCTGTCGTCCCGCTCGGGTCGCTCCTGTTTATTGGGTCCCCTGAGCAATATGCATAAGGATTCAATCCACCCTCGCCAAACGGGCTTAATTTATCCGGACTATTAAACCGCATCAAAAGCGGATTGAACGCCCGATAACCATTCCCCAGCAAATAATACCCGGTCACCGGGTCCGGTCGTTCCCCATTGAAGCCGAGCAGGCTCAGCAAGCCATTGCCAGCAGGCCGATAGCCATAGGGCGAATAGGCAAAGGATCGTGATTCGTTGGAGACCATGGCATGCAATACCGAGCGTTGTTGATTGGTTGCCAACAATGTTGCCTGGCTTGTGTCGCCTTGGGTCTCAATCTGGGCCAGCAGTTGGTCGTCGTGCTGGACGATCGATCGACTGATAGCGCCCCCAATCTCCGTGGCCAGGCGCGATTTGCAGTAGAACCGCTGGACTGGGGCGTGAGTCGCGGTGTTGTGGCTGGTGAGGCGGTCCAGCGGGTCGTAGCGGTAAGTGCAGAGCTGCGTGGTTTGCATGATCGACGCTCCGTTTGGATGAGGCTCAGGGGGGATTATCGAGGCTTGGACGCAGAGGGGGGGACTAGCAGAACTGTTAGGTTTGCGCGGGTATCGACAAACCCCGTGGCGAGGGAGCTTGCTCCCGCTGGGTCGCGCAGCGGCCCTCGCTTACTGGCGGTTGCTGCGCAACCGAACGGGAGCAAGCTCCCTCGCCACGAAGAGCGCTCCTGCCGAGGGCCCGGGTAGGTTCGCGGTGACGTCATCCTCCATGAATCGCAGATTTACTATTCCACTTAACTCGACCAGGAAATCCCTGGCGGCCTGTACCTGGCCGTGGCCCAGGTGCTGGCCTACGTCTACCAGATTCGCCAACACCGCGCCGGCAAGGGCAAGCGCCCCGAGCCACTCAAGGATTTGCCGATTCCACCGGATTTGTGACGCGATTCCTGAGTCTGGCTATAGGCAAGCGTTGAACCAGGTGCAGAACTGTTCTGTTTGGAGTGGGTTCACGGCGGACCCTGTGGCGAGGGGATTTATCCCCGCTGGGCTGCGAAGCGGCCCCAAACCAGACCCACTCAATTCCCCAGGCATACCTGAATATCCCAGATTCAGGGGCCGCTTCGCAGCCCGTCGGGGATAAATTCCCTCACCACAGGTTCTGCGTTCGGCGGGGCATGATTTTTCCTGTAGCGCCCTCCGTTCCTACCTGCGGCCAAAGTTGGAAGGCTTCTTGCAATACCCCGTCTGCGCCCGTCCGGGGCGTCAAAAGTTTGCTTCACAGGAACGGGGAATATTGGTGGATCGCTCTCAGTTATTCAGCACCGCGCGCAGCAATGTCGTAGACCTCAGTCGGGGTAATCTGGGCGTGCCGCTGTTGCTGCTGGTCATGCTCGCCATGATGATGCTGCCGGTGCCGCCGTTCCTGCTGGACGTGTTCTTTACGTTCAACATCGCCCTGTCGATCGTTGTGCTGCTGGTGTGTGTATACGCCCTGCGGCCGCTGGATTTCGCCGTATTCCCGACCATTCTGCTGGTGGCCACGTTGTTGCGCCTGGCGCTGAACGTGGCATCCACCCGCGTGGTGATGCTCCATGGCCAGGACGGGCACGCTGCCGCCGGCAAGGTGATCCAGGCCTTCGGTGAGGTGGTGATCGGCGGCAACTACGTGGTCGGTATCGTGGTCTTCGCCATCTTGATGATCATCAACTTCGTCGTGGTGACCAAGGGCGCCGGGCGGATTTCCGAGGTGAGTGCGCGTTTTACCCTCGACGCGATGCCCGGCAAGCAAATGGCGATCGACGCCGACCTCAACGCCGGCCTGATCGACCAGGGCCAGGCTAAGCTGCGTCGCCTGGAAGTGGCCCAGGAGGCCGAGTTCTACGGTTCCATGGACGGTGCCAGCAAATTCGTACGCGGTGACGCCATCGCCGGTTTGCTTATTCTGTTCATCAACCTGATCGGCGGCATGGCCGTCGGTATCTTCCAGCACAACATGACGTTTGGCGACGCCGGCAAGGTCTACGCCTTGTTGACCATCGGTGACGGTTTGGTGGCGCAATTGCCATCACTGTTGTTATCCACAGCGGCCGCGATCATGGTGACCCGTGCTTCGGGCTCCGAAGACATGGGCAAACAGATCGGCCGGCAGATGTTCGCCTCGCCCAAGGCCCTGGCCGTTGCCGCCGGTCTAATGGCGGTGATGGGCCTGGTGCCAGGCATGCCGCACATTTCCTTCTTGACCATGGCCGCCGCCGCAGCGGGTGGTGCCTACCTGTTCTGGAAGAAGCAGAACGCGCAGAAAGTCCAGGCCCTACAAGAGGTCAAGCGCCAGCAGGAACTGCTGCCGTCGCCGGCTCGCGCCATGGAAACCAAGGAACTGGGCTGGGATGACGTGACGCCAATCGACATGATCGGCCTGGAGGTCGGTTATCGCCTGATTCCATTGGTCGACCGCAACCAGGGTGGTCAGTTGCTGGCGCGGATCAAGGGGGTGCGCAAGAAGCTCTCCCAAGACCTGGGCTTCCTGATGCCCACCGTGCATATCCGCGACAACCTCGATCTGGCGCCGAGTGCCTACCGTCTGACGCTGATGGGGGTGATCCTGGCCGAAGCCGAGATCTACCCCGACCGCGAGTTGGCGATCAACCCGGGGCAGGTCTACGGCAGCCTCAACGGCATCACCGCCAAGGATCCGGCTTTTGGCCTGGAAGCGGTGTGGATCGAAATCAGCCAGCGGGCCCAGGCGCAGTCCCTCGGCTATACCGTGGTGGACGCCAGTACGGTGGTGGCGACCCATTTGAACCAGATCCTGTACAAACACTCCAGCGAGCTGATCGGCCACGAAGAAGTCCAGCAACTCCTGCAAGTACTGGCCAAAGGCTCGCCGAAGCTGGCCGAAGAGCTGGTGCCGGGTGTGGTTTCGTTGTCGCAGTTGCTCAAGGTGCTGCAGGCGCTGTTGGCCGAACAAGTGCCCGTGCGCGACATACGCAGTATTGCCGAGGCTATCGCCAACAATGCTTCCAAGAGTCAAGATACCGCCGCCCTGGTGGCTGCGGTTCGGGTCGGCGTGTCCCGCGCAATCGTCCAAAGCATTGTAGGCACTGAGTCTGAGCTGCCTGTGATCACCTTGGAGCCAAGGTTGGAACAGATATTGCTCAATAGTCTGCAGAAGGCAGGACAAGGCTCGGAAGAGGGTGTTCTGCTGGAGCCAAGCATGGCCGAGAAGCTGCAGCGTTCGCTGATCGAAGCAGCCCAGCGGCAAGAGATGCAAGGCCAACCGGTGATCCTGCTGGTGGCCGGTCCGATTCGCGCGATGCTCTCGCGATTCGGGCGCCTCGCGGTTCCGGGGCTGCATGTGCTGGCGTACCAGGAAATACCGGACAACAAGCAAGTGACCATCGTTGCGACAGTAGGGCCCAACGGCTGAGGTAGTGGTTTATGCAAGTGAAGCGTTTTTTCGCCGCCGATATGCGTCAGGCCATGAAGCTGGTTCGTGACGAGCTGGGCGCTGAAGCGGCCATCATCGGTAATCGCCGGATCGCTGGCGGTGTCGAACTGACGGCTGCGCTGGATTATAAATTGTCGGCGCTGGCTCCCCGGGTTCCGAACATGGAGCTCGAAGACGAGCTGCGCAAGACCCAATCGCGCATCGCCAGCGCCCAGGCCGAGCTGAGCCTGCGCAGCAGCGAAGGCGAGGGCGCGGCAGGCACCAATCGTCAATTGTTTGCCGGTCAGCCGCTGACGGCCGGCCTGCCTTTGACTGCTGCCGAACCGCTGATCGAGCAGGCCCACGCCGAACCGCGTCGTCCTGAGCCGGCGCCCGCAGCACCTGCCCGGGGTGTCGATCCGCGGGCCCTGGATTCGATGCGCTTTGAACTCAACAGCCTGCGTGAGCTGATGGAAGTCCAGCTCGGCTCCCTGGCCTGGAACCAGCTGCAAGGCAGCCGTCCAGCCCAGGCCAACCTGTGGCGTCGCCTGCAACGCATCGGCCTGTCCGGCCCGTTGTCCCGGGACCTGCTGGCGCTGATCAATGATATCGAGGAGCCTCGTCAGGCCTGGCGCATGTTGCTGGCGCACTTGGCGCGGATGATCGCGACCCCGGAAGTCGAGCCGTTGGAAGAAGGCGGGGTAATCGCCATGGTCGGTCCTGCCGGCATGGGCAAGACCACCACCCTGGCCAAGCTCGCCGCCCGTTATGTACTCAAGTACGGCGCCCAGAGCATTGCCCTGGTGAGCATGGACAGTTTCCGCATCGGTGCCCAGGAGCAGCTCAAGACCCTCGGCCGGATCCTCAATGTGTCGGTGACCCATGTGGATCCGGGTCAGTCCCTGGCCCAGGCGCTGGAGCCGCTGCTGCGCAAACGCGTCGTACTGATCGATACCGCAGGCCTGCAAGCCAGCGATCCAGCCCTGCGCATGCAGCTCGAAAGCCTGGCCGGACGCGGTATCAAGTCAAAAAATTATCTCGTATTGGCAACCACCAGCCAGAAACAGGTTCTAACCGCCGCATACCACAGCTACAAACGCTGCGGGCTGGCCGGCTGCATCCTGACTAAGCTGGACGAAACGGCAAGCCTGGGCGAGGTGTTGAGCCTGGCGATCGGTCATGAATTACCGGTGGCCTACCTGACCGACGGGCCGCGGATCCCGGATGATTTGCATCTGCCGCGCCGTCATCAACTGGTCAGTCGTGCCGTGAGTGTGCAAATGCAGGAAGAACCCAGCGAAGAAGCCATGGCTGATATGTTCGCTGATATCTACCACAGCCCGACCAAGCAGGTCGGCTGAGGTAATCATGAATATTTTTTGTACCTACATCGATGGTCTGCCATGCATTGTTCCGTATGTGAACGCGCAGCCAGTAATGTGGCCTCCGTCTAAGTAAGACAAGGTAAAGAACGAACATGGGCAGCATGCATCCCGTACAGGTGATCGCGGTGACCGGCGGCAAAGGTGGCGTCGGGAAGACTAACGTGTCAGTGAACTTGTCCCTGGCTCTGGCAGAGCTTGGCCGACGGGTCATGCTGCTGGACGCCGACCTGGGCCTGGCGAACGTCGACGTGTTGTTGGGGCTTACACCCAAACGCACGCTGGCGGACGTGATTGAAGGGCGCTGTGAGCTGCGTGACGTGTTGTTGCAGGGGCCGGGCGGGATTCGCATCGTGCCGGCTGCCTCGGGCACCCAGAGCATGGTTCACCTGACCCCGGCCCAGCACGCGGGCCTGATCCAGGCTTTCAGCGACATCGGCGACAACCTCGATGTGCTGGTGATCGACACCGCAGCCGGTATCGGTGACTCGGTCGTCAGTTTTGTTCGCGCGGCCCAGGAAGTGCTGCTGGTGGTATGCGACGAACCGACGTCCATCACCGACGCCTATGCCCTGATCAAGTTGCTTAACCGCGACTATGGCATGAACCGCTTCCGCGTCCTGGCCAACATGGCCCAGAGCCCGCAAGAAGGACGCAACCTGTTCGCCAAGTTGACAAAGGTCACGGATCGTTTCCTGGACGTCGCCCTACAATACGTCGGCGCAGTGCCTTACGACGAAAGCGTACGCAAGGCCGTCCAGAAGCAACGTGCCGTTTATGAAGCCTTTCCACGTTCCAAATGCGCGCTGGCGTTCAAGGCAATCGCCCAGAAGGTCGATACCTGGCCACTGCCGGCCAACCCTCGCGGGCATCTGGAATTTTTCGTCGAGCGTCTTGTGCAACAAACAGCAGGGCCCGTGCTATGACAGCCAGCGGTTACAACCATCTCTACAAAAAATCGGCACGGGACGCCCAATACGAATTGATCGAGCGTTACGCGCCACTGGTCAAGCGTATCGCCTATCACTTGCTGGCGCGGTTGCCGGCCAGTGTCCAGGTCGAGGACTTGATCCAGGCGGGCATGATCGGCCTGCTCGAAGTGTCGAACAAATACGACGCGAGCAAGGGCGCGAGTTTCGAGACGTATGCCGGTATTCGCATTCGCGGTGCGATGCTCGATGAAGTCCGCAAGGGCGATTGGGCGCCGCGTTCGGTACACCGCAATACGCGCATGGTCAGTGATGCAATTCGGGCAATTGAAGCTAAAACCGGGCGTGACGCTAAAGATCACGAGGTTGCGGCCGAACTCCAGTTGAGTCTCGACGATTATTACGGGATTTTGAACGATACCTTGGGCAGTCGCCTGTTCAGTTTCGACGACCTGTTGCAGGACGGCGAACATGAAGGGCTGCACGAGGATAATGCAAGTGCTCACATGGAGCCGTCGCGTGACCTGGAAGATGAACGTTTCCAGAGCGCGCTGGCGGATGCGATTGCCAATTTGCCGGAGCGTGAGCGGCTGGTCTTGGCGCTGTACTACGACGAAGAGCTGAACCTCAAGGAAATCGGTGAGGTCCTGGGGGTCAGCGAATCGCGGGTCAGCCAGTTACACAGCCAGTGCGCGGCCCGTTTGCGGGGGCGTTTGGGGGAGTGGCGAGCGCGTTGACAGGCAGTGTGGGGACACTGCGAACGAGGCTGGCCTGGCAGGTGCTGTACCAGTCTCCATCCGTTGTGCTCCAGACCGTTGTCGAGTGTTGTGCCGGATTGATTGAAATGGCGCGTCCAGGTGCTGGGCGCGTTTAAGACTGCTTGGAGGTCGAATTGGACAAGAACATGAAAATCCTCATCGTTGATGACTTCTCAACGATGCGGCGGATCATAAAAAACCTGTTGCGTGACCTTGGGTTCACCAACACGGCCGAAGCAGATGACGGGACCACTGCGCTCCCGATGTTGCACAGTGGCAACTTCGATTTCCTGGTCACCGACTGGAACATGCCGGGCATGACCGGTATCGACCTGTTGCGCCAGGTGCGTGCCGACGAAAAACTCAAGCATCTGCCGGTGCTGATGGTCACTGCCGAAGCCAAGCGCGAGCAGATCATCGAAGCGGCCCAGGCCGGTGTAAACGGCTATGTGGTCAAACCCTTCACGGCCCAGGCGTTGAAAGAGAAGATCGAAAAAATCTTCGAACGCATCGGTTAACGGCGCCACGGGGGAGCTATGGATAACGAATCTTCAATGGGCGATTTCGAATCGACCCTGAAAAAACATGCCCGCGAACTGGTCGACAGCCTTGAAAAAGGTCGCTTTGGCGATGCGGTTCAAATGATCCATGAGCTCAACCAGACCCGTGACCGGGGTCTGTATCAGGAGGTGGGCAAGCTCACGCGTGAATTGCACAGCGCGATTGTCAATTTCCAGATCGACCCGAATATGCCGCAGGCCGAGGAAGTCTCGCAGATCACCGACGCCACCGAGCGTCTGGGTTATGTGGTCAAGCTGACCGAGGCTGCGGCCAACCGCACCATGGACCTGGTGGAAAGCGCAACGCCCCTGGTCAACGGCCTGAGCGACGAAGCCCAGGCCCTGAGCACCGACTGGGGTCGGTTCATGCGGCGCGAAGTCGGCGCCGAAGAGTTTCGGGAGCTGGCCCGTCGGGTCGACGGTTTCCTGACGCGCAGCAGCAACGAGAACCGCGCCGTGGCCAGCAACCTCAACGACATCCTGCTGGCTCAGGACTATCAGGACCTGACCGGCCAGGTGATCAAGCGCGTGACCCAGTTGGTCACCGAAGTCGAAAGCAACCTGCTCAAACTGGTGTTGATGGCCAGCCAGGTCGACCGCTTTGCAGGCATCGAACACGACCGTGAAGCGATGCTCGCTGAAAAAGATCCACAAAAACATCTCTCTCAGGGTGAAGGTCCGCAGATTCATGCCGATAAAAGAGAAGACGTTATGTCCGGTCAGGACGATGTGGACGATTTGCTGTCCAGCCTTGGATTCTGAGTTTTAGCCCTGTTTTAGGAGCAGCCATTAATGAGCTTCGGCGCCGATGAAGAGATCCTTCAGGATTTCCTGGTTGAGGCCGGCGAGATTCTAGAGCAACTGTCTGAACAGCTGGTCGAGCTGGAAAGCCGACCAGATGATGCGGATCTGCTCAATGCAATTTTTCGCGGTTTCCACACTGTAAAAGGAGGCGCCGGCTTCCTCCAGCTCAACGAGTTGGTGGAGTGCTGTCACATTGCCGAAAACGTGTTCGACATCCTGCGCAAGGGTGAGCGTCGCGTTGATTCGGAACTGATGGACGTGGTGCTTGAAGCGCTGGATGCGGTCAACAGCATGTTCAGCGAAGTGCGTGAGCGCTCGCCGATCACCGCTGCCACCCCCGAACTGCTCGCTGCGCTGGCGCGCCTGGCCGAGCCGCAATCGGCTGACGAAGCGGCTCCGGTTGCCGAGCCTGCGGTTGAAGAACCGGTCGCCGAGGCATCGGGCGACATCACCGATAACGAATTCGAACAACTGCTGGACTCCCTGAATACCGTCAAGGCCCAGGCCGAGGCGCCGGTCGTTCCTGCTGCACCTGCTGCACCGGTCGCCGATGGGGTGGCCAGCGATGAAATCACCGATGCCGAGTTCGAGTCACTGCTCGACCAGCTCCACGGCAAGGGCCAGTTCGCGCCGGATGCGGTCGTGCCGCCGACGGCTCCGGCCGCCCCGAAAGCCGCAGGCGACAGCTCGGATATCACCGACGACGAATTCGAAGCCTTGCTCGATCAGTTGCATGGCAAGGGCACCTTTGCCGTTGACGCGCTGGATTCAGCCATCGCTTCGGCGCCGACACCGGCCAAGCCTGCCGCTGCTACCGCAGGCAGCGACCTGATCAGCGATCACGAATTCGAATCACTGCTCGATGAGCTGCATGGCAAGGGCAAGTTCAGCGAAGTCGGTACCGCTTCTGCTGCGCCTGCTGCCGCTGTCGCTGCACCGGCGGCCAAGGCTGCGCCCAAACCCGCTGCCAAGGCACCGGAACCGAAGGCCGAACCCGCCAAGCCCGCCGCTGCTGCCCCGGCGCCCGCCCGTGCTGCGGCGGCTGCGCCAGCGGAAAAGCCGGCCAGCGAAGCCGAGACCACCGTTCGGGTCGATACCGCGCGCCTGGACGAGATCATGAACATGGTCGGCGAACTGGTGCTGGTGCGTAACCGTCTGGTGCGCCTGGGCCTCAACAGCCAGGATGAAGCCATGTCCAAGGCCGTGTCGAACCTCGACGTGGTCACGGCGGACCTGCAGACCGCGGTCATGAAGACCCGGATGCAGCCGATCAAGAAAGTCTTCGGGCGCTTCCCGCGCCTGGTTCGCGACCTGGCTCGCCAGCTCAAGAAAGAAATCAACCTGGAACTGGTGGGTGAAGAAACCGACCTCGACAAGAACCTTGTCGAGGCCCTGGCCGACCCGCTGGTCCACTTGGTGCGCAACGCGGTCGACCACGGCATCGAGTCGCCGGAAGAACGCGAAGCCTCGGGCAAGGTCCGCAGCGGCAAGGTGATCCTGGCCGCCGAGCAGGAAGGCGACCACATCCTGCTGTCGATCTCCGACGACGGCAAAGGCATGGACCCTAACGTGCTGCGTTCCATCGCGGTGAAACGCGGTGTGATGGACAAGGATGCCGCTGACCGCCTGAGCGACACCGAGTGCTACAACCTGATCTTCGCCCCGGGTTTCTCGACCAAGACCGAGATTTCCGACGTGTCGGGCCGTGGCGTGGGCATGGACGTGGTGAAAACCAAGATTTCCCAGCTCAACGGTTCGATCAATATCTACTCGACCAAGGGCCAGGGCTCGAAGATCGTCATCAAGGTCCCGCTGACCCTGGCGATCATGCCGACCCTGATGGTGATGCTGGGCAACCAGGCGTTCGCCTTCCCGCTGGTCAACGTCAACGAGATTTTCCACCTCGACCTGTCGCGCACCAACGTGGTGGACGGCCAGGAAGTGGTGATCGTACGGGACAAGGCACTGCCGCTGTTCTACCTCAAGCGCTGGCTGGTCAGTTCCGCCGCTCATGTGGAGCAGGGCGAAGGCCATGTGGTGATCCTTTCGGTGGGCACCCAGCGGATCGGCTTCGTTGTCGACCAGTTGGTGGGCCAGGAAGAAGTGGTCATCAAGCCGTTGGGCAAGATGCTCCAGGGCACCCCGGGCATGTCCGGCGCCACCATCACCGGCGACGGCCGCATCGCGTTGATCCTCGATGTGCCAAGCATGCTCAAGCGTTACGCCGCTCGGCGTATTTGATTCTGGAGGGGCGTGGCCCAGGGCCGCGCCTCGTCTAACGGAGTGTTTATGGTAGTTAAAGTCCTGGTGGTGGACGATTCGGGGTTTTTCCGCCGCCGCGTCTCGGAAATTCTTTCGGCGGACACGAGTATTCAGGTCGTCGGTACCGCGACCAATGGCAAAGAGGCGATTGATCAGGCCCTGGCGCTCAAGCCGGACGTGATCACCATGGACTACGAGATGCCGATGATGGACGGCATCACGGCCGTGCGGCATATCATGCAGCGCTGCCCGACCCCGGTATTGATGTTCTCGTCCCTGACTCATGAAGGCGCTCGGGTGACCCTCGATGCGCTGGACGCCGGGGCGGTGGATTTCCTGCCGAAGAACTTCGAAGACATTTCGCGCAACCCCGACAAGGTCCGGCAGTTGCTGTGCGAAAAGGTCCACAGCATTTCCCGCAGCAATCGCCGTGTCGGTGCCTACAGCGCACCGGCGCCAGCCCCGGTTGCGGCGCCAAGCCCGGCTCCGACAGCATCGAGCAGCTTCAATCCGGCACCGGTACGCAGTGCACCGGCACCAGCCCCAGCGCCGGCTCGCTCGGCGCCCGCCAGTACGTCATCGCCGGCACCCAAGCGCAAAGCCTACAAGCTGGTCGCTATCGGTACGTCCACGGGTGGCCCGGTGGCACTGCAACGGGTCCTGACCCAGTTGCCGGCCAACTTCCCGGCCCCCATCGTGCTGATCCAGCACATGCCGGCGGCGTTCACTAAGGCTTTCGCGGAGCGTCTGGACAAGCTGTGCAACATCAGCGTCAAGGAAGCCGAGGATGGCGACATCCTGCGTCCCGGCCTGGCGTTGTTGGCACCCGGTGGCAAGCAGATGATGATCGATGGTCGCGGCGCGGTGAAAATCCTGCCCGGTGACGAGCGTCTGAACTACAAGCCTTGCGTGGACATTACCTTCGGTTCCGCGGCCAAGTCCTACGGTGACAAAGTTCTGGCGGTGGTGCTCACCGGCATGGGCGCCGACGGTCGTGAAGGCGCGCGCCTGCTCAAGCAGGGCGGCAGTGCGATCTGGGCCCAGGACGAAGCCAGCTGTGTGATCTACGGCATGCCGATGGCCATCGTGAAGGCGGACCTCGCCGACGCGGTGTACGGGCTGGACGACATCGGTAGACACCTGGTCGAGGCGTGCCTGTAATGGATGTGCTCAGCCTGATCGGCATCGTCATGGCGTTCGTCGCCATCATTGGCGGCAATTATCTGGAAGGTGGGCATCTGGGCGCGCTGGCCAACGGCCCGGCGGCGTTGATCGTGCTCGGTGGCACCATTGGCGCGGCGCTGTTGCAGTCGCCCATGAGTGCTTTCAAACGCGCCATGCAGGTGCTGATCTGGATTCTGTTCCCGCCCCGTGTCGACTTGGCCGGTGGTATCGACCGGGTGGTGAACTGGAGCCTGACCGCGCGCAAGGAAGGCTTGCTAGGCCTGGAAGGGGTGGCCGATGCCGAGCCCGACAGCTACTCGCGCAAGGGCCTGCAATTGTTGGTGGACGGCGCCGAGCCGGAAGCCATCCGCAGCATTCTGGAAGTGGATTTCTACACCCAGGAAAGCCGCGATATCGAGGCGGCCAAGGTATTCGAAAGCATGGGCGGCTACGCGCCGACCATCGGCATCATCGGTGCGGTGATGGGCCTGATCCACGTAATGGGCAACCTGGCCGATCCATCGCAACTGGGCAGCGGCATCGCCGTGGCGTTCGTCGCCACGATCTATGGCGTGGCCAGCGCGAACCTGGTGCTGTTGCCGATCGCCGCCAAACTCAAGTCCATCGCGTTGCGCCAGTCGCGCTATCGCGAAATGCTGCTGGAAGGGATCCTGTCGATCGCCGAAGGCGAAAACCCGCGCTCCATTGAGTTGAAGCTCCAGGGCTTCATGGACTGATGGGGGGCGTAGGACGCTCAGGATTGCGCCAAACCTGTGGCGAGGGGATTTATCCCCGTTGGGTCGCGAAGCGGCCCCAAAGCCTGACATTTCGATGTGTCAGGTTGATCGAGTCGTTTGCCTTGGGGCTGCTGCGCAACCCTGCGGGGTATTGCGACGTTGCGCTAAATCCCCTTGCCACAAGGACCGCGGCAGGTTCTGTTTCGTCATTTACTTTGGGCACGTTCTAACATGGCACGTCGCAGGCATCATGAAGAACACGTCAACCATGAACGCTGGCTGGTTTCCTATGCCGACTTCATTACGCTGCTGTTCGCCTTTTTCGTGGTCATGTACTCGATTTCGTCGGTCAACGAAGGCAAGTACAAAGTGATTTCCGAGGCGTTGATTGGGGTCTTCACCGATTCCGACCGAGCCCTCAAGCCCATCCCTATCGGCGAGGAGCGGCCCAAGACCACCACCCCGGCCAAACCCTTGGTCAAGGACAGCGAGCAGGTCGAGGCCGGTATCGCCGGCAGTAGCGATCCGTTGAAAAGCATCGCCGACGACATCAGCGCGGCGTTCGGTGATCTCATCAGCTCGAACCAGATGACCGTGCGTGGCAATGAGCTGTGGGTCGAGATCGAGCTCAACTCCAGCCTGCTGTTCGGCAGCGGCGACGCCATGCCCAGTGATATGGCATTCAATATCATCGATAAGGTGGCGGCGATCCTGAAACCGTTCGACAACCCGATCCATGTCGAGGGCTTCACCGATGACCAACCGATTCGTACCGCGCAGTACCCGACCAACTGGGAGCTGTCCTCGGCCCGTTCGGCGAGCATCGTGCGCATGTTGGCCATGCAGGGCGTGAACCCCGGTCGCCTGGCATCGGTGGGCTATGGCGAGTTCCAGCCGGTGGCCAATAACGCCACGGCCGAGGGGCGGGCGCGTAACCGGCGCGTAGTGTTGGTGGTGTCGCGAAACCTCGATGTGCGCCGCAGCCTGACCGGTACCGGCACGACCAATGCAAAACCGGACGCCGCCTTGAAGCGGGCTGGCACACAAACTGCACCGGCTCCGGTCAAGTCGCCGGGAAGACAGAGTGCCGTCAATTCTCCGTCACCCGCTTTATAACCGAGCTATTTCTCGGTCGAGCCTGTTTCGGCCGGGAGGAACGATCCGAATGAGAGTCTGGGCAGTCGCCAATCAAAAAGGTGGTGTGGGCAAGACCACATCTTCCATCGCTTTAGCCGGGTTGCTGGCCGAGGCGGGCAAGCGCGTGGTCATCGTCGATCTGGACCCCCATGGCTCGATGACCAGCTATTTCGGCTACGATCCCGATAGCCTGGAGCACAGCAACTACGACCTGTTCCTGCACAAGGGCGTTGTGCCCGAGGGCCTGCCGGGGCAGTTGCTGTTGTCCACCAGCGACGAGCGGATTTCCCTGCTGCCATCGAGCACCGCTCTCGCCACCCTGGAGCGACAGTCGCCCGGGCAGAGCGGGCTGGGCTTGGTGATCGCCAAGAGTCTGGCGCAGCTGTGGCAGGATTTCGATTACGCGATCATCGACAGCCCGCCGTTGCTGGGTTTGCTGATGGTCAATGCCTTGGCTGCCAGCCAGCAGTTGGTGATCCCGGTGCAGACCGAGCACTTGGCCGTCAAGGGCCTGGAGCGCATGGTCAATACACTGGCGATGGTCAACCGCTCGCGCAAGCAGACGCTGGCCTTCAACATCGTGCCGACCTTGTTCGATCGTCGCACCCAGGCGTCCCTGGGCACCCTGCGGGTGTTGCGGGACATGTACCCGGAGGACATCTGGCAAGGCTATATCCCCGTCGATACCCGCTTGCGGGACGCCAGCCGCGCGGGTGTGACGCCCTCGCAATTCGATGGCAAGAGCCGTGGCGTGCTGGCCTACCGGGCGCTGCTCAAGCACCTGTTGGCCCAGCAGCTTGTTCCGCAGCAGGTGGCTTAAGGTGACGAGGCTTTCCACTGGCACTGCGTTCGCTTGCGAACGCTCAAGTCCTAGCGCATTCATGCCGATAACCTCTTCAAGTGGCGCACTGTTCCTATGAGCCGCCCGATAAAGACAACTTCGCGTCCGCAAATGGCCCTGCAATCCTATCTGGATGGGCTGTTGCAGGAAGCAACCGAAGAATTGCCACCACAGCCCAGCCTGATCGAGGCGTTGCCCGAGAATGTCGAAGCCAAGGGTGTGCTGGATGAGTTTCAGGCGGCCGTGCTCGAAGAGCAGGCCCGTGATGCACAGAAAGCAGTAGTGGCTGCGGCGGTCGAGGCACCGTTCATCAAGCCTCAGGTGGCGGTCATGGACGCACCTGCGCCGATCCTGGCGCCGGTCTCGACCGTTGCCCCGTTGCTGCAAGGCCTGGTGACGCCGGTGGTGGAAATCCACCTGCCGCCGAGCAGCCCGCCACCGCCGGTGCCGGGCGACGACCGTCCGGCCTGGGCTGCCGAGCCGTTCGAGTGTTTGTTGTTCGATGTGGCCGGGTTGACCCTGGCGGTGCCGCTGGTATGCCTGGGATCGATTTATTCCTTGGCCGGGCAGGAATTGACGCCGTTGTTTGGCCAGCCGGAATGGTTCCTCGGAATCCTGCCGAGCCAGGCCGGCAACCTGAAGGTGCTGGATACCGCGCGCTGGGTCATGCCGGACCGTTATCGCGATGATTTTCGCCAGGGCCTGCAATACGTGATTTCGGTGCAAGGTTACGAATGGGGTTTGGCGGTGCATCAGGTCAGCCGTTCGCTGCGCCTGGACCCGAACGAGATCAAGTGGCGCAGCCATCGAGGGCAACGGCCATGGCTGGCCGGTACGGTGATCGAGCATATGTGCGCCTTGCTGGACGTTTCCGAGCTGGCGGAGCTGATCGCCAGCGGCGGGGCAAAACACTTGGGCGGCAGTAAGAAGCCGGTCCAGAAACCGAAATAAGACAACCGGCGGCGCACAGCGTCGCCGGACAGAATACACGCCGCCACAGGCGGTTTTTCGAGGGGTCAGGGTATGAATGATAAGGCGTCGTCTCAAAAGGGTTCTGAAGATCCGATTCTGCAATGGGTAACCTTCAAGCTCGATAACGAAACCTACGGCATCAATGTGATGCGCGTTCAGGAAGTGCTGCGCTATACCGAGATCGCCCCGGTACCGGGTGCACCGAGCTACGTGCTGGGCATCATCAACCTGCGTGGCAACGTGGTTACGGTGATCGATACCCGCCAGCGCTTCGGCCTGATGAATGCCGAGATCAGCGACAACACCCGGATCGTCATCATCGAAGCCGACAAGCAAGTGGTTGGCATCATGGTCGACAGCGTCGCTGAAGTGGTTTACCTGCGTCAGTCGGAAATCGAGACGGCGCCGAACGTGGGTAACGAAGAATCCGCCAAGTTCATCCAGGGCGTGTGCAACAAGAACAACGAGTTGCTGATTCTGGTTGAACTGGACAAGATGATGAGCGAAGAAGAGTGGTCGGAACTGGAGAGTATCTGATTTGATTCTTGAGGTAGCAGTCATTGTCCTGTTCCTTTTCTGGGCAGGCACGCTGGCGATGTTCTTGGCGTATATACGTGGCCAGCGGCAGATCGCCGCTCAGCAGGCCCAGGGCGATGCGCTGCGCGACCAGCGCATCAAGGACCTGGCCAAGCGCGTCGATGATTACCAGAACGGCACCGTGCGCATGGGCGAAGCGCTCCATGAGCTGCGTGCCGTGGTCGCGCCGTTGCCGGATAAACTCGCCCAGTTGGAACAGCGCGACCCCTCCAGCCTGTCCTTCGCCCAGGCTGCCCGCCTGGTGGGCATGGGCGCCAGCGTCGACGAACTGACCCAAGCCTGCGGCCTGACCCAGGCCGAGGCGGAGTTGATGAGTAAGCTGCACAAGGGCGGCTGATCGCGTTCACCCCAATCCAATGTGGGAGCGAGCTTGCTCGCGATAGCGGTGTAACAGTCAACACAACTGTGCGCCCGCCATCGCGAGCAAGCTCCCACAGGTTTTTCTGGCGGACCAATTTTTCCCGCTCAGCCCCTGTGGCGAGGGAGCTTGCTCCCGCTGGGGCGCGCAGCGGCCCCATCTTTTTGCGGTTGCTGCGCAACCGAGCGGGAGCAAGCTCCCTCGCCGCGGGAACAGCGTTGCTGTAATCAGTAATCCTCGCCGCGGTCCGTCACGTCCTTCTCGGCACTCGGCGCATTCGGGTCGTAGCCCTGGGGAAACTTGCCCTTGAGGTTCCAGGCAAACGCAATGATCTCGGCAATCGTGCGGTACAGCTCCTCCGGAATGCTGTCGCCCAATTCCATCCGGGCCAACAGCTTCACCAACTCAGCGTTTTCATAAATCGGTACTTCGCTTTCCCGGGCGATCCGCAGGATTTCCTCGGCCAGGGCTTCGTCGCCCTTGGCGGTGAGGGTCGGGGCGTGGTGGCCGTCGTACTTGAGGGCGATGGCCTGGCGGGGTTCGGTGTGGGTTGTCATGCGGTTTCGTCCACCCAGCGTTGTTCCAGACGAGTCTTGGGGCCTTGGGGCGGAGTGCCGAGGTGGCAGTCCAGGTCGCCGACGTTCAGGCCACAGGTCACCAGGCGCTCACGCAGCGCTGTCAGGTTGCTTTCGATCAGGCTCGCGGTGTACGGCCGTTCGGCCCACAGCTGGCTCGACAGGCTGCCGCTGAGCAATTGCGCCTGAACCTGCAGCGGCCCCAGCGGTTCCATGTCGAACGCCAATTCCACCCGCCAGAGCTGCTGTTTCGGCTCGCGTTCTTCACGGCGTTCGTCTGGTTGCTCCCGGGGCGGGGTTTCCTCGCGCTGGAACTTGACCTGCAAGGGCACGATGTCCTGCAGATTGCGCATCGGGATTTCCAATTGCCAGGTGCTCATCAGCCGACCGTCGTCAGTCAGGCCAGTTTGCTCCAGGCTCGACAATTGATGGCTTTGCAGGCGCGACACGGCGGCAGCGGCCAGGCGCAGCAGGTGTTCGAGGTCGCCTTCTTCGTCCTGGCCTTTCATCTGGCGTGAGGGCAGGGGGAAGCTGGTGGGTTGCGGCTTGGCGCTGACCTGGCCGAGGGTTCCCAGGGCGTTGCGGACAAAACTGGGCAGTACTTGGGCCAGGGTGTTGGCGGCAATGATGGCCGTGAGGTTGGTGGATGCGGGCAGGGCCGGCGTCAGTTGGGCGATCAGCTTGAGCAGGTCGCCTTTGAGGTCGGGTGCCGGCCCCGGCGGCTGTCCTGCGAGTAACTTGCTTTCCAGGAACACACCGCTGGCGACCATGGCCTGGGCCAGCCCCTTGGGCGTGCTCAGTTGCTGGACATCCGGCAGGCTGGCCAACAGGCGTGTCACCGCGGCGCGCAGCTCGGCACCGGTGTCATCGTTGGCCGGAAGGTTTTGCAGGACGGTGATCAGATTGTCCAGCGAGCCCTGCTGGCTCATTTGCGTGACCAATTGCTGGCTCACCGCCAATTGCTCGTGGCGGTTGCTCAGCGGAACGAACTTCAGCGTCTGGGCATCTTGCACCTGGGCACTCAACAGCGTGCCGATTCGCAGCGGTTGCGGGCTGTCGATGTCCAGGGTGCTGCCGGCCTGGGCGGTGTTGAGCAGGCTCACCAACGAGCGATACACCGCCGGTTGCCCAGGCAATTGCGGCAGGGCCTGGCTGGTCAGCACCTTGCCTTGCAGCAGGGTGCCGACCGGCAACTGTGCGGTGTCGATCCGGGTCAGGGTGGCGACGCTGGAAGCGACGGCCTGTTGCACGGTGATGGCCAGGTTGCTGGCGGACGGTTGGGTCACGGCCAGGCTGGTGCCCTGTGGCAACGGCTGGGTGCTGCTGGCCTGCACGGTGGTCTGGCGGCCGCTTTCCAACGTGACCTTGAGCAGCAACTGGAAGGTCTGGTCCGCCTGCTTGAGCGACAGCACTTCGGCCTGGGCGGTCTGGCCGGGGCCGATCAGCCCTTCGGCCGGTGCCAGCAATTTGAGCAGCTCGCCCGTCACCGCTGGCATACGCGTCGTTGCCGTGGCCTGGGGCAGCGGCAGGATGTTGATGTCGCCTGTCATCTGCGGTCTTACCCTGGGGAAAATAAGCCCTCTTGAGAGTAGGGCATCACATGTATAATGCCGCCCGTCTTTCAGGGAGTGGCGAAAACCTTGCAATTGTTTGACGCAGCTCTGTGGAACAGGCCGTCAAAGCATCTATGCTGCACCTCTTTAACGGCCGCTGCACCGCCGACTTGAACCGTATAAGGCCCGCGATCCCTTGACCAGTCCTCTCCTGCAAACCGTCGGCCTCGCCTGTGAGCGAGACTTGCGGCTGCTTTTCGAAAATCTCGAATTGAGACTCTCGCCCGGCGATATGGTGCAAATCAGTGGTCCCAACGGCAGCGGCAAGACCAGCTTGCTGCGCCTGCTGGCCGGTTTGATGCAACCGACCGCAGGCCAGGTGTTGCTCAATGGCCAGCCCTTGCACGACCAGCGTAGCGAGCTGGCCCGCAATCTGCTCTGGATCGGCCATGCCGCCGGTATCAAGGATTTGCTGACCCCCGAAGAAAATCTCAGTTGGCTCTGCGCTTTGCATACGCCGGTCGGCCGCGAAGCGATCTGGCAGGCGTTGGCGGCGGTAGGGCTGCGCGGCTTTGAAGACGTGCCGAGCCACACCCTGTCTGCCGGCCAGCAACGCCGCGTGGCGCTGGCCCGGCTGTACCTGGACAGCCCGCCGCTGTGGATTCTCGACGAGCCATTCACCGCCCTGGACAAGCAGGGCGTCGCGCAACTCGAGGAACACTTGGCCCAGCACTGTGAAAACGGTGGCATGGTGCTCTTGACCACCCACCACACGCTGGCGCGGATGCCGGCCGGTTATCGCAACATTGATCTGGGGAACTGGGCCGTATGAGTGTGTTTGGCCTGTTGCTTGCCCGCGAGGCGCGCCTGCTGTTCCGTCGTCCGGCCGAATTGGCCAATCCGCTGGTGTTCTTCGCGATTGTCATTGCATTGTTTCCGTTGGCGGTCGGGCCGGAGACTCAATTGTTGCAAACCTTGTCTCCGGGACTGGTCTGGGTCGCCGCGCTTTTATCGGTCCTGCTCTCGCTGGACGGGCTTTTCCGCAGTGATTTCGAAGACGGCTCGCTGGAACAGTGGGTCCTTTCGTCGCACCCCCTGGCCCTTCTGGTTTTGGCCAAGGTGCTGGCACACTGGGTTTTTTCCGGGCTGGCACTGGTATTGCTCTCGCCATTGCTGGCAATGATGCTGGGGCTGCCCGGCGCGTGCATGCCGGTGCTGCTGGTGTCGCTGCTGCTGGGCACGCCGGTGCTGAGCCTGCTCGGTGCGGTGGGCGCGGCGTTGACGGTGGGGTTGAAGCGCGGCGGCCTATTGCTGGCGCTGCTGATCCTGCCGTTGTATATCCCGGTCCTGATCCTGGGCAGTGGTGCCTTGCAAGCGGCGTTGCAAGGCATGCCCGCGACCGGTTATCTGCTGTGGCTTGGGAGCCTGACCGCCCTGGCGATAACCCTGACACCCTTTGCAATAGCCGCTGGCCTGAAGATCAGCGTCGGCGAATAATAACGAGGCCTGGTCAAAAATTGACCACTTCTTTGGAAGTAAAGGCTGCCCCGGCGGTTCGTGACGGCGAGCCGCAACCGTGATGGAAACAACGATGAACTGGACCTGGTTTCACAAGCTCGGCTCACCCAAGTGGTTCTACGGCATCAGCGGCAAACTGCTCCCATGGTTGAGCATCGCTGCATTGTTGTTGATTGGTTCTGGCGTGGTCTGGGGCCTGGCTTTCGCACCGCCGGACTACCAGCAAGGCAACAGCTTTCGCATCATCTACATCCACGTGCCCACGGCGCTGCTGGCCCAGTCCGTCTACGTGATGCTGGCGGTGTGCGGTGTGGTCGGGCTGGTGTGGAAGATGAAGCTGGCTGACGTAGCCCTGCAATGCGCCGCGCCCATCGGTGCCTGGATGACGGCCGTGGCGCTGGTCACCGGGGCCATCTGGGGCAAGCCGACCTGGGGTTCATGGTGGGTCTGGGATGCGCGACTGACATCGATGCTGATCCTGCTGTTCCTGTACTTCGGTCTTATTGCGCTGGGCAACGCCATCAGCAATCGTGACAGTGCCGCCAAGGCCTGCGCAGTGCTGGCGATTGTCGGCGTGATCAACATCCCGATCATCAAGTACTCGGTGGAGTGGTGGAACACCCTGCACCAGGGTGCAACCTTCACCCTTACCGAAAAACCGGCGATGCCCGTCGAAATGTGGCTGCCGCTGTTGCTGACGGTGTTGGGTTTCTACTGTTTCTTCGGCGCGGTGCTGTTGCTGCGCATGCGTCTGGAAGTGCTCAAGCGCGAGTCCCGGGCCAGTTGGGTGAAGGCCGAAGTGCAGAACAGTCTGGAGGCCGTTCGATGAGTTTCGCTTCATTCGGCGATTTCCTCGCCATGGGCCATCATGGCCTGTATGTCTGGTCAGCCTATGGCATTTGCCTGGTGGTGCTGGCCCTCAACGTGGCGGTGCCGATCCTGGCCCGCAAGCGGTATCTGCAACAAGAGGCGCGTCGTCTGCGCCGGGAGAACGGTCAGTGAATCCGCTGCGCAAAAAACGTCTTGTCATCATTCTTGCGATCCTGGTGGGTGTCGGTGTCGCGGTCGCCCTGGCCCTGAGTGCCCTGAAGCAGAACATCAACCTGTTCTACACCCCGACCCAGATCGCCAACGGTGAAGCACCCAAGGACACCCGCATCCGCGCTGGCGGTATGGTGGAAAAAGGCTCGCTGGAGCGCTCCGGGGATTCACTGGATGTGAAGTTCAATGTCACCGACTTCAACAAGACCGTGACCATCACCTATCGCGGTATCCTCCCGGACCTGTTCCGCGAAGGGCAGGGCATCGTCGCCCTGGGCAAGCTCAACGCCGACGGCGTGGTGGTGGCCGATGAAGTGCTGGCCAAGCACGACGAAAAATACATGCCGCCGGAAGTGACCAAGGCGCTGAAAGACAGCGGCCAGTCGGCGCCCGCTCCCGTGAAGGAGGGTTGATCGATGACCACAGGCATTTTTATTCCCGAGTTGGGCCACCTGGCGATGATCCTGGCCCTGTGTTTCTCACTGGTGCAGGCCGTGGTGCCCTTGCTAGGTGCCTGGCGCGGCGACCGTTTGTGGATGAGCCTGGCCCAGCCGGCGGCATGGGGCCAGTTCGCCTTCATGCTGTTTGCCTTCGGTTGCCTGACCTATGCCTTCATGGCTGACGATTTTTCGGTGGCCTACGTCGCCAGCAACTCCAACAGCGCCTTGCCCTGGTACTACAAGTTCAGCGCGGTGTGGGGCGCCCATGAGGGGTCGCTGTTGCTCTGGGCGTTGATCCTTGCCGGCTGGACCTTCGCCGTCTCGGTGTTTTCCCGGCAGTTGCCCCAAGTGATGCTGGCCCGGGTGCTGGCGGTGATGGGCATGATCAGCACCGGTTTCCTGCTGTTTTTGATCGTCACCTCCAACCCGTTCGAGCGCATCCTGCCGCAGATGCCGACGGATGGCCGCGACCTCAACCCATTGCTGCAAGACATCGGCCTGATCGTTCACCCGCCAATGCTCTACATGGGCTACGTCGGCTTCTCCGTGGCCTTCGCCTTCGCTATCGCCGCGTTGCTCGGTGGGCGCCTCGATGCCGCGTGGGCACGCTGGTCGCGTCCGTGGACCATCGTCGCCTGGGCCTTCCTCGGCATCGGCATCACCCTTGGCTCGTGGTGGGCCTACTACGAGCTCGGCTGGGGCGGCTGGTGGTTCTGGGACCCGGTGGAAAACGCGTCCTTCATGCCCTGGCTGGTGGGCACGGCGCTGATTCACTCCCTGGCTGTCACGGAAAAACGCGGGGTGTTCAAGAGCTGGACCGTGTTGCTGGCCATCGCGGCGTTCTCGCTGAGCCTGCTGGGAACCTTCCTGGTGCGTTCCGGCGTACTCACGTCGGTGCACGCCTTTGCCTCTGACCCCGAGCGCGGCGTGTTCATCCTGATGTTCCTGCTGCTCGTGGTCGGCGGTTCGCTGACGCTGTTCGCCCTGCGTGCGCCGGTGGTCAAGAGCCAGGTCGGCTTCAACCTCTGGTCACGGGAAACCCTGTTGCTGGGCAATAACCTGGTGTTGGTGGTGGCCGCGTCGATGATCCTGCTGGGGACGTTGTACCCGCTGGTGCTCGATGCGTTGTCCGGCGCCAAGCTGTCGGTGGGGCCGCCATACTTCAATGCGTTGTTCATCCCGCTGATGGCGATCCTGATGGTGGTGATGGCCATCGGTGTGCTGGTGCGCTGGAAAGACACCCCGGTCAAGTGGCTGCTGGGCATGTTGACCCCGGTGCTGCTGGGCACGGCCGCTCTGGCCGTGGTGGCCGGCGTGGCGTATGGCGATTTCAACTGGGCGGTGTTGGCGACGTTCGTGCTGGCGGCCTGGGTATTGCTGGCGGGTGTGCGGGACATCTTCGACAAGACCCGGCACAAAGGCCTGATCAAGGGCCTGCCGACCCTGACCCGCAGTTACTGGGGCATGCAGGTCGCCCACCTGGGCATCGCCGTCTGCGCCCTGGGCGTGGTGCTGTCCAGCCAGAACAGCGCCGAGCGCGACCTGCGCCTGGCGCCGGGTGAGTCCATGGACCTGGCCGGTTATCAGTTCGTTTTCGAGGGCGCCAAACATTTCGAGGGCCCGAACTTCACGTCCGACAAAGGCACTGTGCGGGTTATTCGCAACGGCCAGGAAATCACCGTGCTGCACCCGGAAAAACGTCTCTACACCGTGCAGAACTCGGTCATGACCGAAGCTGGCATCGATGCCGGTTTCACCCGCGATCTCTACGTGGCGCTGGGCGAGTCCCTGGGCGACGGCGCGTGGGCGGTACGGGTCCACGTCAAGCCGTTCGTACGCTGGATCTGGTTCGGTGGCTTACTCACCGGCCTGGGTGGGGTGTTGGCGGCGCTGGATCGTCGTTATCGAGTCAAGGTGAAAACCCGGGTGCGTGAGACCCTGGGCATGACGGGAGCCACTGCATGAAACGTTGGTTGATGTTGGTGCCGCTGGCGCTGTTCCTGTTGATGGCGGTGTTTTTGTACCGCGGGCTGTACCTGAACCCGAGCGAGTTGCCCTCGGCGATGATCGGCAAGCCGTTCCCGGATTTCTCCCTGCCATCGGTGCAGGGCGACAAGACCTTGACCCGCGCCGACCTGCTGGGCAAGCCGGCGCTGGTCAACGTGTGGGGCACCTGGTGCATCTCCTGCCGGGTCGAGCACCCGGTGTTGAACAAGCTGGCCCAGAACGGGGTGGTGATCTATGGCGTCAATTACAAGGACGTCAATGCCGACGCCTTGAAATGGCTGGCCGAGTTCCACAATCCGTATCAACTGGACATTCGCGATGAAGACGGCTCCCTGGGCCTGAACCTGGGTGTCTACGGCGCGCCGGAAACGTTCTTCATCGATGCCAAGGGCATCATCCGCGACAAGTTCGTCGGCGTGATCGACGAGCAGGTCTGGCGCGAGAAACTGGCCGCCAAGTATCAGGCACTGGTGGACGAGGCCAAGCCATGAAGCGCTGGTTAGCTGCCGCCATCCTCGGCCTGAGCCTTGCCGGTGTGGCCCATGCCGCCATTGATACCTACGAATTCGCCAACGACGGCGAGCGCGAGCGATTTCGCGAACTGACCAAGGAACTGCGCTGCCCCAAGTGCCAGAACCAGGACATCGCCGACTCCAACGCGCCAATTGCCGCCGACCTGCGCAAGGAAATCTTCCGCATGCTCGGTGAGGGCAAGGACAACCAGCAGATCATCGATTTCATGGTCGATCGCTACGGTGAGTTCGTGCGCTACAACCCCGCCCTGTCCTCCAAGACGGCGCTGCTCTGGTTCGGCCCCGCCGGGCTGTTGTTTGGTGGTTTCGTTGTCATTGCAGTGATCGTGCGCCGCCGCCGGGTCCAGCGCACCGCCGCCCCGGACACGCTTTCTGTCGAAGAGCGCCAGCGCCTCGACCAACTGTTGGATAAAACCAAACATGATTGATTTCTGGCTCGCCGCAGGTCTGCTTCTTCTGGTTGCCCTGAGTTTTCTGTTGATCCCTGTGCTGCGCGGTCGTCGCGCCCAACTGGAGGAGGACCGTACCGCACTCAACGTGGCGTTGTATCAGGAACGTGTCGCCGAATTGCAGACCGAGCGGGAGGAGGGTGTGCTCAACGCGGCGCAACTGGACACCGGTCGCGCCGAAGCCGCCCGTGAACTGCTCGCCGACACCGAGGGCGCCGACACACCGCGCGAATCCCGGTTGGGCAAGCCGTTGCCGTTGCTCGCCGCCGCGCTGGTACCGTTGTTGGGCCTGGCGCTGTACCTGCATTTCGGTGCCAGTGACAAGGTCGAGCTGACCCGTGAATTCGCCCAGGCGCCGCAGTCGATGGAAGAGATGACCCTGCGCCTGGAACGCGCCGTGGCGGCGCAGCCGGATAATGCCGAGGGGCTGTACTTCCTCGGGCGAACCTACATGGCGCAGGATCGGCCGGCGGACGCGGCGAAGCTCTTCGAGCGCACCGTGGCCGTCGCCGGTCGTCAACCGGAACTGTTGGGCCAGTGGGCCCAGGCGCAGTATTTCGCCGATGGCAAGAAATGGTCGGATAAAGTCCAGGCCTTGACCGACGAAGCGCTCAAACTCGATCCGAAGGAAGTCACCAGCCTCGGCCTGTTGGGCATCGCCGCGTTTGAAGGCGAGCGTTATCAGGATGCGATCGACTACTGGGGGCGTCTGCTCGCGCAACTGCCGGAGGGCGACAAGTCACGGGAGGCGCTGCAGGGCGGCATTACCCGTGCCACCGAGAAGCTGCAGGCCAGTGGCGGCAAGGTCGCCCAGGCGCCTATCGCCAAGGCTGCGGCATTGCTCAAGGTGCGCGTGGACCTGGCGCCGGCACTCAAGGCCAAGGTGCAGCCGGGCGACAGTGTGTTCATCTTCGCTCGCGCCGTTTCCGGCCCACCTGCGCCGCTGGCCGCCAAGCGCCTGACGGTCGCCGATCTGCCGGTCACGGTGGAACTGGGCGACGCGGACGCCATGATGCCGCAGTTGAAACTGTCGAACTTCCCCGAAGTCCAACTGGTGGCGCGCATCTCCCGGGCCGGCCAGCCGACCGCGGGTGAGTGGATCGGCCGCAGCCAGCCCCTGGCGAGCAGCACCACGGCGCAGCAACAATTGACCATCGACAGTCCGGACAAATAACAGGAATTCGCACCATGACCGCCATCGCTCGTATCACCCTGCTCACGCTCGTCATGGGCCTGAGCGCTTGTGCGGTCCAGCGTCCGTCGGAGCCCTCGGCGCCGCTGCCACCGATCCCGTCGTCGACCCCGACCAGCAAACCGGCCCCGTCCACACCGCCGGGCAAACCTGTCATCCCGAACAAGCCGGCCAAACCGCTGCCGCGTACTTCCGCCAGCTTCGCCCCGCCGCCGGGTGGCAACAGCCATTGGGACGCCAAGCTTGGGGTCTATGTGCTGGACAACCAGACGAACACGTTTTATCGCCAGCGAACCTATTACCGCTGGAAC
Organism: Pseudomonas sp. 3JA; assembly: GCF_036961705.1. Classification (NCBI taxonomy): domain Bacteria; kingdom Pseudomonadati; phylum Pseudomonadota; class Gammaproteobacteria; order Pseudomonadales; family Pseudomonadaceae; genus Pseudomonas; species Pseudomonas sp. 3JA. The sequence continues at coordinate 110,510 of NZ_JBAMDJ010000006.1, forward strand.
AATGGTTGGAGCCGTTCCGTCAGCCCGAATGGCCCATGGGAAGACACCACCATCGAAGGCGTGCCGGCGGGTCTTGGACGCCAGTTTCATTGACGATGATCGTTTTCACACTGGACTGGATGTGATCGGCCACCCTGTGGCGAGGGAGCTTGCTCCCGCTGGGCTGCGAAGCAGCCCCAATCCGGCCACCGCGGTCCGTCAGGCCTATTTCGTTATTCGGGTTCTACGACTGCTTTGCAGCCGAGCGGGAGCAAGCTCCCTCGCCACAACAGTGTTCGGCTCAACCGCATTACCAGGCCGGGATTTTTGTGTTTCTGGATATTCTTTGAACGAAATTTTCACTAAATCTTGCGGACAATCCCCCGCGCTCATATCGCCGTCGGTTATTTAATGGCAATGCCATAGCCGTTCGTGCAACATTTGCGCACTCGCGCAAGTCCCGGGGCCAGGTTTTGGCCAACAGAGGGCGCGCCGTTGTTTCTTTTTGTCACTCCAATTCCGATAGGGTCCTTAAACGACATGGCAATCCCGGACGCCCTGAGTCAGCAGCGCACCACGCATCGCCTGCTGCAACCGACTGTCAAATCGCACCTGGCCTACACGTTGCTTTGTGCCTTGGTGATGATGGTCATGTTCAGCCTGCTGCGCGTGGCGCTGCTGGTCTATAACCGCGAGATGATCCTCGACACGCCGGCTTCGACCTTCGTTGAAGCCTTCGTCAACGGCCTGCGTTTCGACTTGCGCCTGGTGGTCTACCTCTGCATCCCGTTGTTGCTGGCGTTGTTCAGCGCAAGGGCCATGGCGGCCCGTGGGTTCTTTCGTTTCTGGCTGACTGTCACTTCCAGCATCGCGCTGTTCCTGGGCTTGATGGAGATGGATTTCTACCGTGAATTCCACCAGCGCCTCAACGGCCTGGTCTTCCAGTATGTAAAGGAAGACCCGAAAACCGTGATGAGCATGCTCTGGTACGGTTTCCCGGTGGTGCGCTACCTGCTGGCGTGGGCCGGCGGCACCATTATCCTCAGTCTGGCGTTCAAGGGTGCCGACCGCGCCACGCGTCCCCGCGGGCCGTTCAGTGGCGGCACCATTGGCACTCGGCAGATCGCCCCGTGGTATGGGCGTGTCGCGGTGTTTGTCGTTTGCCTGCTGGTCGCCGTGACCGCCGCGCGCGGCACCTTGCGCCAAGGGCCGCCCCTGCGCTGGGGCGACGTCTACACCACCGATTCGAACTTCGCCAACCAGTTGGGCCTCAACGGCACCTTGTCGCTGGTGGCGGCGGCCAAGAGCCGGATGTCCGAAGACCGCGACAACATCTGGAAAGCCACCCTTGAGCAATCGCTGGCGCAGCAGACCGTGCGCGACATGCTGGTGATGCCTGACGATAAACTGGTGGACACCGCGACAGCCGCCGTGCGCCGCGACTACACGCCACCGGCGGACAAGACCCTGCCGATCAAGAATGTGGTCGTGATCCTCATGGAAAGCATGGCCGGTCACTCGGTGGGCGCCTTGGGCGCGCCGGGCAACATCACGCCCTACATGGACAAACTGGCCAAGGAAGGCCTGCTGTTCGACCGTTTCTTCTCCAACGGCACCCACACCCACCAGGGCATGTTCGCCACCATGGCGTGCTTCCCGAACCTGCCGGGTTTCGAATACCTGATGCAGACGCCGGAGGGCAGCCACAAGCTGTCAGGCCTGCCGCAACTGCTCAGCGCCCGTGACTACGACGACGTGTATGTCTACAACGGCGATTTCGCCTGGGACAACCAGTCGGGGTTCTTCAGCAGCCAGGGCATGACCAACTTCATCGGGCGTAACGACTATGTGAACCCGGTGTTTTCCGATCCCACCTGGGGTGTGTCCGACCAAGACATGTTCGACCGTGGCCTGATCGAGCTCAAGGCGCGGGAAAACGGCAAGCCGTTCTATGCCTTGCTGCAAACCCTGTCCAACCACACCCCTTATGCATTGCCGACGCCGTTGCCGGTCGAGCCGGTCACCGACCGTGGTCGGCTGAACGAACACCTGACCGCCATGCGCTACTCCGACTGGGCCCTGGGCCAGTTCTTCGAGAAGGCCCGCAAGGAGCCTTACTTCAAGGAAACCCTGTTCGTCGTGGTCGGCGACCATGGCTTTGGCAACGAACGCCAGATCACCGAGATGGACCTGGGCCGTTTCAACGTGCCGATGCTGTTGATCGGCCCGGGCGTCCAGGAGAAATTCGGCCAGCGTAATCACACCGTAGGTACTCAGGTCGACATCGTGCCGACCATCATGGGCCGGATCGGTGGGCAAGTACGGAACCAGTGCTGGGGCCGTGACCTGTTGAACCTGCCGCAAGGCGATCCCGGTTTTGGTGTGATCAAGCCGTCGGGCAGCGAGCAGACCACGGCGATCATCCGCGATGACCATATCCTGGTCCTGCCGAAGGAAAAGGAAATGGAACCGAAGATGTATCGCTATGAACTGGGCGCCAACCCAGGTGCGGAAATCATCCCGAATGCACCGGACACCGCGCCGATGAAACTCAAGCTTGAATCTTTCCTGCAAACCGCGACCAAGAGCCTGCTGGATAACACCGCCGGCGTTGTTGACGGCAAGCCGGACTGATAAACGGCGCACATAAAAAAGAGGCCTGCCAAGGCCTCTTTTTTTTGCGCTTACTGAGTGGTTTATATCTTGCCCAGTAGTAGCAGGATCAACAGCACTACCAACACCACACCGATGATACCGGACGGGCCGTAACCCCAACTTCTTGAGTGCGGGAAGACGGGAAGACCACCGATCAGCAGGAGGATCAGGATAATGATAAGTATTGTGCCCATTGTAGATTTCCTTATTGGTCAGTTCTGGAGTGATACAACTTCCAACTACCAGCGCGCATGCGTTAAATCCGGGCGGCTTAATAAGTCCGACCGTTGCGCCTTGTAGAAAATTCAAAGTTTTTGTAGCGCCTACGGTTTGCCCTCGCCATTCAGCACTCTGATGGAGCGTGGGTCCGTTGAACGCCTTCGCTACACTCGGCCTATCTCTCCCGGAACAACAAGGCTGTCTGCTATGCAAAATCGCATGATGATCACTGGTGCCGGCTCTGGCCTGGGTCGCGAAATCGCGCTGCGCTGGGCCCGCGAAGGATGGCGCCTGGCCTTATCGGATGTCAGCGAACCGGGCCTCGTGGAAACCCTCAAGCTAGTGCGTGGTGCCGGTGGCGACGGCTTCATCCAGCGCTGCGATGTGCGCGACTACAGCCAATTGACTGCGTTCGCCCAGGCCTGCGAAGAGAAATTCGGCGGTATCGATATCATCGTCAACAATGCCGGCGTGGCCTCGGGCGGCTTCTTCAGCGAGCTTTCCCTGGAGGATTGGGACTGGCAGATCGCGATCAACCTCATGGGTGTGGTCAAGGGCTGCAAGGCGTTCTTGCCGCTGCTGGAAAAAAGCCGTGGCAAGATCATCAACATCGCCTCCATGGCAGCCCTGATGCAGGGCCCGGCCATGAGCAACTACAACGTGGCCAAGGCGGGTGTCGTGGCGCTGTCGGAAAGCCTGCTGGTGGAGCTGGCGCAGCAGGAAGTGGGTGTACACGTGGTGTGTCCGTCGTTCTTCCAGACCAATCTGTTGGACTCCTTCCGTGGCCCGACCCCGGCCATGAAAGCCCAGGTCGGCAAGTTGCTGGAAAGCTCACCGATCAGCGCCACGGACATTGCCGACTACATCTATCAGCAGGTCGCCCAGGGGCAGTTCATGATCCTGCCCCACGAACAGGGACGCATGGCTTGGGCCCTCAAGCAGAAGAACCCACAGTTGCTGTACGACGAAATGGCCGTCATGGCTGACAAGATGCGCGCCAAGGCCCGGCAAAACCTCAATTGACCTGGGTGCCCGATGTCCTCAGGATGGCGCCATTCGGCCTTCCTGATGGACATCTGCATGCTCAATTACCTGTGGTTTTTTCTCGCCGCCCTGTTTGAGATCGCGGGCTGCTACGCCTTCTGGATGTGGTTGCGCCAGGGCAAGAGTGCCTGGTGGATCGCCCCGGCGTTGCTCAGTCTCACGTTGTTCGCCCTGTTGTTGACCCGCGTCGAAGCGACGTACGCCGGGCGCGCCTACGCCGCTTATGGCGGCCTCTATATCATTGCGTCGATCGGCTGGCTGGCGGTGGTTGAGCGGGTGCGACCACTGGGGTCCGACTGGATTGGCGTGGCACTCTGCGTCTTGGGGGCGAGTGTGATTCTATTCGGCCCGCGGTTCTCGGCCCCCTGAAATAACCGGCGGTCCGACAGGGTTTTGCAGGAAGTTTCCGTCAGTCACAAGAACTTTGCTTGTAGGGCCTTACTGAATTCTCGCGGGTGTCTTGAGAACGGGGAACAGGCCGGGCATGGTCAGGGTCCAGACATTCTTAAGGACAAGAACCATGCTTGTATTAAGCCGCGCTGTAGGTGAGTTGATTTCCATTGGTGACGATATTTCCGTCCGTGTGCTGTCGGTCAGCGGCGGCACGGTGCGTTTCGGCGTGGAAGCGCCACGGCACGTCGATGTCCATCGCTCCGAAATCTACGACAAGATCCAGAAGAAAAAGGCCCAGGCCATTCGCAAGGCCTGTTCAGTCGAATAGGTGTTTTGGCACGTCGTGCTTGAGCATCAGTTGACACTGTTCACTTTCGGGGTCGAAGACGATCAACGCCTGGCCTTTGGTCAGTGCTTGCCTGACCCGCAGAACCCGCGTTTCCAGTGGGGTGTCGTCACCATTGTCGGTGCCGTCGCGGGTCACGAAATCCTCGATCAGGCGGGTGAGCGTGTCGACTTCGAGTTGGTCGTGGGGGATGAGCATGGGGTACCTCGGCTAGACAATGGGACGATGCTACGGCCAATGGGCTTTTGCGGCTAGCCTTGGGTTTTGTGGGGCCGGTTCTGGCCTCATCGCGAGCAAGCTCGCTACCACAGAGGAATGCATTTCAAGTGTGGGAGCGAGCTTGCTCGCGATGGCAATAGCCCAGACTGTGAATGTTGGATCAGCTATCGGAGCGCTGCCCCACCAGGCTATCCACCGATGGCACCCGGGTATCGCTTTCCATCTGGGTATCGTGTTCGATCTGATGACTGAAGCGGTCCAGTGAGCCTTGGGCGGGTTGCGCGTCGCTGGCGAACACCGGCGGGCTGAGGATGTAGGCGCCGAGCAGGCGACTGAGGGCGGCCAGGCTGTCGATGTGGGTGCGTTCGTAGCCGTGGGTGGCGTCGCAGCCGAAGGCGAGCAGGGCGGTACGGATATCGTGGCCGGCGGTGATGGCCGAATGAGCGTCGCTGAAGTAGTAGCGGAACAGGTCGCGGCGTGCCGGTACCTCGTTCTCCTTGGCCAGTTTCAGCAAGTGCCGCGACAGATGATAGTCGTAGGGGCCTCCGGAGTCCTGCATCGCCACGCTGACCGAATGTTCGCTTGAGTGCTGGCCAGGGGCGACGGGCGCGATGTCGATGCCGACAAATTCGCTGACATCCCAGGGCAGTGCCGCCGCTGCACCGCTGCCGGTTTCCTCGGTGATGGTGAACAGTGGGTGACAATCGATCAGCAGCTCTTCGCCGCTGTCGACAATCGCCTTCAGCGCCGCCAACAGGGCTGCGACCCCGGCTTTGTCGTCCAGGTGCCGGGCGCTGATGTGGCCGCTTTCGGTAAATTCCGGCAGGGGATCGAAGGCGACGTAATCACCGATGCCCACCCCCAGGGTTTCGCAATCGGCGCGCGTGGCGCAGTAGGCGTCCAGGCGCAGCTCGATGTGGTCCCAACTGATGGGCAGTTCATCCACGGCGGTATTGAACGCGTGCCCGGACGCCATCAACGGCAGCACGCTGCCACGGATCACGCCAGTGTCGGTAAACAGGCTGACCCGGCTGCCTTCGGCAAATCGGCTGGACCAGCAACCCACCGGGGCCAGGGTCAGGCGGCCGTTGTCCTTGATGGCCCGCACTGAGGCACCGATGGTATCCAAGTGCGCCGACACGGCCCGGTCGGGGCTGCTCTTGCGCCCCTTGAGCGTGGCGCGGATTGTGCCACGGCGGGTCATTTCAAAAGCGATCCCCAGCTCTTCGAGCCGCTCGGCGACATAACGCACGATGGTGTCGGTAAAGCCGGTAGGGCTGGGAATGGCGAGCATTTCCAGCAGGACTTTCTGCAGGTATTCGAGATCCGGTTCTGGAATTTTGCTGATCATGGAAACTCCTCACGGAACATTAAGTTGAATAGGGGAACCTTGTGGCGAGGGAGCTTGCTCCCGCTGGACCGCGAGCGGTCCCCTTTGAGCTCCAGGTCAATGCACAGACCCGGAGGGCAACGGAGAAGGGCTGCTTCGCAGCCCAGCGGGAGCAAGCTCCCTCGCCACAGAAGAAGGGCTAGGCCACCGCCTGGCTATGGGGAAACAACAAATCCACAAAGCGCTCGGCGGTGGGTTGTGGTTCGTGGTTGGCCAAGCCTGCGCGTTCGTTGGCTTCGATGAACACATACTCGGGTTGATCGGCCGCCGGCACCAGCAGGTCGAGGCCGACCATGGGGATGTCCAGCGCCCGTGCGGCGCGCACCGCCGCATCGACCAGGGTCGGATGCAGGATCCCGGTGACATCCTCCAGCACGCCGCCGGTATGCAGGTTCGCCGTACGCCGTACGAACAGGTGCTCCCCAGCGGGCAGCACGCTGTCGTAGTCGAACCCCGCCGCGTTGAGTGTGCGCAAGGTCTCGCCATCCATCGGGATTTTACTTTCGCCGCCCGTGGCCGCTTGGCGTCGGCGGCTCTGGGCTTCGATCAACGCGCCGATGGTGTGCCGGCCATCGCCGATCACTTCCGCCGGGCGCCGGATCGCCGCCGCCACCACTTCAAAACCGATCACCAGGATGCGCAGGTCCAGACCCTCGTGGAAACTTTCCAGCAAGACCTGGCTATCGAATTGCCGGGCCGCTTCGATGGCGCTCTGCACCTCCTCGATGGTGCGCAAATCCACCGCCACGCCTTGGCCCTGTTCGCCGTCCAGCGGCTTGACCACCACCCGTTCGTGCTCGTCGAGAAACGCCAGGTTGTCATCGGCATTGCCCGCCAACTGTTGGGCCGGCAGGTTAAGGCCGGCGCTTTTCAGCACTTTGTGGGTCAGGCTTTTGTTCTGGCACAGCGTCATGCTGATGGCGCTGGTCAGGTCGCTCAAGGATTCGCGGCATCGGACCCGGCGGCTGCCATGGACCAGGGTGAACAAGCCAGCCTCGGCATCGTCTACCTGAACGTCGATGCCTCGGCGGTGAGCTTCTTCGACAATGATACGCGCATAAGGATTGAACTGCGCTTCGGGGCCTGGCCCCAGGAACAACGGCTGGTTGATGCCGTTCTTGCGTTTAATGGCGAAGGTCGAGAGATTGCGAAAACCGAGTTTGGCGTAGAGGTTTTTCGCCAGGCGATTGTCGTGCAACACCGACAGGTCGAGGTAACTCAAGCCACGGCTCATGAAATGCTCGATGAGGTGACGTACCAGCACTTCGCCAACACCGGGCCGCGGACATTGCGGGTCCACGGCCAGGCACCAGAGGCTGCTGCCGTTTTCCGGGTCGTTGAAGGCCTTCTGGTGATTCAGGCCCATGACGCTGCCGATCACCGCACCGGTGTCGTCATCTTCGGCCAGCCAATAGACAGGGCCACCCTCATGGCGCGGGGTCAGGCGCAGTGGGTCGATGGGCAACATGCCCCGGGCTTGGTAGAGCTGGTTGATGGCCTGCCAGTCGGTCTCGCCTTGGGCCCGGCGAATCCGAAAGCCGCGAAATACCCGCGTGGCCTGGCGATAGTCGCTGAACCACAGGCGCAAGGTGTCGGACGGATCGAGGAACAGTTGGGCCGGTTCCAGCCCCAGCACTTGCTGGGGTGCGGCCACGTATAAGGCAATGTCCCTTTCGCCGGGTTGTTCGTTGAGCAGTTCCCGGGCCAGGCTTGCCGGGTCCGGGAAGGTGTGGCCGATCAAAAGTCGGCCCCAGCCGCAATGCACCGCGATCGGGTCGGCGCCCAATTCGCTGCCGTCTTCGGCCAGGCGTGCCTGCAGGCGTTCATAGGAGGGCGCCTGGCCGCGCAAGAGGCGTTGGTTGTGAACCGTTGCATGAGGTTTCATCGATCAGATTCCTTGCTCGCTGAGCCACAGGTTCAGCGCCGCCAGTTGCCACAGTCGTGAGCCGCGCAATGGCGTGAGCTGGCCGTTGGGGTCGGTCAGCAGGCGGTCGAGCATGGCCGGGTTGAACAGGCCGCGGTCCTGGCTCGGATCCAGCAGCAGTTCGCGAACCCAGGCCAGGGTGTTGCCTTCCAGGTGCTTGAGGCCTGGCACGGGGAAATAGCCTTTTTTGCGGTCGATGACCTCGCCGGGGATCACCCGCCGGGCGGCTTCCTTGAGTACCTGTTTGCCGCCATCGGGCAGCTTGAACTTCGCGGGGACCCTGGCCGAGAGTTCCACCAGGCGGTAGTCCAGGAAGGGCGTGCGCGCTTCCAGGCCCCAGGCCATGGTCATGTTGTCGACGCGCTTGACCGGGTCGTCCACCAGCATCACGGTGCTGTCCAGGCGCAGGGCCTTGTCTACCGCGGCATCGGCCCCGGGCTGGGCGAAATGTTCCTTGACGAAGTCGCCGGCGGCGTCGTTGGCCGTCAGCCATTTGGGCTGCACGGTGGCGGCATATTCTTCATGGCTGCGGTCGAAGAAGGCCGCGCGATAGGCCGCGTACGGATCGCTGGCGCCATCGACCTGCGGGTACCAGTGGTAACCGGCAAACAACTCGTCGGCGCCCTGGCCGCTTTGCACCACTTTGCAGTGCTTGGCCACTTCCCGCGACAGTAGATAGAAGGCGATGCAGTCGTGGCTGACCATCGGTTCGCTCATGGCACGGAACGCTGCCGGCAGTTGCTCGATGATCTCTTTTTCGTCGATACGCAGTTGGTGGTGGCGGGTGCCGTAGTGCTTGGCGATCAGGTCCGAATACTGGAACTCGTCACCGCGCTCGCCACCGGCATCCTGGAAACCGATAGAGAAGGTCGACAGGTCCTCTACGCCAACTTCCCGCAGCAGGCCCACGAGCATGCTCGAATCCACGCCACCGGAAAGCAGTACGCCGACATCCACGGCGGCGCGTTGGCGAATGGCGACCGCTTCACGGGTGCTGTCGAGCACACGCTCGATCCAGTCTTCCAGGTTCAGGTGCAGTTCGTCGGCCCGTGGTCCGTAGGGCAGGGTCCACCAGGTTTTCTGCTCGGTGCTACCGTCGGCTTCGATGCGCATCCAAGTGGCGGGCGGCAGTTTTTCAACACCCGCCAGCAAGGTGCGGGGCGCCGGGACCACCGCGTGGAAATTCAGGTAATGGTTGAGGGCCACCGGGTCGAGCATCGGGTTGATATCGCCGCCCTTGAGCAGCGCCGGCAATGCCGAGGCGAAACGTAGCCGTTGGCCGGTGCGCGACAGGTACAGCGGCTTCACGCCGAGGCGGTCGCGGGCGATGAACAGGCGCTTGGCATCGCGTTCCCAGATGGCGAAGGCGAACATGCCGTTGAGCTTGGGCAGCAGCGCTTCGCCCCAGGCGTGATAGCCCTTGAGCAGCACTTCGGTGTCGCCACCGGAATAGAAGCTGTAGCCCAGGCCTTCGAGTTCGCTGCGCAGCTCCGGGTAGTTGTAGATCGCGCCGTTGAAGGCCAGGGACAGGCCCAGCTGATTGTCGATCATCGGCTGGGCCGAGCCGTCCGACAGGTCCATGATTTTCAGGCGCCGATGCCCAAGGGCAATCGGTCCCTGGCTATGAAAACCCCAGGCGTCGGGGCCGCGAGGGGCCAGGTGATGGGTGATTCGCTCTACGGCCGCAAGGTCCGCAGGTTGTTGATCGAAACGTAACTCTCCAGCTAATCCGCACATAAGTCCTTACCGGTTTTTCCGTTGGGGAGGGGTCAAGCCGCACCCGCCAAAAGGGCGGGTACCCTGAAACTGACCGGAGGGATTGCTGTGAGTTTTAGATCGATGCGTTATAAGCCGGCGGGTAGGGGGTGCCCCATGCCTCACGGGATAAGAGGAACCTGTGGGAGCGAGCTTGCTCGCGATAGCAGTGGGGCAGTCAACTCAGATGCCAACTGATCCACCGCCATCGCGAGCAAGGGATTGGGGCACACCATTAAAGGGTGTCAGACCTTGCCCCGAATCAATGCCCGCAACGCAAATCGGTTCGGATGGCAGGCCTCGGCCACGCTGCGGGGCAGCGGCAAAGGCTCGTTGTCCAGCCAGGCGGCGATCAGTTCGCCCGACAGCGGTGCAGTGATCAGGCCACGGGAGCCATGGCCGCTGTTGATGTACAAACCCTCGAACCACGGGCAGGGGTTGTCTGGCACTTGGCGGGCGTCTTTGCCCAGGGCCGAATAGGCCTCGCTGAACGCCTGCCTATCCGCCAACGGTCCGACAATCGGCAAGTAATCCGGGCTGGTGCAACGGAATGCCGCACGGCCTTCGAGGCGTTCCGGGTCCAGGCTGCCGGCGTTCAGGCGATCCACCAGGTCTTGGGAGATTTCTTCGAGCATCTGCAGGTTGCCGGCGTGCTCGGCGGCGGTGGGCGTCAGGTCGTCGCTGTTGAAATCGAAACTGGCGCCCAGGGTGTGCTCGCCCAGCCGCGGCGGGGCCACATAGCCTTCGGCGCAAACCACGGTCGCCAGGCTCTGGCTGCGGGTGGTTTGCGGCAACCGGGTGATTTGCCCGCGAATACGCTTGAGCGGCAAATCGGCGGCCGGTTCGAAACGTTTGATTTCGGCGGCGCTGGCGAGAATCGCCACCGGTGCGCTGGCCAGGCATCGTTCGCCGTCCCATGCCTGCCACTGGCCGTCCACGCGGCGCAGTTGCAGCACTTCATGATGGGGCTGCACGTCGATCGCCGTGCCTGAGGCTTGCCAGCGACACAAGGCCGGTGGATGCACCCAGCCGCCCTCGGGATAAAACAGACCACCACAGGCCAGGCCGATGCCAGACCGCACTTGCGCCTCGGATTGATCGAGGGGGTGCAGCAAATCCCTTGGGAACGCCTCGGCCAGTTGTGCCTGACGCTCGGCTTCCTTGCTGTTGAAGGCCAGTTGCAAGACTCCGCAGGCGTCCCAGTCAATGCCGCGTTGCAGTTGCTCCAGCACGCGCCGGGTGTAGCCGAAACCGCTGAGGATCATCTGCGACAACGCCGTGCCGTGGGCCGATAGCTTGAGATACAGCACGCCCTGGGGGTTGCCGGAAGCTTCCTCGGCCAACCCGGCATGACGCTCCAGTAGCGTCACCTGCCAGCCACGCGCGGCGAGGCTGGCAGCGCTGGCACAACCGGCCAGGCCGCCGCCGATCACCAGGGCCCGGCGCTCGTCGATGGGCGGCAAGGGGCGGGCATACCAGGGTTTTGCCGAGGCCGGCGCCGGTGTCTGCTCCGGCCAGCCAAGAAACACACCGCGCAGGATTTCCCACTTATGGCCGATGCCCGGCGTGCGCTTCATCTTGAAGCCCGCCGCGTTCAGCAATCGCCTGACCCAACCGGTGCTGGTGAAGGTGCTGAGGGTGGCGTCGGGAGCGGCCAGCCGGGCCAGTTCGGCGAACAGCTCGGCGGTCCACATCTCTGGGTTTCGGGCCGGTGCGAAACCGTCGAGGAACCAGGCGTCGATCTGTGCGTCCAGCTGCGGCAACTGCTCCAGGGCATCGCCGATCAACAGGGTCAGCGTCACCCGTCCGCCCGCCAGGACCAGGCGCTGGAAACCCTGGTGGATGGCCACGTACTGCTCAAGCAGTTGCTCGGCCTGGAGGGCGAGCTGCGGCCAGAGGGCCAGGGCCCGACACAGGTCTTGCGGGGTCAATGGGTACTTCTCGACGCTGACGAAATGCAGCCGCGCCCCGGTCGGCGCGCATTGTTCGAACAACTGCCAGGCGCAAAGGAAATTCAAACCGGTGCCAAATCCGGTTTCCCCGATCACCAGCCGCCCGTCATCGGCCAGGGCCGCGAAACGCTCGGCCAGGTTGTTCTGCTCAAGGAACACATAACGGGTTTCTTCCAGCCCGGACTGATCGGAGAAATACACGTCGTCGAATACCCGCGAGCGCGGGCGACCCTGGTCGTCCCAGTCGAGTTGGGCGTGGTGCTGTACAGGCGTCATGGCAGGCTCGGTCGAAACTGAGCGGCCATTCTAGCCGATCGGTATCGGCTTGCTTGACCCATCGCAACACAGCGTTGTTCTTGATGGAATCTGCTGCACAGGGCCGCATCCAATCCGCTAGTCTTGCCCCAATCCCTGGAAGGAGCTGTCCATGTTCGAATCCGCTGAAATCGGTCACGTCATCGATAAAGAAACCTTCGAGGCCGAAGTGCCGGCCCTGCGTGAAGCGTTGTTGGAGGCGCAGTTCGAGTTGCAGCAGCAGGGCCGGTTCCCGGTCATCGTGCTGATCAATGGCATCGAAGGCGCGGGCAAGGGCGAGACGGTGAAGTTGCTCAACGAGTGGATGGACCCGCGGCTGATCGAAGTGCGCACCTTTGACCAACAGACCGACGAGGAATTGGCGCGGCCTCCGGCGTGGCGCTATTGGCGAATGCTGCCGGCCAAGGGCCGGATGGGAATTTTCTTCGGCAACTGGTACAGCCAGATGCTGCAGGGCCGGGTCCATGGCGAGTTCAAGGACCCACGGCTCGACCAGGCGATTGCCGGTGCCGAGCGCCTGGAAAAAATGCTCTGCGACGAAGGCGCGCTGATCTTCAAGTTCTGGTTCCACCTGTCCAAGAAGCAGATGAAGGCCCGGCTCAAGGGGCTCAAGGATGACCCGCTGCACAGCTGGCGCATCAGCCCGCTGGACTGGCAGCAGTCCCAGACCTACGACAAGTTCGTCAAATACGGCGAGCGCGTGCTGCGTCGCACCAGTCGCGATTACGCGCCGTGGCATGTGATCGAAGGCATGGACAGCTGTTATCGCAGCCTCACCGTCGGGCGGATCTTGCTCGACGGTTTGCGCCAGGCCCTGGACCGGCCGAAGATCAGGCCGCAAAAGGTCAGCGTGGCGCCGCTGCCCGCGCTGGATGGCCAGATCACGTTGCTCGACAGCCTGGACATGACCCGACGCCTGGACAAGGCCGACTACGAAGAACAATTGATCACCGAGCAGGCGCGCTTCTCTGGCCTGCTGCGGGACAAGCGCATGCGCCAGCATGCCCTGGTGGCGGTGTTCGAAGGCAATGACGCGGCGGGCAAGGGCGGGGCGATCCGGCGGGTCACGGCGGCCCTGGACCCGCGCCAATACAGCATCGTGCCCATTGCCGCGCCCACGGAAGAAGAGCGCGCCCACCCCTACATGTGGCGCTTCTGGCGGCATATTCCCGCGCGGGGCAAGTTCACCATGTTCGACCGCTCCTGGTACGGTCGGGTGCTGGTGGAGCGGGTCGAAGGGTTTTGCAGCCAGGCCGACTGGCTGCGGGCCTACGGGGAAATCAACGACTTCGAGGAACAGCTCGCCGACGCCGGCGTGGTGGTGGTCAAGTTCTGGCTGGCCATCGACAAGCAAACCCAGCTGGAGCGTTTCCAGGAGCGCGAGGATATTCCGTTCAAGCGCTTCAAGATCACCGAGGATGACTGGCGCAACCGTGACAAGTGGGACGCTTACCGGGCCGCCGTGTGCGACATGGTCGACCGCACCAGCACCGAGATTTCCCCTTGGACATTGGTGGAAGCCAACGACAAGCGCTGGGCGCGGGTCAAGGTGTTGCGCACCCTCAACCAGGCGCTGGAGGCGGCTTTCGAGCGGAGTGCAAAGCAGGCTCGCAAGAAAAAGAAGGGCTAGGGCGATGGGGGCGCATACGCGGGGTGAATGATTGTCGCAGTCGGTTATGCAGTGGATTTATGCTCGATTCACTCTCAACCGACTACAACAATGAGGTACAGCCATGCGTGAAGTGGTGATCGTCGACAGCGTACGGACCGGCCTGGCCAAGTCCTTTCGCGGCAAGTTCAACATGACCCGTCCAGACGACATGGCGGCCCATTGTGTCGATGCCTTGCTGGCGCGCAACGACATCAACCCGGCCAGTGTCGAGGACTGCATCGTCGGGGCCGGGTCCAATGAAGGCGCCCAGGGCTACAACATCGGGCGTAACGTGGCGGTGCTCTCGCGATTGGGCACCGGCACCGCCGGCATGACCCTCAACCGCTTCTGTTCCTCGGGCCTGCAAGCCATTGCCATCGCCGCCAACCAGATCGCTTCCGGTTGCAGCGACATCATCGTGGCGGGCGGCGTGGAGTCCATCAGCCTGACGATGAAAAGCGTCAACACCGACCACCTGATCAACCCGCTACTCAAGGAACAGGTGCCCGGGATCTATTTCCCCATGGGCCAGACGGCCGAGATCGTTGCCCGTCGTTACCAGGTCAGCCGCGAGGAACAGGACCGCTACGCCTTGCAGAGCCAGCAGCGCACCGCCAAGGCCCAGGCGGCCGGGTTGTTCGATGACGAAATCATCCCGATGGCGGTCAAGTACCGGGTCGAGGACAAGAACACTGGCGCTGTGCAGATCCTCGACGGTGTGGTCGATCGCGACGATTGCAATCGCCCGGACACCACCTACGAAAGCCTGGCAGGCCTGAAACCGGTGTTCGCCGAAGACGGTTCGGTGACGGCGGGCAACTCGTCGCAGTTGTCCGACGGAGCTTCGATGACCTTGGTGATGAGCCTGGAAAAAGCCCTGGCGCTGGGGCTCAAGCCCAAGGCGTTTTTTCGCGGCTTCACCGTGGCCGGTTGCGAGCCGGACGAGATGGGCATCGGCCCGGTGTTTTCAGTGCCCAAGCTGCTCAAGGCCAAGGGCTTGCAGATCGCCGATATCGACCTGTGGGAACTCAACGAAGCCTTTGCTTCCCAGTGCCTGTACAGCCGCAACCGACTGGAAATCGATCCCGGCAAATACAACGTCAACGGCGGCTCGATCTCCATCGGCCATCCATTCGGCATGACCGGCTCGCGGCAAGTGGGGCACCTGGTGCGCGAGCTGCAGCGACGCAACCTGCGCTACGGTGTCGTAACCATGTGCGTGGGCGGTGGGATGGGGGCTACGGGGTTGTTTGAGGTGGTTCGTTAACCGTTTGCCGAAGAGGCTGGGGGGCAATCTGTGGCGAGGGAGCTTGCTCCCGCTCGGCTGCGAAGCAGTCGCTGGCTTATCAGTACCGTGCTGTTTGAACAGGGGCCGCTTCGCGGCCCAGCGGGAGCAAGCTCCCTCGCCACATCCTGCCTAGCTGGCAACCTGTGTCAGCTGTAGCATCCGGCCGATATACGCCTCTATCTCCCGCTCTGCCGCCTCGCGGGTGGCGAACGGACCCTCCTGGGTGCCCTCACGTGTATTGAAATAAAACTCGCCGTTGACCCGGCAGATCCGGTCACTGCGAAAAATAGTCGTAGGGGCGGGATCCAAGGCGCGTTTTCCAAGCATGTCGGGTCTCCAGAGTGCAGCAAGGTCTGTTTCAAATGAGCATATGTGTTGTCCCTGATTCCCGCCTGCCCAGCCGATCGACGGCTACGACCCATACAATCCCGTGGGCGGCCTCTGCCCAACTGTCCCTGTGTCGTGACGCAATAGACGCCTAGAATGGACGTCCTTTGTCTTGGGCTTCGAGGGTTGCATGCACATATCGTCCGGTCGCTGGGTCTACGGCCTGTTCCTCGCCCTGCTGACTGCCCTGCTCTGGGGAATCCTGCCGATCAAGCTCAAGCAAGTGCTGCAAGTGATGGACCCGGTCACCGTGACCTGGTTTCGCTTGCTGGTGTCCGGCGGTTTGCTGTTCATCTATCTGGCGGCCACCCGGCGCCTGCCCAGTCACAAGGTCCTTGGCCCGCGCGGAGGCTGGCTGGTGGCGATGGCGGTGCTCGGGCTGGTGGGCAACTACGTGTTGTACCTGATGGGTCTGAATCGCTTGAGCCCCGGCACCGCGCAACTGGTGGTGCAGATGGGGCCGATCATGTTGCTGGTCGCCAGCCTGTTCGTGTTCAAGGAGCGCTTCAGTGTGGGGCAGGGCATCGGCCTGCTGGTGTTGCTGATCGGTTTTACGCTGTTTTTCAACCAGCGCCTGGGTGAGTTGCTGACGTCCCTGAGCGACTACACCGCCGGGGTGCTGATGGTGTTGCTGGCGTCGACGGTCTGGACGTTCTATGCCCTGGGCCAGAAGCAACTGTTGACGGTGTGGAATTCGTTGCAGGTGATGATGGTGATCTACCTGTTCTGCGCGTTGCTGCTCACGCCTTGGGTGCACCCGTTGGAGGCGCTGCAATTGAGTCCGTTGCAAGGCTGGTTGTTGCTCGCTTGCTGCCTCAACACGTTGATTGCCTATGGCGCGTTTGCCGAAGCCTTGGCCCATTGGGAGGCGTCGCGGGTCAGTGCGACCCTGGCGATCACGCCGCTGGTGACGTTCGCCGCGGTGGCGATGGCGGCTTGGTGGTGGCCTGATTATGTCCATGCCGAGCAGATCAATCTGCTGGGGTATGGCGGGGCGGTGCTGGTGGTGCTGGGTTCGGCGTTGGTCGCCCTGGGGCCCTCTCTGATCGCCGGGCTCAAGGCCCGGCGCGAGCGTTTGGCTGTCGGGCGTTAGCCCGCCGTGGGAGCGAGCTTGCTCGCGATAGCGGCCTAGGGCTCAACGCAAGACTCAGCCCTGGCCACCGGCCTCCAGCATATTCTCCGGGCGCACCCAGGCATCGAACTCTTCATCGGTCAGGTACCCCAGTTGCAGCGCCGCTTCACGCAAGGTCAGCCCTTCACCGTAGGCTTTCTTGGCGATTTCCGCTGACTTGTCGTAGCCGATGTGCGGGTTCAGCGCGGTCACCAGCATCAACCCGCGTTCCAGGTGCGCGGCCATCTGCTCGGCATCCGGCTCGAGCCCGGCGATGCAGTGCTGCTGGAAGTTGCTGCAGCCATCGGACAGCAGCCGGATCGATTGCAGCAGGTTGTGGATGATCACCGGTTTGAACACGTTCAACTGCAAATGCCCCTGACTGGCGGCAAAGCCGATGGTCACGTCGTTGCCCATGACCTGGCAGGCCAGCATCGACAAGGCTTCGCACTGGGTCGGGTTGACCTTGCCGGGCATGATGGAACTGCCCGGTTCGTTGGCCGGCAATTTCACTTCGGCAAACCCCGCCCGCGGCCCGGAACCCAGCAGGCGCAGGTCGTTGGCGATTTTCATCAGGGTCACGGCGAGGGTTTTCAGGGCGCCGGACAAGGCGGTCAAGGGTTCATGGCCGGCCAGCGCGGCAAACTTGTTCGGCGCGGTGACGAACGGCAGGCCCGACAGCGCCGCCAGTTCAGCGGCAATCGCTTCGCCGAAACCATGGGGCGAATTGAGCCCGGTGCCGACCGCCGTGCCGCCTTGGGCCAGTTCGCAGACCGCCGGTAGCGCGGCGCGGATCGCTCGTTCGGCGTAATCGAGTTGAGCAATGAACGCCGACAGTTCCTGGCCAAAGGTGATTGGCGTGGCATCCATCATGTGGGTACGGCCAGTCTTGACCAGTTTCATGTGGCGCGCCGCCAGTTCCGCCAGGCCGCCGGACAGCTCACTGATGGCCGGGAACAATTGCTGGTGGACGGCCTGGGCAGCGGCAATGTGCATCGCGGTGGGGAAGCAGTCGTTGGAGCTCTGCGAGCGGTTGACGTGGTCGTTGGGGTGCACGGGGCTCTTGCCACCGCGGGGGTTGCCGGCCAGTTCGTTGGCGCGCCCGGCGATCACCTCATTGACGTTCATGTTGCTCTGGGTGCCGCTGCCGGTCTGCCAGACCACCAGCGGGAACTGGTCGTCATGCTGGCCGGCCAGCACTTCGTCGGCGGCCTGTTCGATCAAGCGGGCGATGTCGGCGGGGAGGTCGCCATTGCGATCATTGACCCGTGCGGCGGCTTTCTTGATCAGTGCCAAGGCGTGCAACACCGACAGTGGCATGCGTTCGTTGCCAATGGCGAAGTTGATCATGGAACGCTGCGTCTGGGCGCCCCAGTAGGCGTCGTCCGGGACTTCAACCTGGCCAAGGCTGTCGGTTTCGATACGGCTCATCGGGTCAAACTCCTTAAGGGCTGAATGCGCAGTTTAGGCCCAGATGGGCGGCACCGGTTCCCTCAATCATCCTTCAATCCAGGAGCGGTGGGTTCGGCCCGTCAATCGGACCCGGCAAGCATCGGGGTTGAGGCCCAGCGTTTTTTAGGCGCAGAATGGTCGCCCTTGGGGTTCTACCTCGCCTGTAATGAAAGGAAACTCGATGACCCGTCTTCGTGCCATCTGTACCGCAGTTGCTCTGGTGTGTGCCAGCGGCCCTGTTTTCGCCGATACCGCCAGCCACAACGCCAGCGCCGAAGCGTTCCTGACCCTGGCGCACGCTGACAAACTGGGCACTCCGGTATACATGCAAGTGCAGCAGATGTTTGCCCAGCGCTTTGAACAGACCAAGGCCCCTGAGTCGAAAAAAGCCACCCTGGAAACCTACCAGGCCAAGGCCAATGCCGCGTTGGACCAAGCTATCGGCTGGAACAAGCTCAAGCCGGACATGGTCAAGCTCTACACCAGCAACTTCAGCGAATCGGAGCTCAAGGACCTGGTCGCTTTCTATCAATCGCCACTGGGCAAGAAAGTCCTGGAAAAAATGCCGCAACTGACCCAGCAATCAGCCCAACTGACCCAGGCCAAGCTTGAAAGCGCGGTGCCGGTGGTCAACAAGCTGCTGGCGGACATGACGGCCGAGCTCGAGCCCAAAGCCGCCCCTGCCAAGAAAAAGCCGTAAGCGGAGCCTGGTATGAGCATGCAACAACGCATCGAATCGACACTCGGGCTCTTGCAGCCCGAGCACTTGCAAGTGCTGGATGAAAGCCACATGCACAGCCGTGGCCAGCAGACCCACTTCAAGGCCGTGGTGGTCAGCCAGCAGTTCGAAGGGCTCAATCGTGTCAAGCGTCACCAGAAGGTCTACGGCACGCTGGGCGAGCTGATGGGCGAATTCCATGCGTTGGCGCTGCACACCTACACCCCTGAAGAATGGGCCCAGATCGACGCGGCCCCGGCTTCGCCGACGTGTGCCGGGGGTAGCAAGCACTGAAAGTGGTTGTTTGTCGCGCGGATGCTTGTTGTGGCGAGGGAGCTTGCTCCCGCTGGACCGCGAAGCGGTCCCCTGGAAACTGATCCAGACGACGGCTTCGCCGCCGAGCGGGAGCAAGCTCCCTCGCCACAATGGTCCGGCTCACAGGCGCGTGCAGCTCCTAAAGCCACCGTGTTTTTGCTAGAATCCGCAACGCGCCGCTCACCCGGCGCGTTTTTTTTCGCATCCGGTTCACCCTTTACGAGGGTAGCCACCTGGAGAAACACCCATGACACAACCCATTGTCGTGGCGGCACTGTATAAGTTCGTCACCCTTGAAGATTACGTCGAGCTGCGTGAGCCCTTGCTCAAGGCCATGCTCGACAACGGCATCAAAGGCACGTTGCTGATCGCCGAAGAAGGCATCAACGGCACGGTTTCCGGCACTCGCGAAGGCATCGATGGCCTGCTGGCCTGGCTCAAGAATGATCCGCGCATGATCGACATCGACCATAAAGAGTCGTACTGCGATGAACAGCCGTTCTACCGCACCAAGGTCAAGCTCAAAAAAGAAATCGTCACCCTCGGCGTCGAAGGCGTGGATCCCAACAAGCAGGTCGGCACCTATGTCGAACCACAGGACTGGAACGCACTGATCAGCGATCCGGAAGTGTTGTTGATCGACACCCGTAACGATTACGAAGTGTCCATTGGCACCTTCGAGGGCGCCATCGACCCCAAGACCACCAGCTTTCGCGAATTCCCTGAATACATCAAGGCCAACTTCGACCCGGCCAGGCACAAGAAAGTCGCGATGTTCTGCACCGGCGGCATTCGTTGTGAAAAAGCCTCCAGCTACATGCTTGGCCAGGGTTTCGACGAGGTCTATCACCTCAAGGGTGGCATCCTGAAATACCTCGAAGAGGTCCCCCAGGAAGAAACCAAGTGGCGCGGCGACTGCTTCGTGTTCGACAACCGCGTAACCGTCCGCCACGACCTCAGCGAAGGGGACTACGATCAATGTCACGCTTGTCGTACTCCGGTAAGCGTAGAAGACCGCGCCTCGGAGCACTATGTGCCTGGCATCAGTTGCCCGCACTGCTGGGACAAACTGAGCGAGAAGACCCGTCGCAGTGCCATCGACCGGCAAAAGCAGATCGAGTTGGCCAAGGCTCGCAACATGCCGCACCCGATCGGCTACAACTACAAGCAATCATCTTCCGAGGCTTGAACCATGGCGTCACGCCTGCTCTATGTGATGGACCCGATGTGTTCCTGGTGCTGGGGTTTTGCGCCGGTGGCCGAGGCGCTGGTAGAGCAGGCGCAGGTCGCGGGGGTGGAGTTGCACCTGGTGGTGGGCGGCTTGCGCACCGGCAGCGGTTCGGCGCTGGAGCCGACCACCCGGCGCTACATTCTTGAACACTGGCAAGCCGTTACCCAGGCCACCGGCCAGCCCTTCAAGCTTGAAGGCGCGTTGCCGGACGGTTTCGTCTACGACACCGAGCCTGCCTGCCGGGCACTGGTCACGGCCCGCAGCCTGGCTCCGGACCTGGCCTGGAAGTTGGTGAAGCTGATCCAGCAGGCTTTTTATGTGCAAGGCCGCGACGTGACCCACGCCAGCGTGCTGGTGGAGCTGGCCGAACAGGCCGGGCTGCCACGCATCGAATTCGCCGCTGCCTTCGATCGCGCCGATCAACATGCGGCCACGGCTGCGGATTTCACCTGGGTACAGGACCTGGGCATTGCCGGGTTCCCCACACTGTTGGCCGAGCGTGATGGCCAGTTGGCCTTGTTGACCAACGGTTACCAGCCCCTGAGCCAACTGTCGCCTTTGCTTGGCCGCTGGCTGGAGCGCGCGACCTGTGCCTGAGCGGCCACCAGATACATCGGCCTCGCAGCGCATCGACCGGTTGAGTTGGGCGGAAATCCGTCGCCTGGCCCTCAAGCATAAAAAAGCCCTGTGGATCGCCAATGGCGTGGCCGTGCTGGCGACGCTGTGCAGCGTACCGATCCCGTTGCTATTGCCGTTGCTGGTGGATGAAGTCCTGCTGGGGCATGGCGATACGGCCCTGAAAGTCATGAACCAGGCGTTGCCCATGGGCTGGCAGCGCGCGGCCGGCTACATTGGACTGATGTTGCTGGTAACCCTGGCCCTGCGCTGTGGCGCATTGCTGTTCAACGTGCTGCAGGCGCGCTTGTTCGCCCGCTTGGCCAAGGACATCGTCTATCGCATTCGCATCCGCTTGATCGAACGTCTCAAGCGAATTTCCCTGGGCGAATACGAAAGCCTGGGCAGCGGTACCGTGGCGGCCCATCTGGTCACCGACCTGGACACCCTGGACAAATTCATCGGCGAAACCCTCAGTCGTTTCCTGGTGGCGATGCTGACCCTGGTGGGCACCGCCGGGATCCTGGTGTGGATGCACTGGGAGCTGGCGCTGCTGATCCTGCTGTTCAATCCGTTGGTGATCTACGCCACGGTGCAGTTGGGCAAGCGGGTCAAGCACCTCAAGAAGCTGGAGAACGACAGCACCTCGCGCTTCACCCAGGCCTTGACCGAAACCCTGGATGCCATCCAGGAAGTGCGCGCCGGTAACCGCCAGGGGTATTTTCTTGGCCGCTTGGGGATGCGCGCCAAGGAGGTCCGCGATTACGCCGTGAGTTCGCAGTGGAAAACCGATGCCTCGAACCGCGCCAGTGGTTTGCTGTTCCAGTTCGGCATCGATATTTTTCGCGCGGCGGCCATGCTCACCGTGGTGTTTTCCGACCTGTCCATCGGCCAGATGCTGGCGGTGTTCAGCTATCTCTGGTTCATGATCGGTCCGGTCGAGCAACTGTTGAACCTGCAGTACGCCTATTACGCCGCCGGCGGTGCCTTGAACCGGATCAATGAACTGCTGGCCCGGGCCGACGAGCCCCAGTACACGGGCGTCGTCGATCCGTTCAAGGGCCGTGACACGGTGGGCATCGAGATCCAGGGGTTGAGTTTCGGCTACGGCGAGGAACTGGTGCTCAACCAGTTGAACCTGTCCATCTCGCCGGGCGAGAAAGTCGCCATCGTTGGCGCCAGCGGCGGTGGCAAGAGCACCCTGGTGCAGTTGTTACTGGGGCTGTACACGCCACAGTCAGGCAGCATTCGTTTCGGTGGCGCCACGCAACAGGAGATCGGCCTGGAGACCATCCGGGAGAATGTTGCAGTGGTGTTGCAACATCCGGCGCTGTTCAACGATACGGTGCGGGCAAACCTCGCCATGGGCCGTGAGTGCAGTGACGACGACTGCTGGCGTGCTCTGGAAATCGCCCAGCTCGATGCCACCGTACGGGCGCTGCCCCAGGGTCTGGAGAGCGTCGTTGGGCGTTCCGGGGTGCGCCTGTCGGGCGGACAGCGTCAACGGCTGGCCATCGCTCGCATGGTATTGGCCGACCCACGGGTGGTGATTCTCGACGAAGCCACCTCGGCATTGGACGCGGCCACCGAGTACAACCTTCACCAGGCACTGGCGCGTTTTTTGAGCGCACGCACCACGCTGATCATCGCCCACCGGCTCTCGGCGGTGAAGCAGGCCGATCGGGTATTGGTGTTCGACGGTGGGCAAATCGCCGAAGACGGCGACCATTTGCAGCTGATTGCCGAAGGTGGCCTGTACGCGCGACTCTATGGTCATTTGCAACAGATTCAGCAGCCTTGAGTTTCTAGCGCTTTTCTGCGCTTAGTATCGGAAAAAAAGCAGGCAAACACGCCGATTTTTCTGAATTCCACGCAAAGTCTGTCGATCTGTTCATCCATTCATTCGAAAGGTTGAAAACTAGCCTAGGCTATTGAGTCAGGAGCGGAATTCTGGCGGGTGTTCGTCTGGCAATACCTGTGCAAGGGACCTCATGAAGCAAAAGCAGACTCTCGGAACACCACGGCTGCTAGGCATCGTCTGGCCCTTCATTGCCGTCGTGCTATTTCAGGCATTGCTTGGCGGCGTCAGCCTTTACGTGCTGTCTGCCGTTCGCGGCTATGTGGCGGGGGAGAGTCTCTGGTCCAAGGGCCAGAAAGACGCCATCTATTATCTCAACCTCTACGCCGACAGCCGCGACGAGGCGATTTTCCGCAAATACCAGCAAGCCATCGCCGTCCCCGAGGGCGGCCATGAACTGCGCGTGGCGCTGGATCGCGAACCGCCGGATCTCGAAGCTGCACGGGCCGGGATTCTCCAAGGTGGCAACCATCCGGATGACGTTTCCAGCTTGATCTGGTTGTACCTCAATTTTCGCCACTTCAGTTACCTGGAAGAAGCCATCGATCTCTGGACGGTGGGCGACGGCTACCTGATCGAGCTGGATAACGTCGCCCGGCAGATGCACAACAGCATTACCGCAGGCCAGGCGTCGGAGGTGGATATTCGCGGCTGGAAGGCCCAGATCTTTGCGATCAACGATTCCGTTACCCCGGCTGCCAAGGCCTTCAGCGACGCATTGGGCGAGGGCTCGCGTTTCATTTTGCAGCTTTTGTTGGTGACCAATTTCGCCACCGCCCTGGGACTGATCGTCCTGGCGTTGTTGCGGACCCATAAATTGCTCGCCCAGCGGCAGGTGTTCGCCAACGCGCTGCAGATGGAGAAAGAGCGGGCGCAGATCACCCTGCAATCCATTGGCGACGGGGTCATCACCACCGACGTCGAAGGTGCCATCGCCTACATGAACCCCGCTGCCGAAGCGATGACCCATTGGAAGGCTGAACATGCGACGGGCTTGCCCTTGGCCGCATTGTTCAATTTGCTCGATGACAATGCCCAGACCGAGGGGCTGACCCTGATCGAGCACATCCTCAGCGGTCGGCTCAGCGGTGCCAGCGAACATTCCAAGCTGATCCAGCGCCTGGATGGCAGTACCGTGTCGGTCACCCTGGTGGGCGCGCCAATCCGTCATGCGGGCAAGGTCAGCGGCGCCGTGCTGGTGTTGCATGACATGACCCAGGAGCGCCAATACATCGCCAACCTGTCGTGGCAGGCTACTCATGATGCCCTGACTGGCCTGGCGAACCGCCGGGAATTCGAGTATCGCCTCGAGCAGGCATTGCACAACCTCACTCGCCAGGTCGGGCGTCATGCCTTGATGTTTCTCGACCTGGATCAGTTCAAGCTGGTCAACGACACCTGCGGCCATGCAGCGGGTGACGAATTGTTGCGCCATATCTGCGCCTTGCTGCAATCGGGGCTGCGGGAAAACGACACCCTGGCCCGGCTGGGCGGGGATGAGTTCGGGATCTTGCTGGAGAACTGTTCGCCGGAAGCGGCGGAAAAGATTGCCGAAGGGCTGCGCCAGACCGTGCAGAACCTGCACTTTGTCTGGAAGGGCCGGCCGTTCGTGACCACCGTGAGCATCGGCCTGGTGCATATCGCCCAGACGCCGACGACCCTCGAGGCGTCCCTGCGGGCTGCCGACATGGCCTGCTACATGGCCAAGGAAAAGGGCCGCAACCGGGTCCAGGTCTATCATGCCGACGACTCGGAGCTGTCCCTGCGTTTTGGCGAAATGGCCTGGGTCCAGCGCTTGCACATGGCCCTGGAGGAAAATCGCTTCTGCCTCTACGCCCAGGAAATCGCCGCGTTGGGCCCGGGCGACCATGGCGGCGGGCATATTGAGATCCTGTTGCGCCTGCATGACGAAGCCGGGCGGATGATCCTGCCGGACAGCTTCATTCCCGCGGCGGAACGCTACGGCCTGATGACCTCCCTGGACCGTTGGGTGGTGGAGAATGTCTTCAAGATCATCCGCCAGTGCCTGAATGATTCGCGACAGGGGCCTATGGCGATGTGTGCGATCAATCTGTCAGGCACAACGATTGGAGACCAGGCGTTCCTCGATTTCCTGCGTAAACAGTTCGTGGCCTACTCGATTCCGCCGGAAATGATTTGTTTTGAAATTACAGAAACCAGCGCTATTTCGAATTTGGGCAGTGCGATCCGCTTTATCAATGAACTCAAGAGCTTGGGATGTTACTTCTCGCTGGATGACTTTTGCGCCGGAATGTCTTCATTCGCCTACCTGAAACATTTACCTGTAGACTTCCTGAAGATCGACGGGAGTTTCGTAAAGGATATGCTGGACGACCCGATTAACCGAGCAATGGTCGAAGTGATCAATCACATCGGCCACGTCATGGGTAAGCGCACGATTGCCGAGTTTGTTGAGACCGCCCAGATCGAGCAGGCATTGCTGGAGATAGGGGTGGATTACGCTCAGGGGTATGTGATCGAACGCCCGCAATTGTTTACCTGTGACACGTTGCAATGTCGGCCGGCCCGGCCGCAGCCGTTGTTATTCAAGGCCCCCGGCACGTTCCGCTGAAACTCTTGCTGATCTGGAAAATCACAATCAAAAGGAGCCCGACAGTGATCGACACATTCAACCGAACAGGCCCGCTCATGGACGCCACGAGCTATCCGAAATGGGCACAGCAGCTCATTACCGATTGCAGCGAGAGCAAGCGCCGGGTTGTCGAACACGAACTGTACCAGCGCATGCGCGACAACAAGCTCAGCGCCAGGACCATGCGCCACTACCTCATTGGTGGTTGGCCGGTCGTCGAACAGTTCGCTTTATACATGGCACAGAACCTCACCAAGACCCGCTTTGCCCGCCACCCCGGTGAGGACATGGCACGTCGCTGGCTGATGCGCAACATTCGTGTCGAACTCAACCATGCCGACTACTGGGTCAACTGGAGCGCCGCCCATGGCGTGACCCTGGAAGACCTGCAAGCCCAGCATGTGCCGCCTGAGTTGCATGCCTTGAGCCACTGGTGCTGGCACACCAGTTCCTCGGATTCGCTGATCGTGGCCATCGCCGCGACCAACTATGCCATTGAGGGGGCCACGGGTGAGTGGTCGGCGCTCGTGTGTTCCAGCGGTGTCTACGCGGCCGCTTTCGCCGAGGAAGACCGCAAGCGGGCGATGAAATGGCTGAAGATGCATGCCCAGTACGACGATGCCCATCCTTGGGAAGCCCTGGAAATCATCTGTACGCTGGCGGGGATGAACCCAAGCAAAGCCCTGCAAACGGAGCTGCGCCAGGCCGTCTGCAAGAGCTATGACTACATGTACCTGTTCCTGGAGCGCTGCATGCAACTGGAGCAGTCGGAGACGGTGAGCAAGTCCTCATCCACCCGTGAGCGCCTGGCACTGGCCGGGAGCTGATTACTACCGCTACAGATAGCCACAACCTGTGGGAGCGAGCCTGCTTGCGAAGAGGTCTGACAGTCGACGGGGAGGTTGACTGCCAGGCCGCTATCGCGAGCAAGCTCGCTCCCACACAATCTCGCTTGCACAGAGGTTTTCAGCCTGCCATTGCCAGTCGATTACGGCCTTCGCGCTTGGCCACGTACAGTGCGCTGTCAGCCCTGCGCAGCAGGCTTTCCGATGATTCCCCTGGTAGCAGGGTGGCGCAACCCAGGCTGACCGTCAGCTCGATCCTTGTGCTCGCGGCGAAATAATCCTGGGTCTGGGCGGCGTAGCGCAGTCGCTCCCCGACCATGGCCGCAGCATCCCGGCTGGTATTGGCCAGCAGGATCAGAAACTCTTCACCGCCGAACCTGAACACCATGTCCACGTTGCGCAGTTGGCCCTTGATCGACTCGGCCACGGCCTTGAGCACTTCGTCGCCAACGCCGTGACCATGGCTATCGTTGATGCGCTTGAAATGGTCGATGTCGAGCATCAGCACCGACAAGGGTTGCGAATGACGCTTGGCCATGTCGATTTCACGCATCAGCGTCTGGTCCATGGCAATGCGGTTGCCGGTACCGGTCAGCGGATCGCGCAGGGCGCTCTGGGTGGCGGCCCGATAGAGCAATGCGTTGCGCAGTGGATACAGCAGCGTCGACATGCTGGATTCAAGGTCGCTTTGTTCGGCTTCGGTGAAGCGCTGGTTGCGACGGAATACCAGTTCGCCCAGGTGTTCGCCTTCATGGCTGAGGTTATAGCTGAGGGTGTGATGCCCGCGTTGCCCGAACTCCAGGCGCAAATCACTGGCTTTGTGCTGGTAAGCCAGCGCATCCAGGGGCACCAGCCGCTGGATTTCCCGGAAAAACAGGCCGAGGATTCGCTGTGGCTCCAGGCTGGTCTGCAGCTGTTGGCTCAGTTGCTGGCGCAATTGGGAAAGACTGACGGAGCGTGCCGCGAGCGGCGATGGCTGGCCAAGACCCAGACGCTGCAATTTGGCGCTGTCGAAGTCAATCGCGTTGATCTGGGTGGGCGTTTTCATATGGCGTTAGCCCCTAAGCTAAATCTGTCCTGGCAGGTTGGGTGTGGCGGCTTTGGGCTGCGCGTCGTACTGGTCCTTCAGTCCCGTAGGACACTGATTTGAGTTTAGTCTGCTTTCCCTGGCAGGCATAAGTCTCGTCTCAACGTCCACTACTTGCCGAACATGGCATGTTTGAGGAAGTTTAGAGCGAAAGTCGTGCCATTCGGTTCACTTCAATAAAAACCGCTTAGGAATCAATTTGTTGGCGGAAAATAGCGATATTTCCAGCGACGTGGGTTTGGCGGTTCGCTTGGTTGGGCATCGAATGGAGCCTGCATCGCGACGGTAAGTCGTCGCGATGCAGGCCGAGGCCATTATTGCGCGTTGAACGCCTGGCCATTGACGCCGGTGCTGTCCGGGCCCATGAGGTACAGGTAGACCGGCATGATCTCCTCGGGCGTCGGATTGTTGAGCGGGTTTTCCCCCGGGTAGGCCTGGGCTCGCATGCTGGTGCGGGTGGCACCGGGGTTGATGCTGTTGGCGCGCACGGCGGCGACGGTGTCGACTTCGTCGGCCAGGGTCTGCATCAGCCCCTCGGTGGCGAACTTGGACACGCCATAGGCGCCCCAGTACGCCCGGCCCTTGCGCCCGACGCTGCTGGAGGTGAACACCACGGACGCATCCTGGGACAGCTTGAGCAGGGGCAGCAAGGTGCTGGTAAGCATGAACATCGCGTTGACGTTAACGTGCATCACCCGCATGAAATTCTCACCGGACAACTGTTCCAGCGGTGTACGCGGGCCGATGATCGAGGCGTTGTGCAGCAGGCCGTCCAGATGACCGAACTCGGTTTCGATCATGGCCGCCAGTTCATCGTACTGATGAGGCAGTGCGGTTTCGAGGTTGAACGGGATCACCGCTGGCTGCGGATGACCGGCCGCCTCGATTTCATCGTAGACCTGGGTCAGGTTGGCTTCGGTCTTGCCCAGCAGCAGCACGGTGGCGCCATGGGCGGCATAGGCTTTCGCCGCTGCGGCACCGATACCGCGACCGGCGCCGGTGACCAGAATCACCCGGCCGTTGAGCAGGTCGGGGCGGGCGGAATAATCAAACATAAAAAACCTCAACAATTAGAGCAGCACAGTACCGGTGACGAGGAAGCTTTTGTGGCAAAGAGGCTTTTGTGGCGAGGGAGCTTGCTCCCGCTCGGCGGCGCAGCCGTCGTCCAGGGGACCGCTTCGCGCTCCAGCGGGAGCAAGCTCCCTCGCCACAAGGGCTCAGTTCAGCAACTGCACAACGCGTTATCCAGCACTTCACGCAGCGCCGAAGGGTGGTCGATCACGACGTCCGCACCCCAGTGCTTCGGGTTGTCGTCCGGGTGGATGTAGCCGTAGGTCACCGCGCAGGTCTTGGTACCGGCGCTGCGTCCGGACTCGATGTCCCGCAGGTCATCGCCCACGAACAGCACGCTGGCGGGGTCCAGGTCGAGCATCTTGCACGCCAGGGTCAGCGGTTCCGGGTCTGGCTTGCTGTTCTTCACGTGATCAGGGCAGATCAGCACTTTCGAGCGCTCGGCCAGGCCCAGTTGCTGCATGATCGGCTCGGCGAAACGCACCGGCTTGTTGGTGACCACGCCCCAGATCAGGTTGGCCGCTTCGATATCGGCCAGCACCTCGGCCATGCCGTCGAACAAATGACTGTGGACCGCGCATCCCTTGAGGTAGCGGTCGAGGAACTCCTGGCGCAGTTCCTCGAACCCCGGTGATTCCGGGTCCATGGAAAAGGTCACCGCGACCATCGCCCGGGCGCCGCCGGAAATCTCGTCGCGAATGTGCTGGGTGTTCATCGGAGGCAAGCCACGGTCGGCGCGCATGGCCTGGCAGATGGCGATGAAGTCCGGCGCGGTGTCGAGCAGCGTGCCGTCCATGTCGAAGAGAACCGCTTTGAGACGCATCGACTTACTCCTCGCGCAGGGTCTGGATCATGTAGTTGACGTCAACGTCGGCGGCCAGCTTGTAGTGCTTGGTCAGCGGATTGTAGGTCAGGCCGATGATGTCCTTGACGGTCAGCCCGGCCGCGCGGCTCCAGGCGCCCAGTTCGGAAGGGCGGATGAATTTCTTGAAGTCGTGAGTGCCGCGCGGCAGCAGCTTCATGATGTATTCGGCGCCGATGATGGCGAACAGGTAGGCCTTCGGGTTGCGGTTGATGGTGGAGAAGAACACCTGGCCGCCGGGCTTGACCATACGGAAGCAGGCGCGGATGACCGACGACGGATCAGGCACGTGCTCGAGCATTTCCAGGCAGGTGACCACGTCGAATTGGCCGGGCATTTCTTCGGCCAGGGCTTCGGCGGTGATCTGCCGGTATTCCACGCTGACGCCCGACTCCAATTGATGCAGTTGCGCCACGGCCAGTGGCGCTTCGCCCATGTCGATGCCCATCACCGTCGCCCCGCGCTGGGCCATGGCTTCGCTGAGGATGCCGCCGCCACAACCGACGTCGAGCACCTTCTTGCCAGCCAGGTTGACCCGTTCGTCAATCCAGTTGACCCGCAGCGGGTTGATGTCGTGCAGCGGTTTGAATTCGCTTTCACGGTCCCACCAGCGATGGGCCAGGGCTTCGAACTTGGCGATTTCGGCGTGGTCGACGTTGCTCATGTGCAGATCCTCGAAAAGCTTGAAAAATCAGGTGCCCCGAGCCGTGGCTCAAGGGGCGTGGTTATTCGTTGTGGCCGCTGATGCGCCGACCCCAGGCCTGGGCCGTGGCGATCAGTCTTGATTCGTCCATGCGGGTCAGTCGGCCATCCTCCAATAACGGCTTGCCGCCCACCCACAGGTGTTTTACGCAATCGCGACCGGTGGCATAGATCAACTGCGACACCGGGTCGTAGATCGGCTGCTGGGCCAGGCCCGACAGATCGAAGGCCACCAGGTCGGCGGCCTTGCCCACTTCCAGCGAGCCGACAATCGCCTCGATGCCCAGCGCCCGGGCGCCATTGAGCGTGGCCATGCGTAGTGCCCGGTGGGCATCCAGGGCCGTGGCGGAGCCGGCGACGGCCTTGGCCAGCAGGGCCGCGGTGCGGGTTTCGCCCAGCAGATCCAGGTCGTTGTTGCTCGCCGCACCGTCGGTGCCGAGCGCCACATTGACGCCGGCCTGCCACAGGCGCTCCACTGGGCAGAAACCGCTGGCCAGCTTCAGGTTCGATTCCGGGCAGTGGATCACGCTGCAGTTGCTTTCTACCAGCAAGGCCTGGTCTTCGTCGCTGATTTGAGTCATGTGCACGGCCTGAAAGCGTGGCCCCAATAGGCCAAGTCGTCCCAGGCGCGCCAGCGGTCGCTCCGCAGTGTTATCCACAGCCTGCTGCACTTCGAAGGCGGTTTCGTGAACGTGCATATGAATGGCCGCGTCCAGTTCCTCGGCGATCACGCGGATTTTCTCCAGGTTCTCGTCGCCCACGGTGTAGGGAGCGTGCGGGCCGAATGCGACTTTGATCCGTGGGTGGTGCTTGAGGTCGCCAAACAATTCGATGCCCTGACGAATGGCTTCGTCGGCGCTGGCGGCACCGGGGATCGGGAAATCGAGGATTGGAATCGCGATTTGCGCACGAATACCGCTGTCGTGGACACACTCGCTGGCGATCTTGGGGTAGAAATACATGTCGGAGAAGCAGCTGATGCCGCCCTTGATCTGCTCGGCGATGGCCAGGTCGGTGCCGTCGCGTACGAAATGCTCATCGACCCATTTGGCTTCCGCCGGCCAGATGTGCTGTTCGAGCCAGGTCATCAAGGGCAGGTCGTCGGCCAAGCCGCGGAACAGGGTCATGGCTGCGTGGCCATGGGCATTGATCAGGCCCGGGCTGAGCAGCATGCCGGGCAGCTCACGGACCTGGGCGGCGTCACACCTGAGGGCTTCTGCCCGTGGACCGATGAACGCGATGCGGCCGTCGCGAATGCCCAGGCCATGATCCTTGAGCACTACACCGGCGGGTTCGACAGGCACCAACCAGGTCGGCAGCAATAATAAGTCGAGCGCAACGGCAGGCTTGGGCATCGTGGAACGGTTCCATGGGGTATAAAGGATGGCGAAGTATACCCGAGCGTCTTCGCGGAGGGATCGCTATAATCGGCGGCTTTTGTTCATGAGTACGGGGTGAAGGATGCGCGATCGACTATTGGCTGCGGAGAAGGTGAAGGCCATCGATTGGCGTGATGGCGTCCTGTACCTGTTGGACCTGCGTGTCTTGCCGTTCGAGGAAAACTGGATCGCCTGCACCTGTGCCGCCGATGTGGCCGAGGCCATTGGCTCGCTGGTGGTGCGCGGCGCGCAGGCCATCGGCATCAGCGCGGCTTATGGTGTCGTGCTGGCGGCGCGGACCAGGGTGGCCGAGGGCGGTGACTGGCAATCGGCCCTGGAGGCTGATTTCGCCTTGCTGGCCGAGGCCCGGCCGACAGCGGCGAACCTCTTCTGGGCGCTGGATCGGATGCGCGACCGGTTAGGGCGCTTGAAAGAGCACGCCGAGCCGCTGGCGGTACTTGAGGCTGAAGCCATCGCGATCCACGAAAGTGACCGCGAAGCCAACCTGACCATGACCCAGCTCGGTGTCGACCTGATCCGCAAGCACCAGGGCAACGCCCAGGCCATCCTCACCCACGGCAACACCGGCGGCCTGGCGACCGGTGGCTTCGGCACGGCCTTGGGTGTCATCCGTGGCGCGTATATCGAAGGCATGGTGGAGCGCGTCTATGCCGACGAAACCCGTCCATCGCTGCAAGGCTCGCGCCTGACGGCGTGGGAGCTGGCCCGTGAGAGCATCCCGGTGACCCTCAACGCCGATTCCGCCGCCGCCCACATCATGAAGACGAAAGGTGTGACCTGGGTGATTGTCGGTGCCGACTGCATCACCGCCAATGGCGATGTGGCGAACAAGATCGGTACCTATCAACTGGCGGTCTGTGCCATGCACCATGGTGTGCGTTTCATGGTGGTGGCGCCGAGTTCGACCATCGACATGAGCCTGGCCTGCGGTGATGACATTCCGGTCGAGGAGCGTGATGGGCGTGAACTGCTGGAAATCGGCGGCAAGAGGCTCGGTGGGGAGGTGGACGCCTTCAACCCGACGTTCGATGTCACCCCGGCGGATTTGATCGACGTCATCGTCACGGAGAAGGGCATCATCGAGCGTCCGGACACCGCCAAGCTGGCGCAGCTGATGTGCCGCAAGCGGTTGCACTGAAGATTTCCAGAGGGTGATCTGCCGCCATCGCGAGCAAGCTCGCTCCCACAGTGGATAAGGGATGTCTGAAATTTCGGACATAAGAGTCCTTGTGGGAGCGAGCTTGCTCGCGATAAGGTCCTCAAAGGCAACAAATGCCTTGCATTTTCGCCCTGATTCTCCATTCACAGCGCTTCTAAGCCCCTCTGGTCCCATATCAGCCTGTCACCGGTCAACTAACTATGCACCATGCGCATCTGGGGGATAGGTGCGTGGCGGCTCTTGTGATAACATCCGGCGGTTTCCAAGGCTGCCTCGCGAGGTGGCCTTTACTGCGCAGATCCATGGCATAACTCGTTGATTTGTCGTAAGTCGCTGCACGGCACTTGTTCTGCAGCGGCGAGCTTCGTTCGTCCCATCTGGATGTGACGAGGTTTCACCAGAAAAAGGAATCAGGCTTCTCATGGGCGAACTGGCCAAAGAAATCCTCCCGGTCAATATCGAAGACGAGCTGAAACAGTCCTACCTCGACTACGCAATGAGCGTAATCGTCGGGCGGGCGCTGCCGGATGCGCGCGATGGCTTGAAGCCCGTGCACCGGCGCGTGCTGTTCGCGATGAGCGAACTGGGCAACGACTTCAACAAGCCGTACAAGAAATCTGCCCGTGTCGTCGGCGACGTGATCGGTAAGTATCACCCCCACGGCGACACTGCCGTGTACGACACCATCGTTCGTATGGCGCAGCCATTCTCCTTGCGCTACCTGCTGGTAGACGGCCAGGGCAACTTCGGTTCCGTGGACGGCGACAACGCCGCGGCCATGCGATACACCGAAGTGCGCATGACCAAGCTGGCCCACGAACTGCTGGCCGACCTGCACAAGGAAACCGTGGACTGGGTGCCGAACTACGACGGCACCGAAATGATCCCGGCGGTCATGCCGACCCGTATCCCGAACCTGCTCGTCAACGGCTCCAGCGGTATCGCCGTGGGCATGGCGACCAACATCCCGCCGCACAACCTCGGTGAAGTCATCGACGGTTGCCTGGCCCTCATCGACAATCCCGAGCTGACTGTCGATGAGCTGATGCAATACATCCCGGGTCCGGACTTCCCGACCGCCGCGATCATCAACGGTCGCGCCGGCATCATCGAAGCCTACCGCACCGGCCGTGGCCGTATTTACATGCGCGCCCGTTCCACCGTCGAAGACATCGACAAGGTTGGCGGCCGCCAGCAGATCGTCATCACCGAGCTGCCGTACCAACTAAACAAGGCTCGCCTGATCGAGAAGATCGCCGAGCTGGTGAAAGAGAAGAAGCTCGAAGGCATCACCGAGCTGCGTGACGAGTCCGACAAGGACGGCATGCGCGTCGTGATCGAGTTGCGTCGTGGTGAAGTGCCTGAGGTGATCCTCAACAACCTCTACGCCCAGACCCAACTGCAAAGTGTGTTCGGCATCAACATCGTTGCGCTGATCGACGGCCGTCCGCGGATCCTGAACCTCAAGGACCTGCTGGAAGCTTTCGTACGTCACCGTCGCGAAGTGGTTACCCGCCGCACCGTGTTTGAACTGCGCAAGGCTCGCGAGCGTGGCCACATTCTTGAAGGCCAGGCCGTTGCCCTGTCGAACATCGACCCGGTGATCGCCCTGATCAAGGCCTCGCCAACGCCGTCGGAAGCCAAGGAAGCGCTGATCAGCACGCCTTGGGAGTCCAGCGCGGTGGTGGCGATGGTGGAGCGTGCCGGTGCCGATTCGTGCCGTCCGGAGAACCTCGACCCGCAATACGGCCTGCGCGAAGGCAAGTACTTCTTGTCCCCGGAACAGGCGCAAGCCATCCTGGAACTGCGCCTGCACCGCCTGACCGGCCTGGAACACGAGAAGCTGCTGGCCGAGTACCAGGAGATCCTCAACCAGATCGGCGAACTGATCCGCATCCTCAACAGCGCCACGCGCCTGATGGAAGTGATCCGCGAAGAGCTGGAAGTGATCCGCGCCGAATACGGCGACGTACGCCGCACCGAGATTCTCGATGCGCGCCTCGACCTGACCCTGGGCGACATGATCCCGGAAGAAGAGCGCGTGGTGACCATTTCCCACGGCGGCTACGCCAAGACCCAGCCGTTGGCCGCCTACCAGGCCCAGCGTCGCGGCGGCAAAGGCAAGTCGGCGACCGGCGTCAAGGACGAGGACTACATCGCTCACCTGCTGGTCGCCAACAGCCACACCACGCTGTTGCTGTTCTCCAGCAAGGGCAAGGTGTACTGGCTCAAGACCTACGAAATCCCCGAAGCGTCCCGCGCAGCCCGTGGTCGTCCGCTGGTCAACCTGCTGCCGCTGGACGACGGTGAATACATCACCACCATGCTGCCGGTGGAGGAATACACCGAAGGTCACTACATCTTCATGGCGACCGCCAACGGCACCGTGAAGAAGACCCCGCTGGAATCCTTCAGTCGCCAGCGTAGCGTCGGCCTGATTGCCCTGGAGCTGGACGAAGGCGACGTGCTGATTTCCGCCGCCATCACCGACGGCGAGCGTGAAGTCATGCTGTTCTCCGACGGCGGCAAGGTCACTCGCTTCAAGGAATCCGACGTTCGCGCCATGGGCCGTACCGCCCGCGGTGTGCGCGGCATGCGCCTGCCGGAAGGCCAGAAGCTGATTTCCATGCTGATCCCAGAAGAGGGCAGCCAGATCCTCACCGCTTCGGCGCGTGGTTATGGCAAGCGCACGGCCATCAGCGAGTTCCCTGAGTACAAGCGTGGCGGCCAGGGCGTGATCGCCATGGTCAGCAACGAGCGTAACGGCCGTCTGGTTGGCGCTGTCCAGGTGCTTGATGGCGAGGAGATCATGTTGATCTCCGACCAGGGTACCCTGGTGCGTACGCGGGTCGCCGAAGTCTCGAGCCTGGGTCGTAACACCCAGGGCGTGACGCTGATCAAGCTGGCCAGCGACGAAACGCTGGTAGGGCTTGAGCGGGTGCAGGAGCCATCGGAAGTCGAAGGCGAGGAGCTGGAAGGCGAGGAAGGCGTGGCGTTCGACGGCACCCTGGGTGCCGATGTCGACGACATGACCAGTGACCAACCGCTCGACGCTGCCGCAGACGAAGAAGAACCGCAGGACTAAGCGGACACGCGGGGGGCGGATGAAGATTCGCCCCCTTGTTGTTTGTCCCGTTTGAAAATTTGCGACACTGCACATTCTCCTGTGGGGCTGATGCTGCTCACTTAAGGTTTGTTTGATTCATTGTGGCGAGGGAGCTTGCTCCCGCTTGGGTGCGAAGCGCCCATAGAATGGGTCTGCTGCGCAGCCCAGCGGGAGCAAGCTCCCTCGCCACAGGTTCAGGGCAATCCTTACATGAGCGGTAGCTACCATCGGGTGATGGGTGAATGAAGATTTAAGTGACCACCAGATCAGAGCGAGATTGGATGTGAGCAAGAGAGCCTATAACTTCTGTGCCGGCCCGGCGGCGTTGCCTGAAGCGGTCCTGAAGCGTGCCCAGGGTGAACTTCTCGACTGGCACGGCAAAGGCCTGTCGGTCATGGAAATGAGCCATCGCAGCGATGAGTTCGTATCCATTGCCACCAAGGCCGAGCAGGACCTGCGTGATCTGCTGAACATCCCGTCCAACTACAAGGTGTTGTTCCTGCAGGGCGGCGCCAGCCAGCAGTTCGCCCAGATCCCGTTGAACCTGCTGCCGGAAAGTGGCAAGGCCGACTACATCGACACCGGTATCTGGTCGCAGAAAGCCATCGAAGAAGCTTCGCGCTACGGTCACGTCAACGTGGCTGCCACCGCCAAGCCCTACGACTATTTCGCGATTCCCGGCCAGAACGAATGGAACCTGTCCAAGGACGCGGCCTACGTTCACTACGCGCCGAACGAAACCATCGGTGGCCTGGAATTCAACTGGATCCCGGAAACCGGCGACGTGCCATTGGTGGCCGACATGTCCTCGGACATTCTCTCGCGCCCTGTGGATATCTCCCGTTTCGGCATGATCTACGCCGGCGCCCAGAAAAACATCGGCCCTAGCGGCATCCTGGTCAGCATCATTCGTGAAGACCTGCTGGGGCGTGCCCGTTCCCTGTGCCCGACCATGCTCAACTACAAGGTCGCGGCCGACAACGGCTCGATGTACAACACCCCGCCGACCCTGGCCTGGTACCTCTCTGGCCTGGTATTCGAATGGCTGAAGGAGCAGGGCGGTGTCGAAGCCATCGGCAAGCTCAACGAAGTCAAGCAGCGCACGCTGTATGACTTCATCGACGCCAGCGGCCTCTACAGCAACCCGATCAACAAGACCGATCGTTCGTGGATGAACGTGCCGTTCCGCCTGGCCGACGACCGTCTGGACAAGCCGTTCCTGGCCGGTGCCGACGAGCGTGGACTGCTGAACCTCAAGGGCCACCGTTCGGTCGGTGGCATGCGTGCCTCCATCTACAACGCCGTCGACATCAACGCCGTCAATGCGTTGATCGCCTACATGGCAGAGTTCGAGAAGGAACATGGCTGATGTCTGAGCAAGAACTCAAGGCGCTGCGCCTGCGCATCGATGCCCTGGACGAAAAGGTCCTGGAGCTGATCAGCGAGCGTGCGCGCTGCGCCCAGGAAGTCGCCCGGGTGAAGATGGCCTCCCTGGCCGAAGGCGAAGTGCCGGTGTTCTATCGTCCTGAGCGTGAAGCCCAGGTGCTCAAGCGTGTCATGGAGCGCAACAAGGGGCCGCTGGGCAACGAAGAGATGGCGCGGTTGTTCCGCGAAATCATGTCCTCGTGCCTGGCGCTCGAGCAGCCGCTGAAAGTCGCCTACCTGGGGCCGGAAGGGACCTTCACCCAGGCCGCCGCCATGAAGCACTTTGGTCACGCCGTGATCAGCAAGCCAATGGCGGCCATCGACGAAGTCTTCCGCGAAGTGGCGGCCGGCGCGGTGAATTTTGGCGTGGTGCCGGTGGAAAACTCTACCGAAGGCGCGGTCAACCACACGCTGGACAGCTTCCTCGAGCATGACATGGTGATCTGCGGCGAAGTCGAGCTGCGTATCCACCATCACCTGTTGGTCGGCGAGAACACCAAGACCGACAGCATCAGCCGGATCTATTCCCACGCCCAATCGTTGGCCCAGTGCCGCAAGTGGCTGGACGCCCATTACCCGAACGTCGAGCGCGTAGCGGTATCGAGCAACGCCGAAGCGGCCAAGCGGGTCAAGGGTGAGTGGAACTCGGCGGCGATCGCTGGTGACATGGCGGCCGGCCTCTACGGGCTGACGCGCCTGGCCGAGAAAATCGAGGATCGCCCGGACAACTCCACGCGGTTCCTGATGATCGGCAGCCAGGAAGTACCGCCGACCGGCGACGACAAGACCTCGATCATCGTCTCCATGAGCAACAAGCCCGGCGCGCTCCATGAACTGTTGGTGCCGTTCCACGACAACGGTATCGACCTGACGCGGATCGAGACCCGTCCGTCGCGCAGTGGTAAATGGACCTACGTGTTCTTCATCGATTTCGTCGGCCACCACCGCGATCCGCTGGTAAAAGGTGTGCTGGAGAAAATCAGTCAGGAAGCAGTGGCACTCAAGGTGCTGGGTTCCTACCCCAAGGCAGTTCTTTAAGGGCGGATAGCAAATGAGTGGCAACTTCCTCGCTCTGGCTCAGCCAGGCGTGCAACAACTCTCGCCTTACGTTCCGGGCAAGCCCGTCGACGAACTGGCCCGCGAGCTGGACCTGGATCCGGCCAGCATCGTCAAGTTGGCGAGCAACGAAAATCCGTTGGGCGCGAGCCCCAAGGCACTGGCGGCGATCCGCGACGAACTGGCCGAGTTGACCCGTTACCCCGATGGCAATGGGTTTGCGTTGAAAAGCTTGCTGGCCGAGCGCTGTGGCGTCGAGCTGAACCAGGTGACGCTGGGCAATGGCTCCAACGACATTCTTGAGCTGGTGGCGCGTGCGTACCTGGCGCCGGGTCTCAACGCCGTGTTCAGCGAGCACGCGTTTGCGGTCTACCCGATCGCGACCCAGGCCGTGGGCGCGGATGCCCACGTGGTTCCGGCCAAGGACTGGGGGCACGATCTGCCGGCCATGCTGGCCGCCATCGATGCCAACACGCGGGTGGTCTTCATTGCCAACCCGAATAACCCGACCGGCACCTGGTTCGACGCCCAGGCCTTGGACGACTTCCTGCAAGACGTGCCCGCGCACGTGCTCGTGGTGTTGGACGAGGCCTACATCGAATACGCCGAAGGCAGCGATTTGCCCGATGGCCTGGATTTCCTCGCGGCCTACCCGAACCTGCTGGTTTCGCGCACGTTCTCGAAAGCCTACGGCCTTGCCTCGCTGCGGGTTGGCTACGGCTTGTCCACCGCCGTGGTGGCTGATGTGCTTAACCGCGTGCGCCAGCCATTCAACGTCAACAGCTTCGCCCTGGCAGCCGCCTGTGCCGCCTTGCAGGATGAGGCCTACCTGGCCGAAAGCCGTCGCCTGAACGCGGCCGGCATGCAGCAGTTGGAAGCGGGGTTCCGTGAGCTGGGCTTGAGCTGGATTCCATCCAAAGGCAATTTCATCTGCGTCGACCTGGGGCGTGTCGCTGCGCCGGTGTACCAGGGGCTGCTGCGCGAAGGCGTGATCGTGCGTCCGGTGGCTAACTACGGCATGCCGAACCACCTGCGCGTCACCATCGGCCTGCCAGCGGAAAACAACCGTTTCCTTGAGGCGTTGAGCAAGGTTTTGGCTCGTGGTTGATGTCACTTCGCTGCAACCTGCTGCCCCTATGATCGGTCGCCTGGTGGTGGTCGGCCTGGGGTTGATTGGCGGTTCGTTTGCCAAGGGCTTGCGTGAAAGCGGTCTGTGCCGCGAGGTGGTCGGTGTCGACCT
Organism: Pseudomonas sp. 3JA; assembly: GCF_036961705.1. NCBI lineage: Bacteria > Pseudomonadati > Pseudomonadota > Gammaproteobacteria > Pseudomonadales > Pseudomonadaceae > Pseudomonas > Pseudomonas sp. 3JA. The sequence continues at coordinate 149,894 of NZ_JBAMDJ010000006.1, forward strand.
GGATCCGCAGTCGCGCAAGCTGGCCGTGGAGCTGGGGGTGGTCGATCGCTGCGAGGATGACCTGGCGATCGCCTGTCAGGGCGCGGATGTGATCCAATTGGCGGTGCCGATCCTGGCCATGGAAAAACTGCTGGCGCGTCTGGCGACCATGAACCTGGGGCAAGCGATCCTGACCGACGTCGGTAGCGCCAAGGGCAACGTCGTGCGTGCGGCCACCGAGGCCTTCGGCGGGATGCCGGCGCGCTTCGTGCCCGGCCATCCGATTGCCGGTTCCGAGCAGAGCGGGGTGGAAGCCTCCAACGCCGAACTGTTTCGTCGCCACAAAGTGATCCTCACGCCGCTGGACCAGACGGATCCAGCCGCGCTGGCGGTGGTGGACCGTTTGTGGCGCGAACTGGGCGCGGATGTCGAGCACATGCAGGTCGAGCGTCACGATGAAGTGTTGGCGGCCACCAGCCACTTGCCGCACCTGTTGGCGTTCGGCCTGGTGGATTCGTTGGCCAAACGCAATGAAAATCTTGAGATCTTCCGTTACGCTGCCGGCGGTTTCCGCGATTTCACGAGAATCGCTGGGAGCGACCCGGTCATGTGGCACGACATCTTCCTCGCCAACCGCGAAGCTGTCTTGCGCACACTCGATACATTTCGCAGCGACCTCGACGCCTTGCGCGACGCGGTCGATGCAGGGGACGGGCACCAATTGCTGGGCGTTTTCACACGCGCCAGGGTGGCCCGCGAGCATTTCAGTAAAATCCTGGCCCGTCGGGCCTATGTGGACGCTATGAACTCCAACGATCTGATTTTCCTGGCACAACCTGGTGGCTCCCTGAGCGGGCGTATTCGTGTACCGGGCGATAAATCGATTTCCCACCGTTCGATCATGCTCGGCTCCCTGGCCGAAGGTGTGACCGAAGTGGAAGGTTTCCTCGAGGGCGAAGACGCCCTGGCGACGCTGCAAGCGTTTCGCGACATGGGGGTGGTCATCGAAGGTCCGCACCACGGTCGCGTGACCATCCATGGTGTCGGCCTGCACGGCCTCAAGCCTGCCCCGGGGCCCATCTACCTGGGTAACTCCGGGACCTCGATGCGCCTGTTGTCCGGCCTGCTGGCCGCGCAAGACTTCGACAGCACCCTGACCGGTGACGCCTCGCTGTCCAAGCGCCCGATGAATCGCGTCGCCAATCCGTTGCGGGAAATGGGCGCGGTCATCGAGACGGCCGCCGACGGTCGTCCGCCGATGATCATTCGTGGTGGCAACAAGCTCAAGGGCCTGACCTACACCATGCCGATGGCCAGCGCCCAGGTAAAATCCTGCTTGCTGCTGGCCGGTCTCTACGCCGAAGGCAAGACCACCGTCACCGAACCGGCCCCGACCCGCGACCATACCGAGCGCATGCTGCGCGGCTTCGGCTACCCGGTCACGGTCGATGGCGCCACGGCGTCCGTCGAGTCTGGCAGCAAGCTGACCGCTACCCACATCGAAGTGCCGGGTGACATCTCCTCGTCGGCATTCTTCCTGGTGGCCGCTTCGATTGCCGAAGGTTCCGACCTGGTGCTCGAGCATGTCGGCATCAACCCGACCCGTACCGGCGTGATCGACATCCTACGCCTGATGGGCGCTGACATCACCCTGGAAAACCAGCGTGAAGTCGGCGGCGAGCCGGTGGCGGACCTGCGCGTACGAGCAGCTAAACTCAAGGGTATCGAGATTCCGGAGGCGCTGGTTCCGCTGGCCATCGACGAGTTCCCGGTGCTGTTCGTGGCGGCTGCCTGTGCCGAAGGGCGCACCGTATTGACGGGTGCCGAAGAGCTGCGGGTCAAGGAGTCGGATCGCATCCAGGTGATGGCTGATGGCTTGCTCGCCCTGGGCGTCAAGTGCCAGCCAACGCCGGACGGCATCATCATCGACGGCGGCCAGATCGGCGGCGGCGAAGTCCATGGTCACGGTGACCATCGTATCGCCATGGCCTTCAGTGTTGCGTCTTTGCGCGCCAGCGCGCCGATTCGCATCCATGATTGCGCCAACGTCGCGACGTCGTTCCCGAACTTCCTGGCGCTGTGCGCGCAGGTCGGTATCCGAGTAGCACAAGAGGCGCAGTCGTGAACATCAAGGCACCGGTCATCACCATCGATGGCCCAAGCGGTTCGGGCAAGGGCACCGTCGCCGGGATCCTGGCCAGGCAGTTGGGCTGGAACCTGCTCGATTCGGGTGCCCTGTATCGTCTATTGGCGTTCGCTGCCGCGAACCATGGCGTCGACCTGACCAACGAAGAGTTGCTCAAGGCGCTGGCGGCTCATCTGGACGTGCAATTCATTGCCGCGACCGACGGTCAGCTCCAGCGCATCATTCTGGAAGGTGACGAAGTCAGCGACGTCATTCGTACCGAAAGCGTGGGGGCCGGGGCCTCCCAGGTCGCCGCGCTGCCGGCGGTACGCGAAGCCTTGCTGCAACGCCAGCGTGCCTTCCAGGAGCCGCCGGGGCTGGTGGCCGATGGTCGTGACATGGGCACGGTGGTCTTTCCTGACGCGCCGCTGAAGATTTTCCTCACCGCCAGTGCAGAGGAGAGGGCGCGTCGCCGATATTTGCAGTTGAAGGGCAAAGGCGAGGATGTTAGTCTGTCGAGTCTGCTAGATGAGATCCGTGCACGCGATGAGCGTGACACCCAGCGCGCAGTAGCCCCGCTCAAGCCGGCGGCCGACGCGATACAGCTGGATTCCACGGAGTTGTCCATCGATCAGGTGCTGCAACGCATCATGAGCGAGATCGCCATTCGCGATATCGCCGGGTGACAGGAAGCTCCGCAGGGGACCAGTCATAGTCCTGCGGCGCTTCTTTTATATGAAACTAACCCACATCGTCTGGGGTGTGGAGATGGGCGTTTACTTCGCCCTAATCAACAGGAATTAAAATGAGCGAAAGCTTTGCGGAACTCTTTGAAGAAAGCTTGAAAACCCTGAACCTTCAGGCAGGCTCCATCATCACCGGCGTTATCGTTGATATCGATTACCAAGCTCGCTGGGTAACCGTTCACGCTGGTCTGAAGTCTGAAGCGCTGATCCCGCTTGAGCAGTTCTACAACGACGCTGGCGAACTGAACATCAACGTCGGTGACGAAGTTCACGTTGCGCTGGACTCGGTTGAAGATGGTTTCGGTGAAACCAAGCTGTCCCGTGAAAAAGCCAAGCGCGCTGAATGCTGGATCGTTCTGGAAGCGGCCTTCGCAGCTGAGGAAGTGGTCAAGGGCGTTATCAACGGTAAGGTTAAAGGCGGCTTCACTGTCGACGTTAACGGCATCCGTGCGTTCCTGCCAGGTTCCCTGGTTGACGTCCGTCCAGTGCGCGATACCACGCACCTGGAAGGCAAAGAGCTGGAATTCAAGGTCATCAAGCTGGACCAGAAGCGCAACAACGTTGTCGTTTCCCGTCGCAGTGTCCTGGAAGCCGAGAACTCCGCCGAGCGTGAAGCTCTGCTGGAATCGCTGCAGGAAGGCCAGCAGGTCAAGGGTATTGTCAAGAACCTCACCGATTACGGCGCATTCGTCGATCTGGGTGGCGTCGATGGCCTGCTGCACATCACCGACATGGCCTGGAAGCGTATCAAGCATCCTTCGGAAATCGTCAACGTTGGCGACGAGATCGATGTCAAGGTTCTGAAGTACGATCGCGAGCGCAATCGTGTTTCCCTGGGCCTCAAGCAACTGGGTGAAGATCCATGGGTCGCTATCAAAGCCCGTTACCCAGAAAGCACCCGCGTCACCGCTCGTGTTACCAACCTGACCGACTACGGCTGCTTCGCTGAGCTGGAAGAAGGCGTTGAAGGCCTGGTACACGTTTCCGAAATGGACTGGACCAACAAGAACATCCATCCTTCGAAAGTCGTACAAGTCGGCGACGAAGTGGAAGTCATGGTTCTGGACATCGACGAAGAGCGTCGTCGTATCTCCCTCGGCATCAAGCAGTGCAAGTCCAACCCATGGGAAGACTTCTCTGGCCAGTTCAACAAGGGCGATAAAATCTCCGGCACCATCAAGTCGATCACCGATTTCGGTATCTTCATTGGTCTGGACGGCGGCATCGACGGTCTGGTTCACCTGTCCGACATCTCCTGGAACGAAGTGGGCGAAGAAGCCGTACGCCGTTTCAAGAAGGGCGACGAGCTGGACACCGTTATCCTGTCGGTTGACCCAGAGCGCGAGCGCATCTCCCTGGGCATCAAGCAACTGGAAAGCGATCCGTTCTCCGAGTACGTTCAAGAGAACGACAAAGGCGCAATCGTTAAGGGCATCGTGAAAGAAGTTGACGCCAAAGGCGCCATCATCACTCTGGCCGACGATATCGAAGCGACTCTGAAAGCCTCCGAAATCAGCCGTGACCGCGTTGAAGACGCGCGCAACGTTCTGAAAGAAGGCGAAGAAGTAGAAGCCAAGATCATCAGCGTTGACCGCAAGAGCCGCGTAATTCAGCTCTCCATCAAGTCGAAAGACGATGCTGAAGAGAAAGAAGCAATCCAGAGCCTGCGCGACAAGCCAGCTACCTCTGACATTGCTGCTGGTCCTACCACTCTGGGCGACCTGTTGCGTGCACAAATGGAAAAGCAGAACTGAGTTCTGTCAGACCATAGAAAAAGGGCGACTTCGGTCGCCCTTTTTTGTGCCTGCGAAATGTCAAGATTCTCTGCAAGCTGCTGCCGATGGCAGAGTTCATTCGGGACGCTGCGAAACCAACCCATCAACCCAGCTGTCTCTTTTATGAAGCGGATCAATAATCTATTCAGGGCGTGGCTCCGACTTGTATAAATAATCGATCCGGGCCTCTGTCTAAAGGAACTGAATGAACAAGCTCTTTCTGGTGTTGAGTATCTTGGTGCTGGCCGCTTGCTCTACAAGCGCCAAGACCCACGCAGTGCGTGGTGTCAGTGGTATCGAGGTCGACTGCTCGGGGTTGGGTTCCGGTTGGGAGAAGTGCCACAAGAGGGCCGCAAGAGAGTGTAAGGGGGCTGGCTACAAGGTGATTACCCGATCCGACGACGCGAAGGATGAAGATCAGTACCCCTTTGGTTTCAATCCGGCTGGCTATCTGACTCGTACGATGCTGGTCATCTGTCGATAGCATCTCCCTGCTTGCGCACAAAGAGGCGGTAGGGGAGTCAAGAAGAATGTCAATACTTGGGCTGTTCAAATCCCTCCGGTCATGCTAAAACCTTTTCAAGCGATTTTCCTAGCTGCTTGAAAAAGAAGGGAAAAATATGACGAAGTCGGAGTTGATCGAACGAATTGTCACCCATCAAGGGCTACTCTCATCCAAGGATGTGGAGCTGGCCATCAAGACCATGCTTGAACAAATGTCCCAGTGCCTGGCTACGGGGGATCGCATCGAGATCCGCGGTTTCGGCAGCTTCTCCCTGCACTACCGCGCTCCGCGGGTGGGGCGCAACCCCAAAACGGGCCAGTCCGTCAGCCTTGATGGAAAGTTCGTTCCTCATTTCAAACCAGGCAAAGAGCTTAGGGATCGTGTGAATGAGGAGGAGGGGGATGAGCTCTGATGGAGCCCCAAAACAGAGGAGTTCACATGCGGAACTTTAAACGCTTGACCCTTGTCGTACTTGCGCTGCTCGTGGCCTCAGCTATCGTCCTGTTCGTGCTTGAAAACAACCAGCCAGTGGCATTGCTGTTTCTGGGTTGGTCAGCTCCGCAGCTTCCTGTCTCGGTTTTCGTGATCCTGGCGCTTCTCGCTGGTATGATAGTCGGGCCGGCGCTTGCGTGGTTTCTAGGCATGCGCAGACGGTCGAAATAATGGATGTGTGAGCCCAGTAGTCTTGGTGTAAGGATCACGGCCAATAACTTTGTTCTGACTATGGGGGCGTTTTGTTCAAGATTAATTTGGTTCTGTCTACAGTTGTATTTGCAGAGGCTTCGCTTGCCCTGTCTTTTAAAGCGTCCCGTCTATCAGGAAGCGTAAAATCGAAGAAAGAAAGCGAGGCTACGCATGCAAAATAATCATGTTGAGCTCCGTAATGCTGATGAAATTGACCTGATTGAGCTTGTGCGGGGGATTTGGGCTCAGAAATGGCTGATAGTCGGCATTACTATCTTGGTTACCATTGCTGCTGCTGCCTATGCATTCCTCAGCAAGCCGGTCTATGAAGCCAAACTTTTTATTATGCCTCCCACTCAGAACGGTATTGCTGAGTTGAACTATGGGCGCGGAAAAAGTACCGAGCTTGATCCTTATTCTATCCAGTACGTTTACGACGTCTTCACTCGAAATCTTCAAGCTGAATCTCTTCGTCAAGCATTTTTCAACGAGGTCTACCTTCCTTCTCTGGATGAGTCTCGTCGTAAAGATGCACTTGATCGAATATATGAGCGCTTCTCTCGGGAGCTGGTAATCAAAGCGCCCGGTAAAGGTAATCCTGATCTTTTTTCTGTTACGGCCGAAGGCAATGATCCGGTGCGGGCAACGGAGTGGGCCAAGGCTTACGTAAAGCGTGCTAGCGATGCTGCCGAGTCGGAGCTGATAAAAAACGTAACGACGGAAGCCTCTGTAAGGGCTCGTAACCTGGAACAGCGGATTTTAAGTCTGCGGGAAAATGCGCAGAGGACTCGAGAGGATCGGATCCAGCAGTTGCGAGAGGCTTTAAAAATCGCTGAGTCTATAGGCCTGACTACTCCAACTGTCAATTCTTCTGCTGCTGTTGATATAACGGTAGAAACGGGTAACCGAATGGACTACCAGCGTGGTAGCAAAGCATTGATTGCTGAAATTAGTGCACTGGAGTCCAGGGCTTCTGATGATGCCTTTATCTCCGATCTTCGTTCTCTTCAAATGCGATACAGTTTTTATCACAAGTTGAACATTGATCCCGATAATATTTCGGTATACCGACAAGATGGTAATGTTGAGGTGCCCGAGAGCCCGATAAGGCCGAAGAAGGCAATCATTATTGTGTTGGGCTTCTTTGCCGGTTTGATGTTCGGTGGCGTGGTTGCATTTGCCCGATTTGTTCGGCTTCGTGATGCATCAAAAAAATAAAAAACACTGGCTAGCTCCTTCGGCTTGTAAAGCCACGGGTGAAGGGGAGCACATTGTTAATCCATGGACCTGTCAGCGCTGCGAAATCAGCGATGACGGGTTTTTAGCAACTGTGATTTTTGTTTGCGGGCTCGGCCCTGCATCTTCAGAGCTGGTATTTCGTGCTGCATACGGCCCGGTAGGATAACCATGACATGGCCAACGTCCGACTCAGTGGTGCGCGCCGCGCTGACTCTCTGCAGTGGATGGGACACGTCTGGATATACTAGATTTTTATTGGAGTTTTGGCGTGAAGACATTGTGTGTTTTTGGTACTCGTCCCGAGGCGATCAAGATGGCTCCATTAGCCCTTGCCCTTGCGGCTGATGAGCGCTTCGAGGCCAAGGTCTGTGTTACTGGTCAGCACCGCGAGATGCTGGATCAGGTTTTGGGGCTGTTTGCGATCGAGCCCGACTATGACTTGAACATCATGAAGGCCGGTCAGGATCTGACGGACGTTACCACGTCGATCCTGCAGGGTATGAAAACCATACTCGCAGAGTTTCGACCGGACGTTGTCTTGGTTCATGGAGATACCGCTACCACTTTTGCCGCAAGCCTTGCTGCTTACTACCAGCAGATTTCCGTGGCACACGTTGAGGCTGGGTTGCGTACCGGAAATCTTTATTCTCCATGGCCCGAAGAGGGTAACCGCAAATTAACCGGTGCCTTGGCTAATCTACATTTTGCGCCGACGGAGACCTCTCAAGAGAATTTGCTACGAGAAGGCATCAATCCCGACAGGATCGTGGTCACTGGCAACACTGTTATTGACGCGTTGTTGGATGTGGTGAATCGACTTGATCAGGATGACGATCTTAGGGCTCTGGCGGCGGCGCCAGCCGCTTTCCTCGATCCAGATCGCAAGTTGATTTTGGTGACCGGACATCGGCGAGAAAGTTTTGGTGGTGGATTCGAGCGTATATGTCAGGCGCTGATTGAGGTCGCCAGAGCTCATCCAGAGGTAGACATTGTATATCCCGTGCATTTGAACCCAAATGTACGTGAACCTGTCAACCGGCTCCTGGCGGGGATTAATAACGTTCATTTGATCGAGCCGTTGGAATATTTACCCTTCGTTTATATGATGAGCCGTTCGCATATCATTCTCACCGATTCGGGAGGCATCCAAGAGGAAGCCCCATCCTTAGGTAAACCGGTGCTGGTCATGCGAGACACTACCGAACGGCCTGAGGCCGTTGCCGCTGGAACGGTAAAACTGGTGGGTACTGAGACGGTCCGTATTGTCGAAGAGCTCACTCGGCTATTGGAAGATCCTGTCGCATACGCCAGCATGAGCTACGCCCATAATCCGTACGGAGACGGTGATGCGTGCAAACGTATCCTGGAGGCTTTGCTCTCGTTGCACAAATAAGCGAGCCACCGTCATTCAGGTGCTGATTGCTGTATTTACATCAGGCGATACCTGCCAGACGTGGCCCTGTTTTTCTCAGTTCAAGCCGCTGTAAGGACCATCATGTCGTTTCAAACTATTTCAGTCATCGGCCTCGGCTATATTGGGCTTCCTACTGCTGCCGTATTCGCTTCGCGCAAGAAGCAGGTCATTGGTGTCGACGTCAATTCGGATACGGTTGCGATCATCAATAAAGGCAGTATCCATATCGTCGAGCCCGATCTTGACATGGTGGTACACGCTGCGGTGACTAGCGGGTATCTACGTGCCACGACGATACCAGAGCCTGCTGATGCGTTTTTGATCGCAGTTCCGACGCCTTTCAATGACGATTACACGCCGGATCTCGGGTACATTGAGTCCGCAAGTAAGGCAATCGCGCCTGTACTGAAGAAAGGCGACTTGGTGATTCTCGAATCCACCTCGCCTGTGGGCGCGACTGAGCAGATGTCGGCCTGGCTGGCGCTCGAGCGACCTGATCTGAGCTTCCCGCAAGACTGCGGTGAAGACTCCGATATTCGTATCGCCCATTGTCCCGAACGCGTGCTGCCTGGCCATGTTCTGCGCGAGCTGGTTCAGAATGATCGAGTGATTGGCGGCATGACTCCAAAATGCTCTGCGGCAGCGGCGTCGCTCTATCAGATATTCGTCGAAGGTGAGTGTGTCATCACTAACGCCCGAACGGCGGAAATGTGCAAACTGACTGAAAACAGTTTTCGTGATACCAACATTGCATTCGCCAACGAGCTGTCGATGATATGCGACAAGTTGGACATAAGTGTGTGGGAGTTGATTCGCCTGGCTAACCGCCATCCGCGGGTTAATATTCTTCAGCCTGGTCCCGGCGTTGGTGGGCACTGCATCGCAGTTGATCCCTGGTTCATCGTCAGCAAGACGCCTGACATTGCTCGCTTGATTCGGACCGCGCGTGAGGTCAACGACAGCAAGCCGGAATGGGTTCTGGAAAAAACCAAACTGGCGGTTGCCGAATTTCTTCAGGCAAACCCACATAAGACTGCTCTTGATGTGAAAATTGCTTGTTTAGGCTTGGCCTTCAAACCCGATATTGATGACTTGCGCGAGAGTCCGGCGGTTGCCATTACGCAGAAAATTCTCGCTGTTCATCCGGGGCCGGTGGTCACGGTAGAACCTAATATCGAGGCGCTGCCGAAGCTACTGGCAGGTCAGCTCAAATTGGTCACTATTGACTCAGCCATCGCTGATGCCGATGTGATCGTTCTTCTGGTGGATCACAAAGCTTTCAAGAAAATCCCATCCAGTATCCTGACTTCTCACAAGGTCGTTGATACACGTGGCGTCTGGACTGCTTGAAAGTGAATTGACCGGTTTGTCCGCTGGGGCAGAGTTTATTCATATAGATAATAGTGGGTGGGCAGGGTGGACGATTGAAAGCTCCAAAATCCAACCCTTCCCCAAACCCTTACCTGGCACATTGGAGGAAGCTTCAGTATGAACTTGGTTAATCCCAACCTGAAGGTCCGAGTTATCATCACCTGTAAGCGTTTACTCTCATGGTGCTGCACGCCAATAGGGAAATGCTGTGCGTCTTAACTCAAATCTGACGAACGGTTTGGCGTTGGTGGCCGTACAGGGTGCCAATGCTTTATTTCCACTATTGGTATTTCCTTTTCTACTCATAGAGTTGGGAGCAAATGCTTTTGCTGAACTGGTTGTGGCAGAGGCGATGGCATTCTATGTGTTGACGGTCTGTCTTTACAGCTTCGATACAAGTGGCGTCCAGTCTATTGTCGAGGCCAGGCAGCAGGGTGGAAAACTTGCGGAAGCGGAATGTTTCTTTAACATCCTCGGCACTCGTATTGCGTTGTTTATCGTCTCGGCGGTGCCAATGACCATAGCCTATTATATTTTGACTGATGCAAGTTTGGCAGTTATGTTGGCGTGGCTATGTTTCGTGCTAGGTATGATTCTTCAATGTAACTATTATTTTCAAGCCGTAGAAAGCAACACACTATTGGCAGTTTTTGTATTGGCTTCACGTGTTTGTGCGGTGTTGGCGATCTATTTAACTATTGACGGTGCGGCAGATGTATTCATTGCATCATTGATATTGGCAGGTAGCTTTCTGGTTTCCGGTCTCGCGGCTTTCCTATTCTTGCTTCATTATTTCGGCGTAAGGAACGTGAGGTCAGCCAGTGTTAGCGGGATGCTTTATCTCCTTCGTGAGGGGCGTCATCTGTTTTTTGGCAATATATCCGTAGCTCTATTTCGAGGCGCGAACGTTTTGATCTTGGCTGGTGTTTCCAATAGTGCCGCGGTATCAGTCTACGCTGTCGTTGAAAAAATCATCAAAAGTATTCAGGCGTTAGCCCGTCCTCTCAATCAGCTGTTCATACCCAAGGCCATAAAGGCTTGGTCAGTGTTGGCGGTCGAGGATAAAACCTATTTGCATGCCTTTGAAGTGATTTGGAAAAACACCAGAATTCAAATTTGTCTAATGCTCATCGTACTACCACTCGGTGCCCTCGTGCTCTATGCAGGTCGCGCCTTAGGGTATTTGCCAGGGTTTAGCGACGAGGCGCTTATCCTGGTTCTGTTAATGGCTCCAGCGGTTATCTTTGGTGTTGCCAATGCAATGTTTGGGGCTGTTGGGCTAACTTTGATCGGTGCGCAGTCCTATTTCGCGACAGCGGTATTCACGGTAGGAATGTCTACTTTTCTATTCTCAATGGTCGCGTGCTATTATTTTGATGCTTATGGCGCTGCGATCGCTTTTGTTTTTGCGGAGATGTCATTGCTGATAGCTTTTTTATGGAAATACAAACGGAACGAAAAAAATGGATGATTTTTGGGTCTATAAAATTGTTAATTTTTTTCTATCCGCGTTTTTTTTGCTTGGGGCATGGAGCGCAAAAAAAGCTTTTAGTGTTTGGTTGAATCCAGTATCGATATTTTCACTTTTTTGGTTTTTTTATACTGCGTTCCCACTGTTGGTGGCTTTTGAGGCTCCGGTTAATCCATTGGTGATTTTGTATGTTCTGTTTTTTTGTGTAAGCTTTTCGTTGTCCTGTTATGTATTTCCTTGGCGTGTGGCATTGGCACGTAACGAAAGCAAACCTGATGCGGCCTATTACTTCAATAGGCCGTTGATGGTTGCTGCGTTTTATGGGGCGGCGGGTTTTGCTGTATTGATGAATTTTCTTGGTGTGCTGCAACAGGGGATCTCAATTGATCAGTTGTTAAGCAATCCTATTGCTGTAGGTGGAATTTATGCGGGAAAAAGATACGCGGGTGAAATTATACCCAATGTGTTTTCGCAACTTGGTCTTCAATGTTGTTACTATACTGCGGTATTTGGTGGTCTGATTTACGGTTCGCGTGGTGCCGCACAAAGAAATATAAAGCTTTTGGTATTTGCGTTTCTTCCAGCTCTACTTGTAATGTTTTTGCAGAGTGCAAAAGGATTGTTTTTTTTCTCCATTTTTTTATTTCTTGGAGGGGTTCTTGTAACTAGGTTGTATAATAAAAATTATACGCTGATGGATTATTCCGGATTTCGCAGCTTGTTCTTATATGGGCTTTTGGTTTTTCCTATAGTGTTGGTTTCGTTTGTGTCTAGAGGCATTTATGCGGTCGACGACCCTGTGCTTGTGCTGAACCGGTTGAGATATTATTTGGTTACTTATTCCTCTGTACATTTGCCAGCCTTTTCAGACTGGTTTTCGGAGCGCTATTTAAACGAGTCGTTGATGAGTTATAAGCAAGACACATTAACAATGGGGTTTTACACGTTCATGTCCTTTTTTCAATTGGCCGGAGATGATCGATATGTTCCGATGGGCACCTATGATGAGTTCTATACTTATGGGGAGTTCATTAAAGGTAATCTTTTTACCGTTTTTCGAGGACTCATTAATGACTTTGGCCTTTTCGGGAGCTTAGTTTTTGCATTTTTTGTAGGGTTGTTTTGTAATTTAATGTATTGGCGGTTGTTGTCTCGTTGTAATAGTCCTTTTGCGGTGATTTTTTTTGTTTATTTTGTGGCTATATGTTATCAAACTTATTTGGTGAGTACGATGACGTGGTTGACGGTTCCCTTGGTTTTTATGGTTCAGTGGGCGTTTTTGTTTGTGGTAATGAAAATTAATTTTGTTGGTCGAGGTCTAAGTTGAAACTTTGTGTAGTTCCGGTTTGTTACAACGCCCACGAGGATGCGTTACGCTTTTTGGAGTCCGTTGAGCTTGCGTTTCGTGCATGTCCTGGTCTCGTCCTTGACGTCGTTCTGGCGGATAACTCGACAGTTCATCCAGCGATAGATATTGCTGCGCAACAATACTCATACTCGTTCAAGTATCTGAAAAATGAGAATGTCGGTTATTTTCCTGCATTCAATAAAGCACTTGCCAGTCTGTCGCAAGGAGTTGATGGCTATGATTTTGTTGTTGTATGCAACGTTGATCTTGTCGTAGCCGATGATTTTTTTTCAACTCTACAGGCCCATTCGGTCGGTATAGAGACCGGGCTGATTGCGCCAGGTATTTTTTCCGACAAAGACGGTCGCGACTTGAACCCGAAAATGATGCATCGTCCCAGCGCGCGCAAGATCAATTTCATGCGCCTGGTATGCTCAAACGTTGTGTTATTTCGCTGGTACCACAAGTTGGTGCGTATGCGTGAACAGACCCGTTCCCGTGCACAGCAGCGTGATCGTGGGGTAGACAACAAGACCATGACGGTCAGTTCGCCGCAGCCACAAATGTATGGGGCTCATGGCTCGTTCATGATTTTCACCCGACGTTACTTTGCCAAGGGCGCGGACGTCGCCTACCCTCGATTTTTGTTTGGAGAGGAGGGGTTTGTTGCCGAACAATTGCGCAGGCATGCGTTGAACATCGAGCATGTCCCCAGCGTGCGGGTTTTTGATAAGGAGCACGCCTCGACGTCCCAGGTAAAATTGGACTTCATCTGTGCCGAGCACAAGAAATCGTACGATTATTTTTATACGAATTTTTTAAAGGACAGGTCCTAGCATTATGGCTAATACAGGATTGGTTAAAAAAGTCTTTGCCTTGTCGCCGCATGTAGAAATGCTCGCTCGACGCTTGTATTGGCGGAACGTGCAGCGTCTGGCGGGCAAGGTCAAAAAAAGCGCCAAGAAAAAACGTCTCGTCGAAGAGTCGGATGTCAAGCCTTTCGATTATTCTGCGCTTAAAAGTTATCTTGTCGATTGCGGTGTAAGCGCGGGTTCTTTGCTGGTGGTGCATTCTGCCTTTGCCCCCTTTAAAGGGCGCGTAGCCGGGCCAGATGAAGTGATTGATTTTTTTCTCCAGCATCTTGGTACCGAAGGGACCTTGGCAATGCCGGCGATGCCGTTGTTTACCAACGCTCGCTCGGTGGAGGAGTACCTTTCGCCTGAGCCCGATGAAAATGTTTATATCTATAACGTGCAAAAGTCGCGGATAAAAACCGGAATTCTGCCGACGGCGTTGCACAAACGAAAAAAATCGGTAAGAAGCCGTCATCCAATCAATACCATGGTTGCCATCGGTAAGCTCGCAGAAGCACTTATGGAAGGTAATCTGGAGGGGGATTCACCCCTTGCTTGTGGTGTCAATTCCTCTTGGAAGCGTTGTGTCGAACAGGACGCATTGATAATCGGCTTGGGCACTGACTTGACCCATAGCCTCACCATGATTCATGTGGCAGAAGATGTAAAAGACGCACAGTGGCCAGTCAAGGACTGGTATGTAGAGAAAAAGTTTGTCATCAAGGATGGTGACTTCGAGGAAACCCGTGTGTTGCGGGAACGGGCGCCTCGTTGGGGAGCGTTGCACTTTGGTGAGCGTACTTTGTGCAAAGATCTTATGGCGGCTGGTTTGCTCAAATCCGCGACCATTGACGGGATTATTGTCGAGGTGCTTTCGGCCAAGGCATTGATCGAATTTCTCGATGCCAGAAACCGTTCAGGCTACCCTTATTTCTGGGTGGGCTCATGAGCCCGGACGCTATTCTGCCCAAGCTGAAGCCTTTGTTCTTGGATGATAGGGGGCGATTGGTGCTGGGCAAGGCCAATACGCTCTATCGACGCACCGCCGACGGTGAGCTTGAGCGATTGGTCTCGGTGCCTGAATCACGCAAGCGACGTCTCCTGGCGATGTCTCGCTGGGCTTTTCGTCTGGCGCGGTTGGGCTTTGGGACGGGCGCATTCTTCCAAGGACTGTATTTTTTTTCTTATGGCGCTAGGCTCTATAGCTATTGTCCGGAACGAGCACTGTTAAATTGTGAGTTTTCTTTCCGGGTAGGTCGTGGACCGTTGAGCTTTACTGTTGTCGAAGGTGTTCCAGGCGTTGAAGATGGAATCTACTTTGGTGAGTATTTCGGAAATCGTAAGCGCGAACCGGTCCATGTTTACAAGCGCGATAAAGATGGCAGTTGGAATGTAGTTTATTCTTTTGCTCAAGGCGAAATCAATCATATACATGGCCTGGTACCGGATCCGCAGCGTAACTGTATTTGGTTGTTGGCCGGGGATTTTGAGCATTCCGCCAGTATTTGGATGGTCAAGGATAATTTTAAAGACGTACACCCCATTCTTCGCGGGGAACAGGCGTATCGTGCCTGTGTCGCGTTCCCGACAGCGCAGGGTCTACTGTATGCGACAGATACGCAGATTAATCGCAACGCAATCAGATTGCTGGCATGTCGTGACGGTGAGTGGCGTTCCGATTCTTTACTGGAAATAAATGGTTCTTGCATTTACGGTTGCCAGTTGCGTGATTATTTTGTCTTTTCCACGGCTACCGAGCCTTCTGATCAGAAATCCAATCCGGTCCTGGCGCTGCTGGATCGCCGGCCTGGTCCTGGAATAGTCGAAAATAAGTCAGATGTACTGGTAGTGAGCAAAATGGATCTGTCTTGCAGCGTATTGTTTTCTAAAGATAAAGACTTTTTGCCATATCGGCTTTTTCAGTTTGGTGCAATTCTTTTTCCTCACGGCGTGGCACGTGATAATACTC
This sequence comes from Pseudomonas sp. 3JA, assembly GCF_036961705.1. Classification (NCBI taxonomy): domain Bacteria; kingdom Pseudomonadati; phylum Pseudomonadota; class Gammaproteobacteria; order Pseudomonadales; family Pseudomonadaceae; genus Pseudomonas; species Pseudomonas sp. 3JA. Next base: position 165,374 of record NZ_JBAMDJ010000006.1, read on the forward strand.
TGTTCGCTTATTCTATTGGTAACAGGGTAAATGATCTTTCTACCGAAGTTTATAACTTGGGTTCTGAGTAATATTTTTGTGTTGAGGGTGATATGAAGCAGATTCTTCAAGATATGGCCAAAGGCGGTACAACCGTGACGGTTGCCCCTGCGCCACAGGTGTCCCGTGAACACGTGATCATCAACAGCAGTGTTTCGCTTATATCTGCGGGTACCGAGCGGATGTTGGTCGGGTTCGGTAAGGCATCCTATTTGGACAAAGCCCGTCAACAGCCAGAAAAAGTCAAGATGGTGTTGGAAAAGGTCAAGACTGACGGCCTGATGACCACAATTGAAGCTGTGCAGTCCAAGCTTGCCCAGCCACTGCCCCTTGGCTACTGCAACGTGGGCGTCGTCGCCGAGGTTGGCGCCGGAGTGGAAGGTTTCAAGGCGGGAGATCGCGTAGTTTCAAACGGCCCCCATGCTGACGTTGTTAAAGTCGCCAAGAATCTTTGCGCCCGGATTCCCGATACGGTCGACGATGAGTCAGCGGCGTTCGTGGTGGTAGCGAGCATCGGCTTGCAGGGCATCCGCCTGGCACAACCTACACTGGGTGAAGCTTTCGTAGTTACTGGTGTAGGCCTGATTGGCTTACTGACTGTGCAGTTGTTGCGGGCGCACGGGTGCCGAGTGCTGGCGATTGACTTCGACGAAGCCAAACTTGAGCTTGCTCGAAAGTATGGCGCGCAGGTTTGCAATCCGGGTAAGGGGGAAGACCCGGTGGCTGCCGGTATGGCCTTCAGTCGCGGCCAGGGGGTTGATGGAGTCATCATCACTGCGTCGACCAAATCCAACGATCCAGTGACCCAGGCGGCGCGAATGAGCCGTAAGCGTGGGCGAATCATTCTGGTCGGGGTGACTGGTCTGGAGCTCAATCGCGCTGATTTCTACGAAAAGGAACTGAGTTTCCAAGTGTCCTGTTCCTATGGACCTGGGCGTTATGATTCCGAATATGAAGAACAGGGACGGGACTACCCGTTGGGGTTCGTGCGCTGGACACAGCAGCGTAACTTTGAAGCAGTATTGGATATGCTCGACAGCGGGCAATTGGATGTAAAGTCGTTGATTACTCACCGCTTTGCATTCGAAGATGCGCCTGACGCTTATGCTGCTCTGACGGATGACAAGTCAGGCCTCGGGATGCTGCTGTTGTACACAGCCCAAGCCGAAGATCGTGCCGTGCGTGAGGTACCTCTTTCCGGTTGCGCTACGTTTGACTCCCAGCGTCCGGTCATGGGATTCATTGGTGCCGGTAACTATGCCTCTCGGGTACTGATTCCTGCATTCAAGGCGGCTGGTGCGCAGCTCCACACGATTGTCACTGCAGGTGGCATCAATAGTGTCATCCATGGTGAGAAGGCTGGTTTCGCTCAGGCTTCGACAGATATGGACAAGATGCTGGTGGATCCGGCGATCAACACTGTTGCAATTGTGACTCGACATGACAGTCATGCGCGGTTTGTATCCAAGGCGCTGTTGGCTGGCAAACACGTATTCGTCGAAAAACCCTTGGCCATTACAATGGCCGAGCTGGAAGAGGTGCGGACGGCCTACCAAACAGCTCATAAACAAGGAAATGGTCCGCAGTTGATGGTGGGCTTCAACCGCCGCTTTGCGCCTCAGGTGCAAAAGATGAAGAGTCTGTTGGAGGCGGTGAAAGAGCCTAAAACGTTCATCATGACGATGAATGCCGGAGCCATTCCTTCCAGCCATTGGACTCAGGACATCGCCACGGGAGGCGGCCGAATCATCGGCGAGGCCTGTCATTTCATTGATTTAATGCGCTATTTAGCCGGTTCTCCGATTGTTTCCATCCAGGCCCGGCGAATGGGTGATTCCCCGGCTGTTGAAGTATGCGAGGACAAAGCCTCCATAACGCTGGGTTTTGAAGACGGTTCATTTGGGACCATCTTGTACTTGGCAAACGGCGCCAGCAGCTTTCCGAAAGAACGTGTTGAGATATTCACTGCTGGCAGAGTATTGCAACTGGACAATTTCCGTAAATTGAAAGGTTTTGGTTGGCCTGGTTTCAGTAAGTTAAATTTGTGGAAGCAGGACAAGGGGCAACGACAATGTGCAGGCGCATTTTTGCAAACCATTGAAAAAGGGACGAAATCGGTCATCCCATTCGAAGAGGTTATGGAAGTCGCACAGGTATCTATTGAAGTGGCAGCGCTGCTGCGCAACCAAAAAAGTTGATCGCAGCAATGACATTTCAAAAGGCCAGTCGCTTTTTTAATACCATCCGCTACCTAAAATTGAGGCAGGTGGTGTTTCGTCTCTACTATCGTTTTGCTCGGGTGCGGCCCCGCGAGTACCATGACGTCAGGCCCAGAATCTGGGCCGTTGACTGGTCCGCCCCGGCGTGGAGTGAGTTGTCGACTGAAGATGGTATCGCGTTTACCTTCCTTGGCGAAAAGGGATATTTAGCTGATTCCGCAGACTGGCATGCGGGGCAGCACAGTAAGCTTTGGCTCTATAATCTGCATTACCTTGATGACTTAAACGCGAAGAATATAGATACGACGCCTGCCCTCGCTGAGACGCTTATTCAGAACTGGACTCAGGCCAATCCCCCTATTTCGGGTAATGGTTGGGAGCCCTATCCGCTTTCGTTGCGCATAGTCAACCTCGTCAAGTGGTTTTCTCGTAATGAATCCCTGGCTGGCCCTCGATTAAATAGTCTAGCCACCCAGGCGGATGCATTGTCTCAGCAACTGGAGTATCAAATTTTAGGCAACCATCTATTTGCCAATGGCAAGGCTCTTGTATTTGTCGGCGCTTATCTATCGGGTGCCAAGGCGGATGAATGGCTGGCCAAGGGGTTGCAGATTCTCGATGAGGAAATTGCTGAGCAATTTTTGCAGGATGGAGGACACTTTGAACTTTCTCCCATGTACCACGCGACGCTTCTGTGGGATATGTGTGATCTGGTCAATCTTGCCCAACGCTCGGGGTTGTCTGACCTAACCCAGCGTTTGCCACGCTGGCAAGCGGTGATTGGTCGAGGCTTGGTTTGGCTGCGCAGTATGTTACATCCCGATGGCAAGATTGGTTTTTTCAACGATGCGGCGTTCGGAGTTGCCCCCGACTTCATGCATATCGAGGAGTACGCAGCGCGTCTTGGCATCTCTGTTACCCTGGGCGTCGCGGCGGATTCCATCGCTTTCCTCAATTCCGCCACTGGTTATGCCGTTGTAACACCCAAGACAGGTGTGAAGGCTTTGCTTGACCTGGCTCAGGTCGGCCCCGACTATCAACCTGGCCATGCACACGCCGATACGCTGAGCTTCGAGCTGAGCGTCTTTGGACAGCGTCTGGTTGTCAATTCGGGAACGTCACAGTACGGGGAAGGTGCCGAACGCCAACGGCAACGCAGCACTGGCGCTCACAGTACAGTAGAAGTCGCTGGACGGGACTCTTCCGAGGTATGGGCCGGGTTTCGTGTTGCCAGGCGCGCAAGACCTGCTATCGAGCGCTTCGATCTACAGGACGGCGTTTCGTGCATCCAGGCCAGTCACAATGGTTACCAGCGCCTGAGCAGCAGTCTCTTTCATCGTCGTACCTGGACTTTCAGCGAAGAAAAACTGGAGATGATCGATCAGGTTACTAGCGATCAGTTCGTCGCGGTGGCCCGTCTTTACATTCATCCCGATGTTTTGTTATCTCAGGACGCCTCCCGTTTCGTGGCCGACATGGGAGCGGGGAAAAAGGTTGTGATCGAGTTATCTGGCGCCGACCAAGTGCGCGTTGTTGCTTCGACTTGGCACCCTGGATTCGGTTGCTCAATTGCCAATCAGTGCATTGAAGCGACATTCAGCGGGCGTCCGCTGACCACGCACATACATTGGAGTTGATTTTGAAAGTATTGCTGTTGAGTTTTTACTACCAACCTGATTTGTCGGCGGGTTCGTTTCGCACCACGGCGCTGGTGAATGCGTTGCTTGATACCCTGCCAGAGGATGCCAGCGTCGAGGTCATAACCACTCAACCGAATCGCTACAGCAGCTTTTCACTTGAGGCTCCGTTGCTTGAACAACATCCAAGGTTGACGATCCGGCGCATCGCGTTGTCGGAGCACAACAGCGGAATGGTTGATCAATCGAAGGCTTTCTTTGGTTACCTCAAAGCTGTTTTAAAAATGACCCGTAACCAGCGGTACGATGTTGTCTATGCGACATCGTCGCGCCTGATGACCGCATCATTGGGCGCATTGGTGGCCAAGCGGGCTAGGTGTCCGTTGTATCTGGATATCCGGGACATTTTTGTCGACACCATCAAAGACGTGTTGCCGGGAAAGGTGACATGGTTACTCAAACCACTGTTTTCCATTGTTGAACGCCTGACCATCAATGCCGCAACTCGTGTCAATGTTGTTTCCGCGGGTTTTTTGCCCTATTTCAAAAGTCGTTATCCCCAAGGCCAATTTGTAGTTTTTACCAATGGGATCGATGATGAGTTCATTGAGGCTCAGCCTCTTGACGAAAAGCCAAGCGGGCAGGGAGAACTGACAGTCCTTTATGCCGGTAACATAGGTGAAGGACAGGGGCTTCATACGATTATTCCGCACGTTGCCCGACGTTTTGAAGGGCGCCTGAAATTTCGCTGTATCGGTGATGGTGGGCGCCGGACACAACTGCAAAGCGCGATTGAGTCCGGCGCATGTAAAAATGTCGAAATCACTCCGCCTATTCGCCGTGACGCGCTCATCGCAGCGTATCAGGAAGCGGATGTGCTATTTCTTCATTTGAATGACTATGATGCTTTTCGCAAGGTCCTACCCTCGAAACTTTTCGAATATGCTGCTCTGGGCAAGCCGATCTGGGCTGGCGTAGCGGGCTACTCGGCAGAGTTTGTTCGCGAGCACGTACCAAATGCCGCGGTGTTTAGTCCCTGTAATGTTGAGCAAGCTGTTACAGCATTCGAGTCATTAAGTATGGTGACCAAGCCTCGACATGAGTTTGTCGAACGCTTTGCTCGGAATAAGATCATGCAGACGCTGGCGCAAGATATTGTGTTGTTGGCAGGAAGTAGGTCGAAATGAACGTGTTTCTGACCGGAATTACCGGATTTGTCGGGCGCGCCACGTCGAAACGATTGATGCAGACGGGGCATCGGGTGAGGGCTGCCTTGCGTGATCCTGATACAGCCTTGGTACAAGGTATTGAGCCTGTGATTTTCGACGATATGGCTACTTATGATTGGACCTCCTCGCTCGACGGCCAGTCGGTGGTAGTGCACTGCGCCGCACGGGTGCACGTGATGAACGAGCAGTCGGTTGATCCGTTAAGCGAGTTTCGCAAAGTCAACGTAGAAGGAACACTCAATTTAGCCAGGCATGCGGCTGCTAGTGGAGTGAAACGCTTCATTTTTATCAGTTCAATCAAAGTCAATGGCGAGGAGACTCAGCCAGGTAGGCCCTATACCGCTGACGATATTCCTGAGCCTATTGATCCGTACGGTATTTCCAAGTGGGAGGCCGAACAAGGTTTGCGAGAGATTGCTGCGGCGACCGGAATGGAGGTAGTAATTATCCGTCCGGTATTGATCTACGGTCCAGGTGTGAAGGCTAATTTCCTTAGTATGGTGCGTTGGTTGGATAAAGGTATTCCGTTACCCTTCGGTTCAATTTATAACAGCCGAAGTTTGGTAGCACTGGATAACCTTATTGACTTGATAATCACGACCCTTGACCATCCAGCGGCTGTCAATCAAACATTTCTGGTCAGCGACGGAGAGGATCTTTCTTCCTCCATGTTGTTGCGTCGTATGGCACGCGCGTTGGGACGTCCAACGCGTCTTCTTCCTGTTCCTAGCGCATTTTTATACTTGGCGGCCAATCTGTTTGGCAAGAAAGCACTTGCTCAACGGCTATGCGGCTCTCTGCAGGTAGATATTAGTAAAACCCGCTCCTTGCTTCAGTGGGAGCCGCCCCTTTCAGTGGACGCTGCGCTGAAACTCGTCGCTGAACAATATATGGAAAGTAAATAATAATGACTTTTTGGTGGCTGATTCCTGTCGTTCTATTGTTATCTTTTTTGCTGACTGCCGGTCTGCGACGATACGCCCTTGCTAGCAATATCATTGATATTCCTAATGCCCGAAGTTCCCATGCGGTTCCCACCCCTCGTGGGGGAGGCGTCGCGATTGTTCTCGCGTTTCTTTTGGCTTTACCAATTTTGGGGTGGGCGCAGCTCATCACTCTTGACGTGTTGATCGCAGTCGGAGGGGCCGGTGCCTTAATCGCAATTATTGGATTTATGGACGATCATGGTCATATTGCTGCGCGCTGGCGTTTACTGGGGCATTTTTGTGCCGGAACCTGGGCATTGTTCTGGCTGGGGGGCTTGCCCCAACTCAGTATTTTGGGGATGACCTTTGACTTGGGTTGGGCTGGCAGCATTTTGGCAGCCTTTTATTTGGTATGGATGCTCAATTTATACAACTTTATGGATGGTATAGACGGTATTGCCAGCGTAGAGGCCATTTGTACTTGTTTAGGGGCTTGTTTGATTTATTGGCTAACAGGGATGCAAGAGCTGCTTTGGCTTCCTCTGTTGCTTGCGATGGCCGTGTTGGGATTTTTATTTTGGAACTTTCCACCTGCCAAGATCTTCATGGGGGACGCCGGAAGCGGTTTTCTAGGGATCACGTTGGGCATTTTGTCCATCCAGGCAGCAGGCGCTTCATCGCAACTGCTTTGGGCGTGGTTGATTCTGCTAGGCGTATTTATTGTGGATGCTTCGCTCACTTTGATGCGTCGTCTGTTACGTGGCGAAAGGGTTTACGAAGCGCATCGTAGTCATGCTTATCAATTCGCATCCCGGCGATTTGGCAAACATTTGCCGGTGACCTTGGCTGTTGCCGCTATCAATCTGTTCTGGCTGTTACCCCTTGCGCTGTGCACGCTGCTATTTCAAGTCGATGGCTCTTGGGTACTGATTCTTGCGTATGTGCCACTGATCGCTCTGGCGATAAAATTTAATGGCGGGGGCGTGGAGCTCGCAGACCCTCAAGCATAGCCTGGATGAGACCATGTCATGGGGGATTTCGAATGCTATGGCTGATTCAATCAGCTCTCGCGTCCAGAGGCGCTGAACAGCCAGGATTGATGTGAGTCGGCAGCGCGTTTAGGGGTTCGAATACCCTTTTGGATGCGGACGCCTTGGACAGGAAAAACAGATGACGCAAGCGGCGCTAGGGTATCTGGCGCTGTCTGCCCAGACGCTGAGGACGGCCTGAAGGTTCCGAGTACGGACGCGATTGTCTGGCAGTCGACGTGACTTCGAAGAGTACAGAGCAATCCCCGAAAATCTCACAGAGAATGCTGTACCTGAAAAAATCAGATATTATAGTTCTTTGTTATCTTAAAAAGTAGTGTTCAAGTGGAAATTATAGGTGCATTCGCTGCGTTAATAGCGATTTTGGTCGCATTGTTATCGACTAATTTGTTTTTGAGTAAGTTGGTGGTTCCTTCCTCCCATGGTCGGTTTGTAACACTCGACGGTTTGCGTGGGTATCTTGCATTTTTTGTATTTCTTCATCATTCCTATATATGGTATTACTACTTGCATTCTAATGCTTGGGCTTTGCCTTCTTTCAGGCTTTTTGTATATTTTGGGCAAGTTGGCGTTGCGCTATTTTTCATGATCACGGGGTTTCTTTTTTTTAATAAATTGCTGGAAGGACGCGCGCACGGTACTGATTGGCTCCGCTTGTATGTTTCTCGATTTTTGAGATTGACGCCTCTCTATCTGCTTTCCATGGTTCTATTGTTTTTGATCGTGTGGATACTTACCAAGAATGAACCGGCGCAGCCGACTGGAAAAATTGTAGTAGACGGGTTGAAGTGGGTTGGTTTTAGGGTTTTTGGTGCTCCTGACTTGAATGGTCTATTAGGTACAAGATATATACATGCGGGAGTGACCTGGACGTTACCCTACGAGTGGTTTTTTTATTTGTTTCTACCATTTGTTGCTTTGCTGATAGGGAATCGCCCGCCTGTCAAGTATTTGTATTTGGCGGCAATTGCATTGTACGTGTTCGATATATACGGTTATAGTCGGGATTTTGGCTGGTTGTTTTTGGGGGGGATGGCGGCAGCTGTTTTAGTTCGTTATGAGCGTTTTACGGTTTTTGCTGTTTCAAAATGGGCAACATGTCTGATAGTCGGATCTCTTGCTTGGAGCGTGGCGTACTATCCAACAATTTATGAAGGCAGTGTGCCAAGAGTGCTATTGGTAGCCGCGTTTTGTCTGATTTCGGGAGGTAATAGTATCTTCGGTTTGCTCAGGCTTAAGGTGTCACGCACGATGGGTGAAATGGCATATAGTATTTACTTGCTTCATGGGGTTTTATTGTTTGTGGTTTTTAGATTTGTATTTGGTAGTGTCAGTGCTAGTCAATTAACACCCCTCCAGTATTGGGGGGTTATTATACTGCTTACTCCAATTCTGATGATTGTCTGTGGTTTGACATTTCGATTTGTCGAGCGACCGGCAATGAGGAGGGTCGATACGCTGACCAACTGGATTAGGATGAAGAAAAAGCGGCGGTTGGAACACGAAAACGTCAATTAAGTTAATGGCCCTTTGTTGAGGTGCAGGTAATGATAAGGCGTTTGCTTGCACTGTGTAGGAATATTAAGGACTCCAACGTTATTGGCGTCCTTAAAAAACTTAATCGAATATTCGACTATGAACAATCAAGTAGCTAGAAGCTTCTGAAGATAAGTGTGCGGTATCCCAGGCCGTAGGTACTGGCCCGTTTTTTGTATTCAAATGAGTCATGCAGCCTTGATCGGTGCAGAGGATTTCCCTAACGGATACGAAGTTAACTCCGTATTCTTGAGTTATTTTGCTGATGCCTTCCTCGGTTTCATTGTCGTTAATCAAATGGTTTTTTTCTCTTTCGGGTAGAGAGGTGTCATTAAATAGTGAATTCTTTAAAAGAATATCAGTGAGCACTCTATTCCAAATAGGTGCAGGACCGAACACGGTGATTTTTTTGACACCTTTAGCCTGGAGAAACTCTAATGTATACCTTAATGACTCCCAATTATATTTAGACCAGCGAGCGGAAAGGATTACCTCGCCAGGTTGATTCTTAATAATCCAATCTGCAACGAAGCTATTAATGTCTCTACAGTTTTTTCGATCATCAATGGTTACCCCAATAAGTGGAGGGCAGCCACTTGCTGTGAATTGTGTAATGTTTTTGTCCTCTGGCAGATTTTTTAGAATGCCGGGGTACAAATGCGCCGCATGTGAGTCTCCCCAAAGCAGTATCGTCCTGGCAGTACTCCCCCGCAAATCGCTGCAGTTATAGAAAGCTTTATAGGTTTGTTCGGGGCGCATGAAGCACTGGCCGTCTCGGTATTCGTTAAGTGAAAATTTATACTTGGCTAAGTCTGATGCTTTCGCCGGAAAACGGTTCGGATAGCCATCAGCCCTTTGAATTATCAAACCGAGCGATGCTACAAAAAAAATCGGAGCCAATGATATTAAAAAAGCCAGATTACGTTTGCTCGGTAGAAATGCCGTTCTTGCTCTTCTCTCTATCAGGCTGTACGAGATTTCGGCAAATACTAATGTCAGCAAAACTCCAAGGATTGTGGCGAGTGTGAGATTCTGAGGGTTTATAAGTCTTATTGATACCGCCAAAGGCCAGTGCCATAGATAAATAGAATAAGAGCGTTCGCCAATGTGTTGAATTAACTTCCCTGAGGTCCAGTATGAATTGGATTTCGAATAAATGATCATGGCTGCAGCAAGGACGGGGAAGATTGTTATGATGCCAGGCCATGCGGAGGAGGAATTTAACAGGATGGCGGAGAAAATAATCATCAAGAAGCCGGCGGTTTCCAATCCCTTGATTTTTCTTTGGTTTTGGGACGTAAGAAAATATACCAGGCTGCCTGCTAGCATTTCCCATGCTCTAGAAAAAGTAGAATAAAAAGCCGCGTCGGGTTCTGAGTTTGCAAGATAAATACAATAGATAAGCGATGTGACACCTGCGGTGCAAGTGGCTAGGAGCTGCCAGCGTCTATTCTTTCGGAAAAACCAAACGGCGCTCATGAGGAGGGGGAGCATGATGTAGAACTGCCACTCTACTGATAAGGACCATGTATGGAGAAGCAGTTTTTGATTGGAGCTTGTCTCGAAGTAGCCATTTTGATCAAGGAAAAAATTATTAGAGTAGAATCCTAATGTCGTGAGTACTTGATCGGCAAGTGCGTTGTATTGAGCTGGTGATAAGTAGAACCAACCTGAAATTATTGTGACGGTGCACAGCGCAAGCAGCGCGGGCAATATTCTTCTGGCTCTAGCAATGTAGAAGTTTATTATTTCTTTTGGGAGCGTCCAGGCAGAGCTGTTTTCCAGTTTTTTGGTTAGTATTCCTGCCATTAAAAAGCCAGATATTACGAAGAATACATCTACACCTATGAAGCCCCCGCTAAAAATAGGAATGTCGAAATGAAAAAGAACAACCAGTGTTACTGCCCATGCGCGGAGGCCGTTTATGTCTTTTCTGAATGTCATCTAAAGTATTCGCCTGCTATTTTTGATCTTGTTCCGCTTTGGTAAGAGGTTTGGTGAAAGGGCGGTTGTCTTTGCATTTTTATAAAGGCTTAAGTGTGGACAGACTTTTGGCTGGAAGTGCGGAATGAAAAGTCGCTGCCAATATACTATGTCTTCAATTATTTGCTTGGTCGGTGGGTCGCTTGGTTTTACCTTGGGCTGATTGTCTTCCTCGCCCATCAGTACCCCGTTAAATTCACACCTGGCGTGCCGAAAGCCAACAGCAATACGTCCATTCTGCCACGCAAGCTGCTAATGTCGCTAATCTCAGGAGTGCAGGGCGCAGAACATCAGCTCATGGTCAGCTCGCTGGCAACCACCGTCGGGCCTTTCTCGTGCTGGAGGCCAAAACGACGCTACGTGAGTATGATAGAAGGCAGGAAGATGGTTGGTTCCGGCTCTGGCGTGTCGCTTTGTATTGACTTCAAGGGTTAAATCATGCGCGCGGACTGGAAAAGTCTCTTCACCATAATAGATGACAAGGCCGATGCTTTTTCGTAGGTAGTCCCGTCGTGGACCGAGCCCCAAGGTAGCCTACAGTCGGAAATGGATATTATTTTAAGGAGCTAGCGAAGGTGCATGAAGGGGTTATGAGCAAATTTAGAACAGCCTTGCTGGGATTGCCGAGACGCCACAAGCGCGCAATCCAGCTGGCAACGGACGTTGTACTTGTCTGGGTCGCCCTATGGCTGGCGTTCGTCGTTCGCCTGGGCGTCGAAGCATTGGCCAGCCCAATTGAAACGCACCTTTGGCTTTTCGCATCGGCTCCTTTGATCGCTATTCCAATCTTCATCCGCTTTGGCATGTATCGCGCGGTCATGCGCTATTTCGGTAATGACGCGCTGATCACAATTTGCAAGGCGGTCAGCCTTTCGGCCTTGCTGCTGGCTTTGGTGGTGTATTGGTACAGCAACCATAAAACCGTAGTGCCACGCTCCATCATCTTCAACTACTGGTGGCTGAGCCTGATCATGATTGGCGGCTTGCGCCTGATGATGCGGCAGTATTTCCTGGGGGACTGGTTTACCGCAGCCCAGCATGTGCCCTTCACCAACCGTGACGACGGTCTGCCCAAGGTTGCTATTTATGGTGCCGGGGCCGCAGGTAACCAACTGGTGGCTGCGTTGCGCATGGGGCGGGTGATGCGACCGGTCGCATTCATCGATGATGACAACAGCATCGCTGACCGCGTGATCGCTGGGCTACAGGTCTACGCGCCCAAGCATATCCAGAAAATGATCGACACAACCGGCGCGCAGGAAATTCTGCTGGCGGTGCCTTCCTCGTCACGTGGGCGCCGTCGGGAGATCTTGACGCTGCTTGAAGGCTTCCCCCTGCATGTCCGTAGCGTCCCTGGGTTCATGGACCTGGCCAGCGGCCGGGTCAAGGTAGATGACATCCAGGAAGTGGACATCGCCGACCTTCTAGGACGCGATCCGGTTCCCGCACAACCTGACCTGCTGGAGCATTGCATCACTGGCCAGTCGGTCCTGGTCACTGGAGCCGGTGGCTCGATCGGCTCCGAGCTTTGTCGGCAAATACTGGCACTGAAGCCGACTACGCTGCTGCTGTATGAGCATAGCGAATTCAATCTCTATAGCATCCTGTCTGAGCTTGAGCCTCGAGTGGTTCGGGAGTCGCTGTCGGTTCGGTTGCTGCCTATCCTTGGATCGGTACGAGATCAGGACAAACTGCTGGACGTGATGAAGACCTGGAATGTCGACACGGTCTATCACGCCGCCGCTTATAAGCATGTCCCGATGGTCGAACACAACATTGCCGAAGGCGTCCTGAACAATGTGATCGGGACGTTGAATACGGCACAGGCTGCGTTGCAGGCAGGCGTATCGAACTTCGTGCTGATCTCCACGGATAAAGCGGTGCGCCCAACCAATGTAATGGGCAGCACCAAGCGGCTTGCAGAACTGACCTTGCAGGCCCTTAGCCGCGAACTGGCCCCCGTGTTATTCGGTGACAAGGCCAACGTTTCAAGGGTCAATAAAACCCGTTTCACCATGGTTCGGTTTGGCAATGTATTGGGGTCATCCGGTTCGGTTATTCCTCTGTTCCACAAACAGATCAAGTCCGGCGGGCCGTTGACCGTCACGCACCCAAAAATCACGCGTTACTTCATGACCATTCCCGAGGCCGCTCAGTTGGTCATACAGGCGGGGTCCATGGGGTTGGGTGGAGACGTGTTTGTGCTGGACATGGGCGAACCGGTAAAGATCGTCGAGCTGGCGGAAAAGATGATTCACCTGTCTGGCTTGAGCGTCCGTTCGGAAAAGAACCCCCACGGCGACATTGCAATCGAGTTCACTGGCCTGCGTCCAGGCGAGAAGCTTTACGAAGAATTGCTGATTGGCGACAACGTCGTCGCCACCCAGCACCCGATGATCATGAGTGCCAATGAGGACCATCTGTCTTGGGACACGCTCAAGATCAAGCTAGCTGAGTTGCTGGCCGCCATCGAGCGCGATGACTACACCAGGGTCCGCCAGCTGCTTCGGGACACTGTCAGTGGTTACGCTCCAGACGGCGAGATTGTCGACTGGATCTACCAGCAACGTCGTCTCGAACCCTGATTGTTACATACGCTGTAACGTACACATTTTTGACAGCGACACCTCATCGCCTAAGTTTGAGAGGCAGCTTCGGAAAAGCTGCTTCTCTCTTAACGATGTCATGGAGCGTCATTTATGCGTACAGGCTATTTCTACTCTCTGGTTTTTGCCTTTCTCACCAGCGCCTCGATTGCTGCTATCGCCGCCCCAGTGGTCAAGCCTGAGGTGGTCGCTACGCCGCAAGCAGTGGAGCAGCCAGCCAAAACGCAGAGTACCAAGGTGGATTTGAACGGGGCGGATGCTGCCACGCTGCAGCGCGAGCTGTCAGGAATAGGGAAGGGCAAGGCCGAGGCGATTGTTGCGTATCGGGAGAATAATGGGCCGTTCTCTTCGGTGGAGGAGTTGTTGGAGGTCAAGGGGATCGGCAAGGCGATTCTCGACAGGAACCGTGACAAGCTGGAAGTGAATTGAGTTTGTGATTGAAGAAGGCCGGTCGTATTGACTGGCCTTTTTGCTGTCTGGCGGATGCACATTTTTGCACGCATTCTGGAGGCATCTCGCCGTTGGCATAAATAATGATTATCTACAGCCAACCGATTGTTCAACAATCCGAGGCCTTTCTTCCATGATCCATACACTTTCCTTGGCCGACCAGATCACTCTGGAGCTACGCGCCGACATCATCGGTGGCCGCTTGCTGCCAGGCATGGCGCTGGTGGAGAACAACCTGGTCTCGGCCTACAACGCCTCACGCAACACCATCCGCGAAGCGCTACACCGTCTAGGCCAGGAAGGCTTAACCCGTTACGTGCGCAACAAAGGGGTGATGGTCCGCAGGTTAGGTGTCGATGACGTGCGAGATCTGTTCAAGGTCCGTCGCACTCTGGAGCTGCAAGCCATCATGGGCAGTCAGCCACTGCGCGAGTATCAATCTGACCGGATGCTCGAAGCCCTCGAAGCGGCGGATTTGGCTCGGGAGCGTGAAGACTGGCGTTCGGTCGGCACCCATGGCCTGGCGTTCCATCAGCACATCGTCGGATTGATGCGCAGTCCATTACTTGATGAGTTTTTCACCAATGTGATTGCACAGCTGCGCCTGGTATTTAGCTCCGCGCCCGATGAGGCTCGTTTCCAAGCGCCGTGGCTGACCCGTGACCGCTATATCCACGATTGCCTGGCCGAAGGTGACAAGCTTGCGGCCCACGAAGCCATGAGCCTTTACCTCGATGATTCCGAGCAACTGCTTTTGCAACTGCTAACCCCCACCTATCACCCCTGATCAAGGACCCGCGCCATGTATAAAGACTACCCAGCCGCCTACCAGGTCAGCAAAGGTTCAGCCCTGCTGGTGGACAAACCCTTCTACGACCGCATCCGCACCCAGCAGGACAAGCGCACCCTGATCGAGCAGTTCGAAGTGCCGATCCGTACCGGTAAGGCCTGGCACGTACCAGCCGGGCATGTGTTCCGAGTCACGACTCCGGTGGGCCCGCAGGTAGGAGACTTCAACGTCTGGAACGCCCACGATCCACGGGAACGCCTGTGGGCGGCGCGCACGCGTCAGCTTCAGGGCGCCCACGTCAGTACCCATGATCGGTTGTGGTCGAACCTGCCATTCCTGCGGCCATTGGTGACCATCACCGATGACAGTCTGGCCGGTTATGGCATCGATGAGCATGGTGGCCGACTGCACGATCTGCTGGGTACGCGCTGTGATCCCTATGTGAACAAGATGCTGACGGGGGAGGATTTTCATCATCACTGTCACTCGAACCTGACCCGTGCGGTGTTGCCTCACGGCCTGACGGAGTTCGACGTGCACGATGTGCTGAATATTTTCCAGTGCACCGGGCTTAATCACGACGACATGTACTTCATGAAGGCCTGTCCGGCGCAGAAGGGCGATTACCTGGAGTTTTTTGCCGAGATCAATCTGTTGTGCGCCCTGTCCACCTGCCCGGGTGGTGACTTGTCGCTGGCGATGTGGGGGCCGGATGCGCAGGATCCCCTTAGCGTCTGTCGTCCTCTGGGGGTGGAGATCTATCGGTTGGAGGATTCATTGCTGGAGGGCTGGAGCCAACCTGAGCGGGCGGCATACAACGGGTTGCATGGCTTGCACATTGCCAAGGCGGATTGGGAGAAGTAAGGCGGCAGGGGCTCTTGTGGCGAGGGAGCTTGCTCCCGCTGGGCTGCGCAGCAGCCCCCAAATCATGACTCAATCAGCCTGGCGCACCGCGTCGGCAGGTTTGAGGGGGCGCTTCGCGCCCCAGCGGGAGCAAGCTCCCTCGCCACGGGTAGGGTGTGTGAAGCTCCCTCGCCACGGGTACGGTGTGTGAAGCTTCCTCACCACAAGAGTGGTGTGTGAGGCAGCGGTTAACGATCCTTGGCCTCCTTCGCATCCATTTCCGCATTGCGCTCGGCAACGCGCTTGCGTTGCTCATCGGTCAACTCGACCTTGTGGGCGGTGTCGCGCAGCATCATCAGACCACCAACGATCGAGCCGATTGCAACAATCAGAATCAACCAGGCATACCAGGGCATAGGGCTCTCCTTGAGGGGGCGATGGACGGACGAACATTTCGCCGGTCCATCGCACCTACCACTTATGAGCGAAGGTTGCTCGCAGTGGTTCAATACTACGCCCGTTCGGTCGGCTTCACCTCAAAGCCCGGTCAGCATCGCATCGGCGGGAGCGTCTGCACGCAACTGTGCGGTGAGGATGAAGTAGACGAAACCCACCACCATGAAGCCAAGGAAGATCAGCCCGATCAGCGCGTTGAACCAGGCCATCGCCACCAGGCACACCACGGCCAATACCAGGGCGATGCCGGGTACCAGCGGATAGCCCGGTGCGCGGAAGGTGCGTTCCAGGTTGGGTTCGGTTTTACGCAGTTTGAACAGGCTGAGCATGCTCATGATGTACATGACGATGGCACCGAACACGGCCATGGTGATCATCGCCGCAGTCAGGGTCATGCCGCCGAGGTTGATCAGGCCGTCGCTGTAGATCGCCGCGATGCCGATCAGCCCACCGGCGATGATCGCCCGGTGCGGCGTCTGGAAGCGTGACAGCTTGGCCAGGGAGGCGGGCAGGTAACCGGCGCGGGCCAGGGCGAAGAACTGGCGCGAGTAGCCAAGGATGATGCCGTGGAAACTCGCCACCAGGCCGAACAGGCCGATCCACACCAGCATGTGCAGCCAGCCGGAGCTTTCGCCAACCACGGTTTTCATGGCTTGGGGCAGGGGATCGTTGATGTTCGACAGGGTGCGCCAGTCGCCGACGCCACCGGCAAAGAACATCACGCCCATCGCCAGGATTACCAGGGTCAGGATGCCGCTGATGTAGGCCTTGGGAATCGTGCGTTTCGGGTCCTTGGCTTCTTCGGCGGCCATGGCCGCGCCCTCGATGGCCAGGAAGAACCAGATGGCGAAGGGGATCGCGGCAAACATGCCGGCGATGGCCGGTGCGCCGAACACATCGGAACCGGCCCAGCCGTTCAGGGCAAAGCTGCTGAAACTGAACGCCGGGGCCACGACGCCCATGAACACCAGCAGTTCGGCCACCGCCAGGACGCAAACAATCAGCTCGAAGGTCGCGGCCAGTTTGACCCCGAGGATGTTCAGGCCCATGAACACGATGTAGGCGCCGACCGCTGCGTGTTTCGGGTCCAGGGCCGGGAACTGCACGTTCAGGTAGGCGCCGATGGCCAGGGCAATGGCTGGCGGGGCGAAGACGAATTCGATCAGTGTCGCCAGGCCGGCAATCAACCCGCCTTTCTCGCCGAAGGCGCGACGGCTGTAGGCAAACGGCCCGCCGGCATGGGGAATGGCGGTGGTCAGCTCGGTGAAGCTGAAAATGAAGCAGGTGTACATGGCCGCCACCATGAAGGACGTCACCAAAAAGCCCAGTGTCCCGGCCACGCCCCAGCCATAGCTCCAGCCGAAATACTCGCCGGAAATCACCAGGCCGACGGCAATACCCCATAAATGCAGGGTGCCCAGGGTGGGTTTGAGTTGTGTGTTCATCGGTGGCTCCCCTCGATCCATAGCAAAAGCGCTGGGGAGGGCAGTGCAGTGGGCGTGCCAGGGTGGCGGGGGCGGTCGTAATGGGTGAAATCGTGTCGTATCGGGGATGTTCCTTGCTTGATGTGCCCCTGTTGTGCGCCAGTTGGGGGCGTTGGCGCTGGTAATGCCGCCTTCGCGAGCAAGCCCGCTCCCACACTGGACTTGCGGTGAGCTCACACCGCGACCTCCTGTGGGAGCGGGCTTGCTCGCGAAGGGGCCCGCCCAGCCAATCATCCAGCCGATTTTTTTACAGATTCTTTATCCCCCAACCGATCTCTAGATCTCGTTCCTTTACAGCCTCCCTGCCGACAATCACTCCACACACGGCACGACGCCGTACCACGGAGAAATCCCATGAATGTTCTGGACGGGGTGTCGCTGCTGCTGGCAGGGGCGCTGTTCATTTATCTGCTGGTTGCGCTGTTGCGCGCCGATCGGAACTAGGAGCGGCTATGCACGGTTATGACTACGGGCTGATCCTCGGCTTTTTCGCCCTGGTGCTGATTCCGGCACCGTTTCTGGGGAGTTTTTACTACCAGGTGATGGAGGGCCAGCGCACTTGGCTTTCACCGATCCTCGGTCCGGTGGAGCGCGGTTGCTATCGCCTGGCCGGTGTCGATTCCACCGCTGAGCAGAGCTGGCAGAAATACACCCTGGCCCTGCTCGCGTTCAACCTGGCGGGTTTTTTCTTGCTGTTCGCCATTCTGCTGCTGCAGGGATATCTGCCGCTCAATACAGAACAATTGCCCGGCATGGAGTGGACCCAGGCTTTCAACACGGCCGTGAGTTTCATGACCAACACCAACTGGCAGTCCTACAGCGGTGAAGCGTCCCTGAGCTACCTCAGCCAGATGGTCGGCCTGACCGTGCAGAACTTTGTCAGCGCCGCAACGGGACTGGCCGTGCTGGTGGCGCTGTGTCGCGGTATCGGGCGCAAGTCCGCCGCAACGCTGGGTAACTTCTGGGTCGACATGACCCGCGCCACCCTCTATGGGCTGTTGCCGCTGTGCCTGCTGCTGGCATTGTTCCTGGTCTGGCAGGGCGTGCCGCAGACCTTTGCGCACTATGTGCACGGGGTCACGCTGCAGGGCGCCGACCAGGTCATCCCGTTGGGGCCGGCCGCCAGCCAGATCGCGATCAAGCAACTGGGCACCAACGGTGGCGGTTTCTTCGGCGTCAACTCGGCGCATCCGTTCGAAAACCCGACGGCCTGGAGCAACCTGTTCGAAGTCGCCTCGATCATCCTGATTCCCGCCGCGCTGGTGTTCACCTTCGGCCATTACGTCAAGGACCTGCGCCAGAGCCGGGCGATCATCGCCTGCATGCTTGCCTTGTTCCTGATTGGCGGCGCCACGTCGCTGTGGGCCGAATACCAGCCCAACCCTGCCTTGGACAATCCGGCCGTCGAGCAAACCGCGCCGCTGGAAGGCAAGGAAGCCCGCTTCGGCACCACGGCCACGGTGCTGTGGTCGGTGACTACCACGGCAGCGTCTAACGGCTCGGTCAACGCCATGCACGACAGCCTCAGCCCGCTCAGCGGCATGGTGTCGCTGGTGAACATGATGGTCGGCGAGGTGATCTTCGGCGGCGTCGGGGCCGGGCTCTACGGGATGCTGTTGAACGTACTGATCGCAGTGTTCCTGGCCGGCTTGATGATCGGTCGCACCCCGGAATACTTGGGCAAGAAGCTGGGCGCCCGGGAGGTGCAACTGTTGGTGGCAACCCTGCTGGTGATGCCCGTGAGTGTGCTGGTGCTGGGTGCCGTCGCCGCGAGTCTGCCGGGGCCAGCCGCAGCGGTGAGCAACCCGGGTGCCCACGGTTTCAGCCAGTTGTTGTACGCCTACACCTCGGCGGGAGCGAACAACGGTTCGGCATTCGCCGGGTTCGGCGCCAACACACCTTTCCACAACCTGATGTTGGGCCTGGGCATGTTGATCGGTCGGTTCGGCTACATCCTGCCGGTGCTGGCGTTGGCCGGCAGCCTGGCCTTGAAGAAGACCGCGCCGATTGGCCAGAACAGCTTCCCCACTCACGGCCCGCTGTTCGTGACCTTGTTGACCGTGACCATTCTGTTGGTGGGCGGCTTGACCTTCTTGCCAACCCTGGCGCTGGGGCCGATTGCCGAACACCTGAGCATGGGCTTCTGAGGACCTGATGATGAATATGCCGATGAGCAAAACCGTCGCCGCCAAGGCACCGGAACAACCGAAGACCCACCTGTCGGCCCTTTGGCGGCCGGCGCTGGTGCAAGCCTTCGTCAAGCTCGATCCACGCCAGTTGCACCGCGCGCCGGTGATGCTGGTGGTGGAACTGACCGCGATCCTCACCACGGTGTTGTGCTTCATCCCCGACAGCGCCGT
Source organism: Pseudomonas sp. 3JA (assembly GCF_036961705.1). Lineage (NCBI taxonomy): Bacteria > Pseudomonadati > Pseudomonadota > Gammaproteobacteria > Pseudomonadales > Pseudomonadaceae > Pseudomonas > Pseudomonas sp. 3JA. Next base: position 184,981 of record NZ_JBAMDJ010000006.1, read on the forward strand.
GCCGACGTTTGTGGCTGCGCAAATTGCGTTGTGGCTGTGGTTCACCGTGCTGTTCGCCAACTTCGCCGAAGCCTTGGCCGAAGGCCGCGGCAAAGCCCGGGCCGACAGCCTCAAGGCCGGCAGCGAAGGTCTCAACGCACGTCGCCAGACCGCCAGCGGCTTTGAAATCATCCCCGCCACCCGCCTGCGCAAAGGCGACGTGGTGCGCGTCGAGGCCGGCGACATGATTCCCGGCGACGGTGAGGTGATCGAAGGCATCGCCGCGGTCAACGAGGCGGCGATCACCGGCGAATCGGCGCCGGTCATCCGCGAGTCCGGCGGTGATCGCTCGGCTGTGACTGGCAATACGCGGCTGGTCTCCGACTGGCTGCTGATCCGCATCACCAGCAATCCCGGCGAGTCCACCCTGGACCGCATGATCGCCTTGGTCGAAGGTGCCAAGCGCCAGAAAACGCCGAACGAGGTGGCGCTGGATATCCTGTTGATCGGCCTGACGCTGATCTTCCTGTTGGTGGTGGTGACGCTGCAACCGTTCGCCCATTTCGCCAACGCCAACCTGCCGCTGGTGTTTCTGGTGGCGCTGTTGGTGACGTTGATCCCCACCACCATCGGCGGGCTGCTGTCGGCCATCGGCATCGCCGGGATGGACCGGTTGGTGCGCCTGAACGTGATCGCCAAATCCGGCCGTGCGGTCGAGGCGGCGGGGGACGTGCATGTGTTGATGCTGGACAAGACCGGCACCATCACCTTTGGCAATCGTCGCTGCACAGCGGTCTATGCCGCCGCCGGTGTGAGTGCCAAGGAACTGGCCGAAGGCGCTTTGTTCGCCTCGTTGGCTGACGACACCGCAGAGGGCAAGTCCATCGTCGAGTACCTGCGAGGTTTGCATCCACAGTCCGAGCCTGGCGTCGAAGCGCTGAGGGCCGTGCCGTTCAGTGCTGAAACCCGTTTGTCCGGCGTCGACTATCAGGGCCGCATCTACCGCAAGGGCGCCGTGGATTCGTTGCTGGACTTCATCGGCCTTGCACGCAATGAGTTGCCACAGGCATTGGCGCGGGAGGTCGACAAGATCGCCCAGAGTGGCGGCACGCCGTTGCTGGTGTGCGTGGACGGCAAGTTGCTCGGCGCGATCCATCTCAAGGACGTGGTCAAGCCGGGCATTCGCGAGCGCTTTGCCGAGTTGCGCAAGCTGGGGATCCGCACGGTGATGGTCACCGGCGACAACCCGTTGACCGCTGCGGCGATTGCCGCCGAGGCCGGTGTCGATGACGTGCTGGCGGAGGCCACGCCGGAGAAAAAACTGGCGCGTATCCGTCATGAGCAAAACGACGGTCGACTGGTGGCCATGTGCGGCGACGGTGCCAACGACGCCCCGGCCCTGGCCCAGGCCGATGTCGGCATGGCGATGAACGACGGCACCCAGGCCGCGAGGGAAGCGGCCAACATGGTCGACCTCGACAGCGACCCGACCAAGTTGCTCGATGTGGTGCAGATCGGCAAGGAACTGCTGGTGACCCGTGGCGCACTGACCACCTTTTCCATCGCCAACGACATCGCCAAGTACTTCGCGATCCTGCCGGCGCTGTTCGCTTCGATTTATCCACAGCTCGGCGTGTTGAATGTGATGCACCTGAGCAGCCCCCAGAGCGCGATTGTGTCGGCCATCGTCTTCAACGCCTTGATCATCGTCGTGCTGATCCCCCTGGCCCTGCGTGGCGTGCGCGTGCAAGCGGCAAGTGCGGCGGCGCTGTTGCGACGCAATCTGCTGATCTATGGCCTGGGCGGGATCGTGGTGCCGTTCGTGGGGATCAAGGCGATCGATATGTTGCTGACGGCGTTGCACCTGGTTTGAGCCGGATGTTCGGCCCACGGATTTTTTGTGCCAGGAGAGGTTTTGTGGCGAGGGAGCTTGCTCCCGCTGGGTTGCGAAGCAACCCCCAGGAAATTGACTGCAACCCGCCTGACACACAGTTGTGGCTGGTTTTGGGGCTGCTTCGCAGCCCAGCGGGAGCAAGCTCCCTCGCCACGATGAATTTTTTGATTCGAGGATTTTGAAATGTCCACTTTGATTCGCCCGGCCTTGAGCCTGTTACTACTGATGACCCTGATCACCGGTGTCGCGTACCCGCTGGTGGTCACCGGCGTGGCGCAAGTCGCGTTTCCCGCCCAGGCCAACGGCAGCCTGGTCGTCGATGCCGACGGCAAGGTCCGTGGCTCGACGCTGATCGCCCAGGATTTCACCGGCGATGCGTGGTTTCATCCACGGCCGTCGGCCGGTGCCTTCGCCACGGTTGCCAGCGGCGCCAGCAACTTCTCCCCAAGCAATCCGGCTCTGGCCTCGCGGGTGATCGATGACGCCCAAAAACTCCAGGTGCCCGGCCAGGGCCCGGTGCCGCTGGCCTTGCTGACCACCTCCGCCAGCGGGCTGGATCCGCACTTGCCTCCGGCGGCGATTGCCTATCAACTGGCGCGTGTCGCCGCAGCGCGCAACCTGCCGGCCTCGACCTTGCAGCAACTGCTCGACGACAACACCGAGCAATCCTTGGTGGGCCCGCCAGTGGTGAATGTGCTGGCGCTGAACCTGGCGCTGGAAAAATTGTAGAACTTGTGGGAGAGAGCTTGCTCGCGATGAGGGTGTATCAGTCGCTCTCAATGTTGGCTGACCTACCGCTATCGCGAGCGAGCTCGCTCCCACAGGATGGCTGAACCTATTCGAAACAAGAGAATCCCCAGCATGAGCGACTCCGGCCGCGCCGACGCACTGTTAGCCAATCTGCCCCGTAACGATCGTGGCCGGCTCAAGGTCTTCCTGGGCGCGGCGCCCGGTGTCGGCAAGACCTACGCCATGCTGCAAGCGGCCCACACCCAACTGCGTCAAGGCGTGAAAGTCGTCGCCGGCGTGGTGGAAACCCACGGTCGTGCCGAAACCGAAGCACTGCTCGGCGGTCTGGTGCAGCAACCGTTGGTGCGTTCGGAATATCGCGGCGTCATGCTCGAAGAAATGGATCTCGACGGCCTGCTCGCGGCCCGCCCGGCCCTGGTGCTGGTGGACGAACTGGCCCACAGCAACGCCCCCGGCAGTCGTCATGCCAAACGCTGGCAAGACATTCAGGAACTGCTCGCCGCCGGCATCGATGTCTACACCACCGTCAATGTCCAGCACCTGGAAAGCCTCAACGACCAGGTGCGCGGCATCACCGGAGTGCAGGTGCGCGAGACGTTGCCGGACTGGGTCTTGCAGGAAGCCGATGAACTGCTGCTGATCGACCTGCCATCGCGCGAGCTGTTGGAGCGCCTGCGTGATGGCAAGGTCTATGTGCCGGAGCAGGCGCGAGCGGCGATCGATGCGTTTTTCACCCAGACCAACCTGACCGCGTTGCGTGAGCTGGCCATGCAGACCGCCGCCGCCCAGGTGGACAACGATTTGGCCCAGGGTTATCGGCAACTGGGCCAGGCCGCGCCGGCGGTACGCGGACGCTTGCTGGTGGGGGTAGGCGCCGACGTGCAGGCCGAGCGTCTGGTGCGCCACGCCAGTCGCGTCGCCCAGCGCCGGCATCTGCCGTGGAGCCTGGTCCACGTAGACAGCGGCGTCGCGCAAGACGAGTCATCGCGACAGTATCTGCAAAATGCCCAGCAGTTGGCTGAGCGTCTCGGCGGCGAAGTAGTGCTGTTGCGGGCCGGCGAAGTCGCCAAGACCTTGATCCAGCACGCCACCGAACGTCGCGCCACGCTGCTGTTGGTGGGCCAGTCCCGGCCGCGTTTGCGGCGACGGTTGTTCGGCGGTGGCTTGGCTTCACGCTTGCTGCGCGATGCCCGGGGACTGGAAATCAACGTGCTGGACAGCGATGAACAGCCCCGTCCCGCCCGCGTGCGTTCGAACGCCGTCCAGACTGGGTTCGACTATGTGCTGGCGCTGACGGCGACCGTGGCGGCCAGCGCGTTGGCCTGGGGTATTTCAGGGTGGCTGGCGCTGCCCAATATCTCCCTGGTGTTCCTGATGGCAGTGTTGCTGGTGGCGGTACGCAGCAGCCTCGGTCCGGCGCTGGCCTGCGCGGCGCTGTCGTTCCTGGCCTATGACTTCCTGTTCATCCCGCCGAATTTTTCCTTCACCATCCAGCGCGAAGAAGACGTGCTGACCCTGGTTTTTTTTCTGCTGATGGCGGCCCTGACCGGCAATCTGGCGGCCCGTCAGCGCCGACAATTGCAAGCCTTGCGCGACACCCAGCAGGAAACCGGCGAACTGCTCGACCTGTCGCGTAAACTCACTGCCGCCACCGACCGGCAGGCGGTGATCAGCGCCGCCGCGCAGCACCTCAACGGCCTGCACGACTTGCAGCTTTGCCTGCTCAATCGCGACGGCCAGCGAGATTGGAAGGTCGAGACGGGCGAGCCGTTGACATTCACCGAGGCCGAACGTGCGGCGGCCGATTGGGCTTGGCAGCATGACCAGCCCGCCGGCGCCGGCACCGGGACGTTGCCATCCGGACGCTGGTGGTGGTGGCCGCTGTCGGCGGAAGGTGGGCCACTGGGGTTGCTGGGTGTGTGCCCGAACGAAGGCAAGCCGCTGAGCGGCCAGCGTCGGCGTTTACTGGCGGCGCTCAGTCAACCATTGGCCCAGGCGTTGGCCCGGGCGCAACTGGCCCAGGACCTGGAAGCGGCGCGCCTGCACGGTGAAACCGAGCAACTGCGCAGCGCCTTGCTGGCTTCGGTGTCCCATGACTTGCGCACGCCGCTGACGTCCATGCGCGGCAGCATCGACAGCCTGTTGGCGCTGGGGGAGGCGATCCCTCTGGCCGATCGCCGTGAACTGCTCGAAGGCACCCGCGATGAGGCCGAGCGGCTGGATCGCTACATCCAGAACCTGCTGGACATGACCCGTCTTGGCCATGGCGCTCTGAAGCTGGCGCGAGACTGGGTGTCGCCAGCCGATATCGTCGGCAGCGCGCTGAACCGCCTGCGGGCGGTGTTGGCACCGCTGGCGCTCAGTGTCGAGGTGCCCGCTGAATTGCCCTTGCTGTATGTCCATGCGGCGTTGATCGAACAGGCCCTGGTAAACGTGCTGGAGAACGCTGCGCGATTCTCACCCGTTCACGGGCGGCTGCTGCTGAGCGCCGGCGTGACCGACAGCGAAGTGGTTTTTGCGGTGGCTGACGAGGGCCCCGGGATCCCTGAGCAAGAGCGAGAGAACATCTTCGACATGTTCTATACCGCCGCGCGCGGCGATCGGGGCGGGCAGGGCACGGGATTGGGATTGGCCATCTGCCAGGGCATGGTCGGTGCCCATGGCGGGCGAATCAGCGTGGCCGATGGCCTCGACGGGCTCGGCACCTGCATCACGTTGCACCTGCCCTTACAGGCACAACCGGGCATGGACGATGAAGCTTGAGCGGCGCTGCGTTACTCTCGTCCTACCTGCTTGCCTTTTCACCTGATTGCAACGAACGAGCGCCATGAGCCAGACCGCGACCCTTTTGGTCATCGATGACGAACCGCAGATCCGCAAATTCCTGCGCATCAGCCTGAGTTCCCAAGGTTACAAGGTGCTGGAAGCCGGCACCGGCGCTGAAGGGCTTGCCCAAGCGGCGTTGAACAAGCCCGATCTGCTGATACTCGACCTGGGCCTGCCGGACATCGACGGCCAGCAAGTGTTGCGCGAGTTTCGCCAATGGTCGACGGTGCCGGTGCTGGTGCTCTCGGTGCGGGCCAGCGAAGCGCAGAAGGTCGAGGCGTTGGACAATGGTGCCAACGATTACGTGACCAAGCCGTTCGGCATCCAGGAATTTCTCGCCCGCATCCGCGCCTTGTTGCGCCAGGCCCCGGCTGGCGAGCCGCAGGAAGCCGCGCTGAAGTTCGGCCCGCTGACGGTGGACCTGGCGTATCGACGCGTGCTGCTGGACGGCAGCGAAGTGTCCCTGACTCGCAAGGAGTACGCCGTGCTGGCGCAACTGGCGCGGCACCCGGGGCGGGTCATTACCCAGCAGCAACTGCTCAAGGACATCTGGGGCCCGACCCACACCGAAGACAGTCACTACCTGCGGATCGTGGTCGGCCACCTGCGTCAGAAACTGGCCGACGACCCGACCCGACCGCGGTTCATTGTGACCGAGGCGGGGGTGGGGTATCGGTTGTTGGGGGAGGGTGGGGCTTAGCCTCGAACAGGCTTCAAGTCGTGCACTCATGTGGCGAGGGAGCTTGCTCCCGCTGGGCTGCGCAGCAGCCCCGATACAGCCAACTCAATGAACCTGATACACCGAGCGTGCGGTTCTGGGGGGGGCGCTTCGCACCCCAGCGGGAGCAAGCTCCCTCGCCACAAGGGCTCAGCGATCGTGCTCAGTTCTGGTCACTCTCATACCGATCCAAAGTATCGCTGGCAATCTCCCGCCCCAGTGCGATCAACTCCGGTGCCTTGTAGAACTCGAAGAACCGGCACACCCGTTTCGGCACGTTGATCAGCACGTCCGGCGGGTAACCGGCGATCTTGTACTGGGCCAGCGAGGTCTGCATCACTTCGAAGCTCTGGTTGATCAAGTCCAGCAACGAGGCCGGGCCGACGTTGTCGATGATGAACGAACCGGTGGCGGATTTCGGTGCGCCTTCGTTCTCTGGCGCGGCGGCCGGTTGTTGGCCTTCGGGCTCGGCCGAGTCGATCCACGGGTTGATGTCAGCGGCTTCGGCCTTCAAGGCTTCCTGCTCCAGCAGCAACAGCTGCTCGGCCTGCTTGCGGCGAAACGGCAGGCGCGATCCCAGGGAGCTGACCAGGGTGTCGAAGCGCCGCCGGAACGCGGCGGGGCGCGGGATCACCGGTAACCGATATTGTTTCTGGTTGGTGGCGTTGAGGTTGACCGCGATGATCAGGTCGCAGTGGCTCGATACCACCGGCACGATCGGCAATGGGTTGAGCAGGCCGCCATCCACCAACATGCGGTTGCCTTGCATCACGGGCGTGAACAGGCTGGGAATCGCCGCCGAGGCGCGCATTGCCTGATGCAGGCAACCTTCCTGGAACCAGATTTCCTGCTGGTTGGTCAGGTCGGTCGCGACGGCGGTGTAGGGGATACGCAATTGTTCAATGTTGATTTCGCCGACGATCTTGCGGATCTGTCCGAAGACCTTTTCGCCACGGATCGCCCCCAGGCGAAAACTGACGTCTACCAGGCGCAGGACGTCCAGATAATCCAGGCTTTCAATCCAGTTGCGGTACTCCTCAAGCTTGCCCGCCGCATAGATCCCACCCACGACCGCGCCCATGGAACAACCGGCGATGCAGGCAATGTCGTAGCCACGTCGTTCGATTTCTTCGATCACCCCGATATGGGCATAGCCCCGGGCGCCACCCGAACCCAATACCAATGCGACACGTTTTGTCATGACCCGGCCTCTTGTCGAACAGATTTCAACAATGCACCCATCGACGACTTGGCTCAATCGTTGTGGCGCACGCGTCGTTTTTTGACACGCCGTGACGGCATTTGCGTATGCTCGGCCACACTTGAATTTACGCGGTCGAGCAAGGCACTTTTCGCCGTTGCCACCGTCTTAATAGCACGACTGTTGACCTGACTTGAGGTGTTATTGATGAAAGCTCGGATCCGCCTGCCCTTGGTGGCTTCTTTGATGGTTTTGGCCCTGGCCGGTTGCGCAGGCAAAACCGCTTACCGCGACAGTTGTGGCAGCCAGCTCGACAGCGCCTGGCGTGAACTGGACCTGGCCAAGGCCGAAGGTTTTGCCGGCACCGTCAGCTACTCCAAGGCCCTGTCCCTGCTGACGGGCGCCAAGACCCAGCAGCAATTCGAAGCGTTCGAAGGCTGCGCCAAGAAAGCCGAGAAGGCGCGTTTCTACATTCGTGAGTCCCGCGCAGGACGATAACGGCAGCGACAAGCCATGAGCTGCAAGCTACAAGTGAAGGGCGCACACCGCTCCTCTCTTGAAGCTTGCAGCTCGACGCTTGGAGCTGCGTACGGAGTACGCCCCATGATCGATCGGCTGGTGGCCCGGATACTGGGCCTGGAAGTCCGCCTGTTGGCCTGTCAGGCCCGCTTGAATGCCCATACCGACAGCGAAGCGCTGCATGACTTGCGGACCACGGTACGCCGTTTGCGCAGCCTGCTTCGTCCATTGCGTGGTTTGCCCGGCGTCGAACAGCTGGAAACGGCTGCTTCGGCGGTCGGCAGCCTGACCACGCCATTGCGCGACCGGGAAGTGTTGGCCGCCTACCTGGAGCAGCATGGCCAGGCCGAGACGGCGCGGCGACGCCAGGTGCAAATGGCCGAGGCTTACCCCGCCGTGGCCGCGAGTGTTGAACTGGCGCAGTTGCTGATGATCCTCGATGCCTTCCCGAGCTTCATTCGTGCCTCCCAGCGCGAGGGGTTGCTGAAGGGTTTGCGCAAACGCATCGAAAAGCGCTTGGAAAAACAGTGGAAGAAACTCGGCGAAGCCCTGCGCGATCCGGCCCATGACCGCCATCGATTGCGCCTGCTGATCAAGCGCGTGCGCTACGCCATCGAAGCCTACCCTGAACTCGACCGACTGCCCGAAGCGGCCCTGCCCCGGCTCAAATCCGCCCAGGCCGCACTGGGCGACTGGCACGATTGCTGGCAGTGGCTGGCCAGGGCCAAGGAAGAAACCGATCTGCACGCTTGTGTGCCAACCTGGCACGCCGCCATGGAAAAGGCCGAGGCCAAGTCCGACAAGGTGCTCGACAAGCTGATTGCCAGTTGCTTCGAAAAATCCTGAACCCAGCACATCCCCGCTCCCAGCGGTAATGCTGTTCACTTAAGAAAATGATGCACCTGTGGCGAGGGAGCTTGCTCCCGCTCGGCTGCGAAGCAGTCGTAAACCGGCGGGTGCGGTGTGTCTGATGCTGCGCATTTGGCAGATTCAGGGGCCGCTTCGCAGCCCAGCGGGAGCAAGCTCTCTTGCCACAGGTTTGTTTATTGCCTTACTTAAGTGAACACCATTACGCTCCCACAGAGGAAATTCAAGATCCTCGGCTTTTCTGTCAGTCTCTTTGGCCGGAATGAGCCCTGTGCCGCCAGCCGGGGCTGGTTAAGATCCCTTCATTCTTTTCCCTGTTTTCGAGGTCGTCATGCGCTTTTCCGATTTGATCGATGCCGTGCGCCGGCAGCCAGGTGCGGTGAGCATCGCGCCTGAATGGGGTCAGGGGCGGGCCAGTTTTGGCGGGTTGGTGGCGGCGCTGCAATATGAGGCGATGCGTGCCCAAGTGCCGGCGGATCGCCCGGTGCGCTCGCTGGCGATCACCTTTGTCGGCCCGGTCGAACCCGATGTGCCTGTCAGTTTCGAAGTCGACGTATTGCGTGAAGGCAAGGCCGTGAGCCAGGTGCTGGGGCGCGCGGTGCAGAACGGCCAAGTGGTGACCGTGGTGCAAGGCAGTTTTGGCGCATCGCGCTCATCCGTGGTGGCGGTGCAGGCCGATCCCGCGCCAGAATTCAAAAGCGTGGAGCAATGCCAGGAACTGCCTTATGTCAAAGGCGCTACGCCGGAATTCATGCGTCACCTGGCGATGCGCTGGAGCGTTGGCGGCTTGCCATTCAGCGGCAACAAGTCCCGGAGCATGGGCGGCTGGGTGCGCTTGCGCGGTGATGTGCAGGAGGAGCCGCTGAACGAAAGTCATATCCTGGCCTTGGTGGACGCCTGGCCGCCGGCCTTGTTGCCGCACCTTTCGCAAATGGCCCCGGGCAGCACGCTCACGTGGACCATCGAGTTCGTCCAGCCGCTGCTGGAGCTCACGACATTGGACTGGTGCAAGTACCTGGCCGAGATCGAGCATGCCCAGGACGGTTACGGCCATGTCGCCGCGAAGTTCTGGAGCGCCGATGGCCGCTTGATCGCCCTGAGTCGGCAGACGGTCACGATCTTTGGCTAAGGCTGCTCCGATCAAGATTTGCTTCGGTCAAGACTTGCGGTTGTGACGGTGGCGCTCCCGCCAGGCGCGCCACCAGCCACCGCTGAGAAAGAACCGCGGAAAAGTCAGGAACTGTTCCACCAGCAGGCGTGACACGGCATCCTTGCGATCGCTGAACGGCTCGGAGGCCTGGGTCTCCAGGCTGTGTCCGTGACGTTGCAAGCCGAGTGCCGCGAGCAGACCGATGATGCCGATGGCGACATCGCCCAGGCTCAAGCTGAACACCCCCGACACAATCAGCAGAAAAGCGATGATGAACAGCGGCACGGCAATCAGGTGCAACACCAGGTTGGTGGGGTGGCGATGATTGTCTGGGTAGGCGCGCCATTGCCAGGCTGGAAGATTGGGGTGACGTTTGCCCATGATGCTATTCCTTGAACGAAACCGAATAACCCAAGGATAGGTCCGTGCGACCGGGGCGGCGAATGGCGGTTGGCTATCGAGGCGATAGGTGGCCATACAGTTTTGCTGTTGTGGCGAGGGGGCTTATTTGTGGGAGCAAGGTTTGGCCGCGATGCAGGCGCCTCGGTTCACCAAGGACCGCATCGCACCCATCGAAGGGCAAGCCTGTTCCCACAGAGGGAATCCCTTCACCACAAGGGCGTCGGGCAAGCCGGCGTTCTACAGTTTCAATTGCCCGATCGCCTTGCTCAACTCGCCCGCCAAGGTTGCCAATTCATCGCTGGTGGTGGCTGAATCGACGGTCTGGCGCACGGTGTTCTCGGTCACGTCGCGAATGCTCACCACCGCCCGGTTCATTTCCTCGGCGACATGGCTTTGCTGTTCGGCCGCGACCGCGATCTGGGTGTTGCTCTCGCGCATTTGCGCCACCGCTGCGGTGATCTGTGCCAACGCATCGCCGGCCTCGCGGGCCTGTTGCACGCAATCGTCGGCCTTGAGCGAGCTCTCCTGCATGAAGTCCACCGCGTCTCGGGTCCCGGCCTGCAGGGCCGAAACCATGATGGTGATTTCATCCGTGGAGGTCTGTACCCGCTTGGCCAGGTTGCGCACCTCGTCGGCCACCACGGCAAAGCCTCGGCCCATTTCTCCGGCCCGCGCCGCTTCGATGGCCGCGTTCAGGGCCAGCAGATTGGTTTGTTCGGCGATGCTGTGGATCACACTGACCACGCCATTGATCTTCTGGCTGTCTTCAGCCAGGCGCTGGATCATTTCGGCGGTCTGCTGCACACCCGAAGACAACCCGGTGATCGACTGTTGCACCCGGGCGACCACTTCGTGACCGTTGCCGGCCAGGGTGTCGGCGGTTTTCGACAGATCGCGGGTGGCGCCGGCATGCTGGGCGATGTGATAAACCGTGGCGGACATTTCGTTGATTGCCGTGGCTGCCTGATCGGTTTCGCTTTGCTGGCCGAGCATGCCGTGGCGAACATCGTTCATGCTCGACGCCAGGCGCGCGGCACCACTGTCCAACTGCCGGGCGGTGCTGGCAACGGTGTCAACCACCCGTTGATAACCGGCCTGCATGGCGTTGAACGCCGCCGCCATCTGGCCCACTTCGTCCTCGCAGGCCAGGGGCACGCGGGCGGACAGGTCGCCGGTTTTTTCCACGTGCAGCATCACGTCTTTGAGTGTGTTGAGCTGGCTGAGCAAAAAACGGATCAACAACTGCGAAGCGCCGAGCATCGCCAGCATCAACACGAACACGGCCGCGGCGTATTGGCTGAAGCGTTCGTTGAACACTTGGCTCAGGCTTACACCTTGGGCCAGCACGGCGAGTCGTTGGCTTTCACCTCGATGGATCACTTGGGCGCCCAGCAGCGGGTCGTCGCCAAACAGCAGCCCGGTATCGAGTTCGACCCAGCCGTTGGCCTGGGCCAGCGAAGGCAACGGTTGTTCGTTGAGAACGGGGACCTGGTCGCGCGGGAATGCCAGGAGATAATCGACCTTGGGCAAGGGCGCTCCGGCAGGCCAGGCATCCAGCAGGTGCGCCTGGGCCTGGGCGTTCGCCTGGGCCGCTTGGTTACGCGCCTGCTGTTCGAGGTGCACCGCGTAGAGCACCAGCAGCAAGGTGGTGACAAAGGCGACCGCATTGACCGCCCAGAATTTGTATTTCAGCGAGATATTGCTAAGCCAGGCACCCATGGAAGGTCTTCTCTGATAGCGGAAACAGCATTGGCAAGGTGCCATTATTCTGCCGCTACTCAGGTGACGGGATTTTGATGTGGGTCAACAGGCAACGAAGTCCCTGGGTCTTGATGTGGGCCAATAGTAACCAGCTCCCACAGGGGATGTGTGTTATTCGGAGATGGCCGGCAACCCAAAGAACGCCCGGGCGCAGGCGGTGCTGTGGGCTGCCAGGTCTTCCTGGGTTTCGCCCCGGTGCAAGGCTACTTCACGCAGGACCTCCGTCAGGTAGGCCGGTTCGTTGCGGCCATTCTTGGGTTTGGGCCGCAGCGTGCGGGGCAGCAGGTACGGCGCGTCGCTTTCGAGCATCAGTCGACTGCGGGGAATTTCGCGCACCAACGGGTGCAGGTGCGTGCCCCGGCGTTCGTCACAGATCCAGCCAGTGATGCCGATGTGCAGGTCCAGGTCGAGATAGCTGAACAACGCCTTCTTTTCACCGGTAAAGCAATGCACCACGAGTGCCGGCAACTGATCGCGAAAATCCCGGAGGATGTCCAGCAAGCGTTGATCGGCATCGCGTTCATGCAGGAACACCGGCAATTGCAATTGGACCGCCAAGGCGAGGTGTTCTTCCAGGACCTTTTCCTGTTGTGGCCGGGGGGAGAAGTCTCGGTTGAAATCCAGCCCGCATTCGCCCACCGCGCGCGCGCGGCTGTGCATCAGCAGATCCTTGAGGTGTCGGGCGCTGTCGGCGGTCCAGTCGCTGGCGCTGTGGGGGTGAATGCCGGCGGTGGAAAACAGCCGCTCGCCCGTTTCGTCGAGGCGTTGGCACAGCTCCAGAGCCTGTTCGCTGCCCTCGATACTGGTGCCGGTCAAGACCAGTTGGCAGACCCCGGATTCATAGGCGCGCTCGAGCACCGCCTGATGTTTGTCGGCGAAACTGGGGTTGGTCAGGTTGACGCCGATATCGATGAGTTGCATGGTGCTACCTCGGCCCAAAGGCTGGAAAGCATATCAGAGCTGTAGATTTATAAGAAAAGCCAAGAACTACAACGAGTTGAGGCTGTCTGTTAAGGCCGCGAGACACATCGGGTTGGTATAAAAGCCATCACTGTGCCAGTCTTCCGCACTTTTTCAGCGCCCCAGGCGCTCTGTTTCTGTCGACTCAGCCTCGTTTTTCAAGGGAGGCGGTCCGCAGTATTCCTTCCGGAGAGTGGATGACACGTCCCCAGGTATTGCTACTGTTGTGTTGTTCGCTGTTGTTGCCAATGCCGGCCGAGGCGCGGCTGCCCGGGCCGGTGCAGGCGGTGGCGCCGGGCACGGTGCGCGACCTGGCGCAAATCCGCAGCAGCCGTGTGTTGAAGGTTTTGGTCAACCAGAGCCGCAACAGCTCCGGTGAAGTCCAGGGCCAACCCATTGGCGTCGAATACCATCGGTTGCGAGCCTTCGAGCAATACCTCAACGGCCACGCGCGGGATGGCCAGGAAATCACCCTCAAGATCATCCCCATGGCCAAGGACCAACTGCTCGGCGCTTTACAGCGCGGGGAGGGCGATCTGGTAGCACCGGGTGAGTTGCTCGAACTGCAGGCCGGCCATGCGGTCAGCGCCAGCGATCCGATTCGTACCGACGTGCCGTTGCTGCTGGTGGGTATCAAGGGCGAGAAGCGCTACACCCGTGTGGAGCAACTTTCCGGCAAGACCCTGGCCCTGCCCAACGGCAGCGCTGCGGGAGACTCGGTGAGCCAGATCAACCAGAAACTGGCGCTGCTCAAACTGCCGCCGGTGAAGGTCGAATGGGTCGATCCCACCTTGGCTGTGGAGGATGTCCTGGAAATGGTCCAGGGTGGGATTTTCCATTTGACCATCGTCGAGCAGCCCATCGCCGAGCGCTGGAGCAAGATCCTGCCCAAGTTGCGCTTCGACCGGCAGGTGCTGATCGGCGAGCCGAGTGACGAGTATTGGTTCGTTCGCCGTGACGCCGCCATGCTGCGGGCGAGCATCGACCGCTTCCTGGCGACCTACAAGGTGCCCGCCAACGAGGACGCGGCATTCCTGCGTATCTACCGGCGTTTGTACCAGGTCCACTATCCGCTGGCCCGGGCTGATCGCCAGCGTCTGGAAAAACTGCGCCCGGTGCTGCAAAAACATGCCGATGCCCAAGGCATGGACTGGCTTAACCTGGCGGCCCTGGCCTTCAAGGAATCAGCCCTGCAACCTAACGCCCGCAGCGGCACAGGCCCCACCGGCCTGATGCAGATCACCCCCTCGGCGGCTCAGCGGGTCGGCGTCGATAACATCCAGAACCTGGACGCCAATGTGCAGGCTGGCGCCAAGTACCTGGCCCTCATCCGCCGCAAGTTCTTTGCCAGCCCCAAGCTCAACGAGCGCGAGCGCATGGCCTTCGTCCTGGCCGCTTACAACATGGGCCCCGAGCGTGTCCAAGGTATGCGAGCCGAGGCCCGACGGCGTGGTCTGAACCCCAACCAGTGGTTTTTCCAGGTCGAACGCATTGCCATGGAGCAGGTGGGAATGGGCGCCGTCAGCTACGTTAATAGTGTCAATAAGTACTACTTGGCGTTTGATCGTGAACGAGAGTCGCTGGAACCTGGAGATCAAAAGGTCGCCCAGCGAAAATAATCGATAAATTCGATTTGTATCTCGCATTTTTTTGCGCTTTTTGTACAAGTTTATTTGATTAATATGGCGACCAACAACCACACACCTAGGGATGAACCCGCATGAGCTCGTTGATCAATAAAGTCTTGTCTACCCGCGCTGGCTACGGCCTGACTGTCCTGCGCATCGCCGTTGGTGTCATATTCGCTGCCCACGGCTCGCAGAAACTCTTCGGCCTGTTCGGTGGCTACGGCCTTGCAGGCACGGCGCAGTGGATGGAAAGCATCGGCCTGACCCCGGGCTACGTGATGGCGACACTGGCGGGCGGTACCGAGTTTTTTGCCGGGCTGGCGCTGATCATCGGCCTGCTGGCGCGTCCTGCTGCACTGGGCCTGGCCTTCCTGTCGCTGGTGGCGATTTTCGCCGTGCACATCGGTAACGGCTTGTTCATGGCCAACAACGGTTATGAGTTTGCCTTGGCGTTGCTGGCGGGCAGTATTGCCGTGCTGATCGAAGGCGCGGGCAAGCTGTCGGTCGATCGCGCTATCGCGGGTTGATTGCACGATTTGAATTCGAGGCCCGTCTTGTACGGGCCTTTTCATGGGAAGTGATTCTTGACACTGGCCGGTCAGCTTCTCTAGGATGCCGCTCATGCGCCGATTTAAACAGCTACTTGCGGGGCGCCAGGTGACTCGATCCAGTCGCCGATAGAAGCCGAAGACAAGGCTTCGAAATACCGCTAAAGCGCTGGTTCGGTGTTGCCTCTCACCTGCCATGCAGACTTTTGAGGCAGAGACACGACACGATGAACGCACCCAGCCCCCTAGTACGTCTTGCGCCGATCACGGCGAACCTAGTGCAACGCAACCCGAAAATTCTCCTGGGCGGCACTCACCAGCCAACGCTCTTGCGCTATCTCGACGGCTGGCCGCGTCGTAACCATGGGCCCGCAGCTTTCCTGATCCAGTTTGTCGAAGACGGCGAGTCACTGGCGCGGTTCGCCAATGACAGTTTCGACCTGGCCGTCATCCAGTCCCCCAGTGCGGCGGACGCTCCTCAAATGATCCGGCAGTTGACCCGTGTCGCCCGGCAGGGATTGATCACGCGTCGCTGAGGCGAGGATTACGGATACGAGATGTCCACGATGTAGACCCGTTTTTCGCCGGTAGGCGTCTGGACGCTGACCTCGGCATCCAGGGCCTTGCCGACCAGGGCCCGTGCCAACGGTGAGTCGATACTGATCAGGTTCTGTTTCAGGTCCAGCTCGTCCGGGCCGACGATGCGATAGCGTGATTCCTTACCGTCCTCATCTTCGACCGTCACCCAGGCGCCGAAATACACCTTGTTCGGATCGCTGGGTTTTTCACTGACCACTTTGAGCGCTTCAAGGCGCTTGGTGAGGAAGCGCACGCGACTGTCGATTTCCCGTAGCATTTTCTTGCCATAGGTGTATTCGGCGTTTTCCGAACGATCACCCTGGGCCGCCGCCTCGCTGACCGCCTGGGTCACCTGTGGACGACGCACATGCCACAGCTCATGGAACTCAGCGCGCATCCGCGCTTCACCCTCGGGAGTGATCAGCGCGGTGCCGGCGGTGCGGGGTGGGCGATAACGGCTCATGGCAACTTCTTATAATAGCGAAACCGGGAGTCTATCAACCCTCGCGCAATACTGTCAGCGGGCTGGCATTGAGCGCTCGACGGGTGCCGAATACACCGGCCGCACCGATCAACAAGGCCCCCAGCAGCGGCAATACCAACAGCCAAGGATGCGGATGCCAGGGCAGGTCGAAGGCGTACCGGTAAAGCACCAGGCTCACCAGCTCCGAACCCAGGGCCGCGAGCAGGCCACTGACTGCGCCCAGCAGGCCGAACTCGATGCGCCGGGCCTTGACCAGCAGGGGCCGTTCGGCGCCCAGTGCGCGCAATAGCGCGCCTTGGCGTATGCGCTCGTCGAGGGTCGCCTGCAGGCCGGAAAACAGCACCGCCATCCCCGCTGCCAGCACAAACAGCAACACATACTCCACCGCCAGGGTCACTTGGGCCAGGATGCTGCGCAGTTGCTCGAGCAGGGCCTCGACTTGCAGGATCGTCACCGCCGGAAAGGCCCGGGACAGGTCGACGATCTGTTGGTCGTGGCCCGACGCCAGGTAGAAACTGGTGAGATAAGTCGCTGGCAGATCCTTCAATGTGCCGGGCTGGAAGATCATGAAGAAGTTGGGCTGGAAATTGTCCCAGTTGATCTCCCTCAGGCTGGTGACCTTCGCTTCACGATTGACGCCGCCCACGCTGAATACCAGGCGGTCGCCCAGCTTGATCTTGAGGTTCTCGGCCACTTTGCCTTCCACCGAAACCCCCGGGATATCGTCCGGTGGCTGCTGCGGCCACCAGGTCCCTGCGGTGACAACGTTGCCCGCCGGCAGGTCGGCAGCCCAGGTCAGGCTCAGGTCACGTTGCAGCGCCCGGTCACCCGCCGAGTCCTTGGTGACGAACTCCGTGGCCGGCTCGCCATTGATGCTGATGAGGCGACCGGGGACCACGGGGTAGAGCGGGGCAGATTGTGCGGACAATTCCAGCAGTTTGTCGGTGAAGGCCTGTTTGTCGTTGGGCAGGATATTCAGGGCGAAATAGTTCGGCGCGTTTTTCGGCAACTGGTTTTGCCAGGTGTCCAGCAATTCACCGCGCAACAACGCGATCAACGCCATGGACAACAGGATCAGGCCGAACGCCAAGGCCTGACCGGCGGCGGCCAAGGGATGGCGCAGCAATTGGCCGAGGCCCAGCCGCCAGGGCAGGGAAGCGCGGGCCAGCAGGCGACGCAGGCTCTGGAGCAGCAGCAACAACAAGCCGCCGAGCACCAGGGCGGCAACGACGCCACCGCCCAGCAGGGCGAAGGTCAGGACCAGGTCCAGGCTCAGGCGCCACATGATCAGGCCCAGGGCGCCCAGCGCGGCACCGTAGATCACCCAGGAGCTGGAGGGGATCGGCAGCATATCCCGGCGCAGCACCCGCAACGGTGGTACCCGGCCCAGTGCAGCCAATGGCGGCAGGGCGAACCCCGCCAGGGCCACCAGCCCGGTACCGATCCCGGCGACTGCTGGAAGCAGGCCACCCGGCGGAACGGTGGTGGGCAGCAGGTCGTGCAGCAGGGCGAACAGGCCCAGTTGGGCGATCCAGCCGAGCAGGGCGCCACTGATGCTGGCGAGCAGGCCCAGCACCGTCAATTGCAGGCTGAACAGCACCAGGGTTTCCCGGCGTGACAGGCCCAGGCAACGCAGCAGCGCACTGGCATCGAAACGTCGGGTGGCAAAGCGGTTGGCCGAAAGCGCGACGGCGACTCCGGACAGCAATACGGCCACCAGGCTGGCCATGTTCAGGTAGCGCTCGGCCTTGCCCAGGGCACCACCGATCTGCCGGTTGCCGTCGCGGGCATCCTGCAGGCGCTGGTTGGCTTCAAGGCCAGGCTTGACCAGGTCGCGGTAGGTTTGCAGCGCCGATGCCGGGCCGCGCCACAGGTCGCGATAGCTGACACGGCTGCCCGGCTGGACCACGCCGGTGGCCTCCAGGTCCTTGAGGTTGATCAGCACTCGCGGGGTGAGGCTGTAGAAATTGCCGGCGCGATCCGGTTCATAGGTCAGCACTCGGGCCAACCGCAGGGTTTGGTTGCCAACGTCGATGCTGTCGCCGATCTTCAGGTCCAGTGCCGTCAGCAACCGTGCTTCGACCCAGGCCTCGCCAGGGTTCGGCCGTCCGCCGGTTTCTTCCGGGGCGAACGGGGTGGGGCTGCTTTTCAGTTCGCCGCGCAATGGGTAGCGGTCATCGGCCGCCTTGACGCTGGACAGCTGGATGCCATTGTCGGTGGCCACGACACTGGAGAACTCCACGACCCGGGCGTGTTCCAGCCCCAGGTCGGTGCCGCTGCGGATCTGCTCCGGGCGGGCGGGGGAACTGCCTTCGAGCAACAGGTCGGCACCGAGGAATTCGGTGGCGCGCATCATCATCGCGCCGTTGAGGCGGGCACCGAAGTAACCGATGGCGGTACTGGCCGCCACCGCCACCAGCAGGGCGAAGAACAACACCCGCAACTCACCGGCGCGGGCATCGCGAAGCAATTGACGGACAGCGAGACTGAACAGGCGCAACAGCGGCAAGCGTGCCATCAAGGCTCCAGAGGGGCGACCATCTCGCCGGCTTCAAGTCGGATCAGGCGCCGGCAGCGATGGGCCAGGCGTTCATCATGGGTCACCAGCACCAGGGTCGTGCCGCGTTCCTTGTTCAATTCGAACAGCAGGTCGCTGATGCGCTCGCCGGTGTGGCTGTCGAGGTTGCCGGTGGGTTCGTCGGCAAACAGCACGTCGGGTTCGGCGGCAAAGGCGCGGGCAATCGCCACGCGTTGCTGTTCGCCGCCGGAGAGCTGGCGCGGCGAGTGAGTCAGGCGCTGGCCCAGGCCGACGCGCTGCAACAGTTGCGTGGCGCGTTCGCGGGCATCCTTGCGCCCGTCCAGTTCCAGCGGCAGCATGACGTTTTCCAGTGCATTGAGGCTGTCGAGCAACTGGAACGACTGGAAGACGAAACCGACGTGCTCGGCGCGGATCCGCGCACGCTGGTCTTCATCCAGTGCGCTGAGGGCCCGGCCGGCGAGCGTCACCTCGCCGCTGCTGGGCAGGTCGAGGCCGGCCAGCAGGCCCAGGAGGGTGGATTTGCCGGAACCGGACGCGCCGACGATGGCCAGGCTATCGCCTTTGTTCAGTTCCAGGCTGAGTTCGTGCAGGATGGTCAGTTCACCTTCCGCGCTGGAGACCACTTTGCTAAGGTCCGTCGCGGTGAGAATGCTTGAGCCCATGGAGAATCCGATGCGTGTGTGGTTTTTGAGTGCCGGCCTGGCCTTGATGTGCATGGCCCAGAACGCAGCGGCGGGTACAGTCCTGATCGTTGGCGATAGTATCAGCGCGGCTTTCGGCCTGGATACCCGGCAAGGGTGGGTGTCGTTGCTCGAACAACGGCTCAAGGCCGAGGGTTTTGACGATAAAGTGGTCAATGCCTCCATCAGTGGCGACACCAGCGCCGGAGGCCAGGCGCGGCTGCCGGCGCTGCTTGCAGCCCATAAGCCGGACCTGGTGATCCTGGAGCTGGGCGGCAACGATGGCTTGCGCGGTCAACCGCCAACACAATTGCAACAAAACCTTGCAGCGATGATCGACAGCGCTCGCGCCAGCGGTGCCCAGGTGCTTTTGCTGGGTATGCAACTGCCACCCAATTACGGACGGCGCTACACCGAAGCCTTTGCCCGGGTCTACAGCACCCTGGCCGAGGAGAAAAAAGTCCCCCTGGTGCCGTTTTTTCTCAAGGACGTCGGTGGCATCCCGACCATGATGCAAGGCGACGGATTGCACCCGTCCGTCGCGGCCCAGGGCAAGTTGCTGGAAAATGTATGGCCGACACTGAAACCGCTGCTTTGACGCTTTTCTACCGGCGGGCTTTCGGCTAATGTGGCGCCCCCGATTTGGAGCCCCCGATGCCGCGTCCCGCCTGGTCCCTGTTTGCCTACCAACTGATCGAGCCTGACGAGCAGCTGGATCTGTTCGCCTGCCAGGAAGTACGGGTGCACCTGGTGACCCGGCAGTTGGAACTCGGTGGCTCGGCCGATCGGACTCTCTGCGGCAGCCTGCTGCCGGCCCAACCGCGCTGGTCGAGCGTCGATCGCAAGATTTTCCAGGATCATCGCCTGTGCTCGTTGTGCCGGGCGATCCTGGAGTCCCAGAAGCGCGGCACATCGCCGATCTGGCCGGAGCTGCGGTTCGAGTTGTAATCTCTTCGCGCGTGCCATGACCCGCGGCTCCCACAGGGCGCGGGGTGAATGCCGAACAAAATGCTGTGCATCGGACGCTTGATTGCCGCTCTCCCCGAAATAACAGGTGGCAGTGTACAATCGCCGTTTTCATCACCCCTTGTTCGATCTGCGAAGGATTTCCCGGATGTTGCCGCGCTTGCCTGCCGTCGCCCGCTGCCTGTCTCTTGCCGCCCTGTGTATGGCGGGCCACGTTGCCGCCCTGGAGCTGCCTCTGCCACCACCGGGTGAAGACATCGTTGGCCAGGTGCAGGTTATCAAGGCCAAATACGAAGACACCTTCGCCGACCTGGGCACCACCTATGACCTGGGCTACAGCGAGATGGTCGCCGCCAACCCGGGGGTCGATCCCTGGTTGCCGGGCGCAGGCACCGAGATCGTGCTGCCGACTCGTTTCATCCTGCCGCCGGGCCCGCGCGAAGGCATCGTGATCAACCTTGCCGAGTACCGTCTCTACTATTTCCCCAAGGGGCGGAACGTGGTCTACACCTTCCCGCTGGGGATCGGGCGTGAGGGCTGGGGATCGCCGATCGCCCACACCAGCATCATCGCCAAGACGCCGAACCCGACCTGGACCCCGCCGGCATCGATCAAGGCCGAACACGCCGCCGACGGCGACCCGCTGCCGAACGTCGTGCCCGCCGGCCCTGATAACCCGCTGGGGCCCTTCAAGTTCACCCTGGGCACCCCGGGCTACCTGATCCATGGTTCGAACAAGAAGTTCGGCATCGGCATGCGCACCAGCCACGGCTGCTTCCGCATGTTCAACAATAACGTGTTGGAAATGGCCGGCATGGTGCCGGTGGGCACATCGGTGCGGATCATCAACGACCCCTACAAGCTGGGGTTGAGCGGTGGCAAGGTGTACTTGGAGGCTCACACACCGCTGGACGACAAGGGCAACCCGTCGGTGGTGGACAAGCACACCTCAGTGATCAACGCGATGCTCAAGCGTGAAGACATCACCAGCAACTTGCGCATGAACTGGGACGTGGTGCGGGACGTGGTGGCGGCCGAAGATGGCATGCCGGTGGAAATCGCTGTTCCAAATACCTCGGCACCGATGGTCACGAGCGCGCCGATCGACTTGCAGCAATAAAGGACTCGACAACAACCCGCCGACGTTTCGCGATGTCGGCGGGTTTTTTATTGCTTGGGAAAACACCGGGCAGCCGCTCTCGAACCCAAAAAAAAGCCGACCCAAAAATGGGTCGGCTCGATAACAATCCCGGGGGACTATTACTTGCGGCTAGCTTTTTCCAGCATGCGCAGAGCACGCTCGTTAGCTTCGTCAGCAGTCTGTTGTGCTTTTTGAGCAGCAGCCAGAGCTTCATCAGCTTTACGGTAAGCTTCGTCTGCACGAGCCTGGGAGCGAGCTGCTGCGTCTTCGGTAGCAGTCAGACGTGCTTCGGTTTCTTTCGATGCGCTGCTGCAACCGGTAGCCAGAACTGCGGCCAGGGCCAGAGCAGAGAATTTCAGAACGTTGTTCATCGTGTTCCCCTTCAAGGACATTCTATTAGTGACTGTCTCCCCAGACTGAGGAGTTAGCCGGCGTACATACTACCCATTACTTGTAGTAAGTAAACTGACGTAGCGCAAGAAGCAAAAAAATTGTAGGCGGTGATTCTTTTTCGAGCAACTTTTCTAAGGGGTGTTTAAAAAATATACAGCCCAAAGCCCTTGGCTGGAGCATGTCGACGAAAAAAAGTTCCGTGGCGGCGGAGAACTCTAGCAGCCCTCGCTAACGTCGTTGTTTATTGATTCACCTACACTTTTGTACATTTTTTGTGCAATGCCCCAGGCATCTTTATTGGTATTGGCGGTGACTTTAACTACGCGCGCTCGTCTCAAGACTCAACAACTGGCGATGTTCAGCTATTGCACCGTGACCGACTACAGCGCGACGATGGCGCTCAATCGATAAACCCGACGAGGTTTACCCCTTCGATGACAGGCGTGCCTTGAGCATTTGCGTCATTGGTGCCTACTATTCACGACGTGCTCGGGTTTGAGCGGATCGATTTTGGCGCTCGGTGACCAGGACGGCACGGGGTGGCGTAGATGTTCCTTCGCCGGAAAAACATCGGTAAGGTAGGGGTCGGCATTCAGACCCGCGAGGAGTAGTGATGAGCGAGGCGGTTACCATCCACCATGACCAGGCTGGTCATCAGTTCGAGACCAACGTGGACGGTCATCGTGCTTATCTGACCTATATGGACCTGGGCAAGCAGACCCTGGATATCTATCGCACCTTCGTGCCCAACGCCTTGCGCGGCCGGGGCATTGCGGCGGCGTTGACCGAAAGTGCGCTGCAGTACGCCGAAGAAATGGGCTACACGGTGATCCCATCCTGCTCCTACGTGGAGCGCTACATGGAGCGTCACCAGCGGCACGCGGCGAAACTCTGAAAAAAAGGATTCCCAATAAAAAACGCCGGGCTGAAGAGCACGGCGTTTTTTTATGCCTTGAGGAAAGTAAAGGATCGCAGGCTTCGCCAGCTCCTACATCCCCGCTCCAAATATGTACAGGAGCTGTGTAGGAGCTGTCGAGTGAAACGAGGCTGCGATGTTTTTTAACCGCGCTGACGCTTCGGCAGAACATCCTTGAGCTTGGCATGCATGCTGCGCAGGGTGTTCTCGGTGGCACTCCAGTCGATGCAGGCATCGGTGATGGAGACGCCGTACTGCAAGTCGGCGAGGTCTTTCGGAATGGCTTGGCAGCCCCAATTCAAGTGGCTTTCGACCATCAGGCCGATAATCGACTGGTTGCCTTCCAGGATCTGGTTGGCCACGTTCTCCATCACCAGCGGCTGCAGTGCCGGGTCCTTGTTGGAGTTGGCGTGGCTGCAGTCGACCATGATGTTCGGCTTGATCTTGGCTTTGTTCAGCGCCTGTTCACACAGCGCGACGCTGACCGAATCGTAGTTCGGCTTGCCGTTGCCGCCGCGCAGTACCACGTGACCATAGGCGTTGCCCTTGGTGGTGACGATCGACACGCCGCCTTCCTGGTTGATGCCCAGGAAACGGTGTGGGCTGGAGACCGACTGCAAGGCGTTGATCGCCACGGTGAGGCCACCGTCGGTGCCGTTCTTGAAGCCCACCGCCGACGACAGGCCGGAGGCCATTTCGCGGTGGGTCTGGGATTCTGTGGTGCGCGCGCCGATGGCCGACCAGCTGATCAGGTCCTGCAAGTATTGCGGCGAGATCGGGTCCAGGGCTTCGGTGGCCGTGGGCAGGCCCATTTCCGCCAGGTCCAGCAGCAACTGACGACCGATGTGCAGGCCGTCCTGGATCTTGAAGGAGTCATCCAGGTACGGGTCGTTGATCAGGCCTTTCCAGCCGACGGTGGTCCGGGGCTTCTCGAAATACACCCGCATGACCAGGTACAAGGTGTCGGAGACTTCCGCAGCCAGCACCTTCAGGCGCTCGGCGTATTCGTGGGCGGCCTTGATGTCATGGATCGAGCAGGGCCCGATGACCACGAACAGGCGATGATCGGTGCCGTCCAGGATGTTGCGGATGACTTCCCGGCCCTTGGTCACGGTGCGCAGGGCAGCGTCGCTCAGGGGAATATCGCGCTTGAGCTGGTCAGGCGTGATGAGGGTCTCGTTGGAGGCGACGTTAAGGTCGTTGATCGGTAAATCAGCCATCGTGTTACTCGTCAGGTCACGGGTGCCGGCCGCCAGCGATCCCCGCGCGGCGGTGCACAGCGGATTTTAAGCGCGTCGGGGAGCCGAACCTTATCGCGTTACGAGGGGGCTCGACAATGGGCTGGGACGGGTTTAATGCCCTATAGGCGGGGGAAAAGGCCTTGGCGATGGCTCTGCAGCAGATTCGTGAGCAGATGTAATGATGATTGCATGCCATGCCGCTCGCGCTGATAGTGTGCAGGGACTTTTACCAGGAGAGTTGCAAAGATGCAGGCAGGCGTGAAACCGCGGATCGGGATGATCGGCACCGGGGCGATCGGTGGGTTCTACGGCGTGATGCTGGCGCGTGCCGGTTTTGACGTGCACTTTTTACTGCGCAGCGAATTTGCTGCCGTGGCCGAAGCCGGTTTGCGGATCGACAGCGCGGTCCACGGTACGCTGGCCCTCAACCCCGTCCAGGCGTATCGCTCGGCAGCCGACATGCCGCCCTGCGACTGGCTGCTGGTTGGCGCCAAGACCACCAGCAATACCGAGCTGGCCCCGGTCATTACCCAGGCTGCCGCTGAGGGGGCAAAAGTCCTTTTGCTGCAGAACGGCCTGGATGTCGAAGACGATCTTCGCCCTCTGTTGCCCGATTCGTTGCACCTGTTGGGCGGCCTGTGCCTGATCTGCGTGCATCGCGTCGGCCCTGGTGTCGTCACCCACCAGGCCCTGGGCGCGGTCAACGTCGGTTATCACAGTGGGCCTTGCGCCGATCAGGCACAACGCATGGTGATCGTCGAAGAGGCGGCGACGTTGTTCCGCAGCGCCGGTATCGACGCCCAGGCCATGCCGGGCCTGCAACAGGCCCGCTGGCAGAAGCTGGTGTGGAATGTGCCGTACAACGGCCTTTCGGTCCTGTTGGGCGCCAGTACCACACCATTGATGGCCAACGACCATAGCCGCGAATTGATCCAGGCACTGATGGGGGAGGTGGTCCGCGGTGCGCAAGCCTGTGGGCATCATATCGCGCCGGGTTATGCCGAGTATCTGTTCACGATGACCGAGAAGATGCCCGACTACTGGCCGAGCATGTACCACGATTATTCCCACAAGCGTGTGCTGGAACTGGACGCGATCTACGGCCGGCCATTGGCGGCAGCGAAAGCGGCAGGGTGTGAGCTGCCGAAAATCGAAGCCTTGTACCAGGCGTTGGCGTTCGTGGACCGATATAACCGCTGAGCGGGCAAAAGGGGAGCGGTATGGCAAACAACATCGACGACAAACTGGTGCTGGCGATTTCGTCGCGGGCGCTGTTCGACCTTAGGGAAAGCCACAAGGTGTACTTGTCGAGTGGTGTCGAAGCCTATCGGCAATACCAGATCGAGCATGAAGACGAAGTCCTGGCACCCGGCGACGCCTTCGCCCTGGTGCAAAAGCTGCTGAGCCTTAACGAGCACCTGGGGCGTGCCCGGGTCGAAGTCATCCTGGTTTCGCGCAACAGCGCCGACACCGGCCTTCGGGTGTTCAACTCGATCCATCATTATGGGCTGGCGATCTCGCGCGCGGCTTTCGTGGGCGGTCGCAGCCCGTACCCGTACCTCAAGGCGTTCGGTTGTGATCTCTTTTTGTCCACCCACGCTGAAGACGTGCGCAGTGCCCTGGACGCCGGGTTTGCCGCCGCGACCATCCTGTCGGGTGGTGCCAGTCGCGCGGCCAGCGAGGAACTGCGCATTGCCTTCGACGGCGATGCCGTGCTGTTTTCCGATGAGTCGGAACGCGTCTATCAGGCCGATGGGTTGGAGGCCTTCCAGGCCAGCGAGCGACAGGCCGCCCGCGAGCCGCTACGAGGCGGGCCGTTCAAGGGGTTCCTGGCGGCGCTCAATGCACTGCAGCGCGAGTTTCCCGAGGACGCCTGCCCCATTCGTACGGCGTTGGTGACGGCCCGTTCGGCACCGGCCCACGAGCGGGTCATCCGGACCTTGCGTGAGTGGGATATTCGCCTGGACGAGTCGTTGTTCCTGGGTGGCCTGACCAAATCGGCGTTCCTCGAAGCCTTCGCCGCCGATGTTTTTTTCGATGACCAGACCGGCCATTGCGAACTGGCCCGGGAGGTGGTCGCCACCGGTCACGTGCCCCACGGTATCAGTAACGAAGTGAAGCCCTGACTGCCCTTGGTCCGGGACGTCAAGCCGCACGTCGCAGTCCCCTGGGCGCTGCTAAGCTGAATCAATCTCCGCCATTTTGGCACGCGAGGAGGTCACATGATTCGTTCGATGCTGTACGCCACAGACCTGGGGCTGTACGCCCCTTATGTGATGCAGCATGCCTTGGCGTTAGCACGGACGTTTGAAGCCGAGTTGTATGTGGTGCATGCGGTAGAACCGATGGGGCTGTTCGCCGAGTCGGTGCTGCAAAGCTATCTCGACGAGCAGGCGCTGAACGAATTTCACCGCCAAGGTCTGAATACGGTGATGGCCAATATCGAACAGCGGGTGCTCGACAGTTTCCGCGAGGAGTTGGGGGAAGGGCAGCAGGACTTGAAACTGATCAAGTCGGTCAGGGTGTACCAGGGCGATCCTTCCCAAGTCATCCTGGAGCAGGCTGCGAAACTCTCCGTCGACTTGCTGATCGTAGGCAGTCATTGCCAAGGGGCTAGCGGTGAAATCCCCTTGGGCAGAACCGCTGCACGGGTATTGCAGTTATCCCGGGTGCCGGTCTATCTGGTACCGCTGGTACAGCGCCGACGCCAGGGAGAGGCCTGAGGCGAAATGATGGCTTTTTATAAAAAGTTCTAGATTTATTGCTGAAACCTTTCATATAGTTATATACCGTCGCTGATGCCCGTGGCGTCCAACTGCTTTGAGGGATACATATGAAGCTTCAACAACTGCGCTACATCTGGGAAGTGGCGCACCACGACCTCAACGTTTCCGCTACTGCCCAAAGCCTCTACACATCGCAACCCGGCATCAGCAAGCAGATCCGCCTGTTGGAAGATGAACTGGGCGTCGAAGTCTTCGCCCGCAGTGGCAAACACCTGACCCGCGTGACGCCGGCCGGCGAGCGCATCATCACCACCGCTGGCGAGATCCTGCGCAAGGTCGAAAGCATCAAGCAGATCGCCCAGGAGTTCTCCAACGAGAAAAAAGGCACCTTGTCGATCGCCACCACCCACACCCAGGCCCGTTATGCGCTGCCGCCGGTGATCAGCAACTTCATCAAGCAATACCCGGACGTGGCGCTGCACATGCACCAGGGGTCGCCGATGCAGATCGCCGAAATGGCCGCCGACGGTACCGTGGACTTCGCCATTGCCACCGAGGCCCTGGAACTGTTCGGGGACCTGGTGATGATGCCGTGCTATCGCTGGAACCGCTGTGTGGTCGTGCCCCAGGGCCATCCGTTGACCAAGCTGCCGAAGCTGACCCTCGAAGCCCTGGCCGAATACCCGATCGTGACCTACGTATTCGGTTTCACGGGTCGTTCCAAACTTGACGAAGCCTTCAGCCATCGTGGCCTGACGCCCAAAGTGGTGTTCACCGCCGCCGACGCCGACGTGATCAAGACCTACGTTCGCCTGGGCCTGGGTGTGGGCATCGTCGCGAAGATGGCCGTCGATACCAAGCTCGACAGCGACCTGGTGGTACTGGATGCCAGTGAGTTGTTCGAATCCAGCGTGACCAAGATCGGTTTCCGTCGTGGCACTTTCCTGCGGGGGTTCATGTGCGATTTCATCGAGAAGTTTGCACCGCACCTGACCCGGGAAGTGATGGCCAAGGCCATCCAGTGCCACAACAAGCAAGAACTTGAAGAGTTGTTCGACGGCGTCGAGCTACCGGTGCACTAAGACCCTTCTAGATCGCCTCGGTGACAGCGAACTGTTGCCGGGCGCCCGCTACCACGATCTCTACTTCATCCCCTTCGAACTTGCCCAAAAGGCCGCGGCCCAGCGGTGAGCGAGGGGTGATGACGGTGATCGGCTGGCCCACCAGCGAGACCTTCAAACCCGCCGCATCCGGTCCCAGGAACAGCCATTGCTGGCGACCGTCCTCATCCTCTAAACCAATCAACGTGCCCACCTGAATGCCGCGCTGTTCGTCGTATGGCCTTAGTGTCAGGTTCTGGCAGAGGGCGAGGGCCTGGCGTATTTCTTCCACGCGCCTGGCTTGCCCGGCAGCGAGGTAAGAAGCTTCAAGGCCCAGGGTGTCGTACTTGTTCTCGGCGATGTTTTCTTCGTGGGTCGCGGTTTCGTAGGCTGTCTGCGCGGCGCGTTCGGCGATGTCGAGATCAATTTTGAGCTTGTCGAGAATCAACTGGTGGACGGTCTGTTTGTTCATGGTCATTCGCAGAATTGCAGGACGTTGGCGCGGCTTTTCTCACTGGGCGCATTCTGGTCCTGTTGCAGCCAGAACTGGCACTTGGGGTTGGACAGGTTGCGCGGATTGTTGCGGGCCTGATCGAGGGCCTGGCGCTGCTCGTTCCTTTGCAGGTTTTGCTGGTACTGCTCGAACATCGGCGTGGGCGGCTCTGGAGGTGGTTGCACCACCGGTGGTTGCGCCAGTTGATGGACGGCGGCGGCCACGGGTGCCAGTTGTTCGTTGAACAGGAATCTGGACAGCAGCCAGCCCGTCAACACGATGGCGAGGAACCCCAGCCACAGGCCCAGGGCGATGCTGAAGGTCAATTGCAAAGCCGTGAGGCGCGAGGGTGTCGGGTGATCGGGCATGGCTGCTTCCTGGCAGGGGCATGGGCAGGCGATATTGTCGCATGAAGATTAATCGCCGTCGGCTCTTCTGCGTGATCGGTTTATTCGGGACAATCAGGCCTTTGCCACAGGGAGTCGGGAATGACCGTGCGTTGGGATATTTTTTGCACCGTCGTCGATAACTTTGGCGACATTGGTGTCACTTGGCGCCTGGCTCGGCAGTTGGTGGCCGAGCATCGATGCGCGGTGCGGCTATGGGTTGACGACCTGCGTGCCTTCGAACGAATTTGCCCGGAAATCGACATCACCCTGTCCGAGCAATGGCAGCAGGGCGTGCAAGTGCGTCACTGGCCCGAGGAGTGGGCGCCCACCGACGCCGCCGACGTGGTGATCGCCGCGTTTGCCTGCCAACTGCCGAGCGCCTACATGGATGCGATGGCCGCGCGCCAGACGACGCCCCTGTGGATGAACCTTGATTATTTGAGCGCCGAGGACTGGGTGATCGGTTGCCATGGCTTACCGTCAGTCAAATACAAGCACGTGCAGAAATATTTCTTTTTCCCCGGCTTTCGGGAGGGAACGGGTGGCTTGCTGCGCGAGGCCGGCCTGCTGGAGCGCCGTCGGCAATTTCAGCAGGATGCCGAAGCGCAACGCAGTTTCCTGCAAGGATTGGGCGTGGAGCGGGCGCCGCAAGCCTGCCTGATCTCGCTGTTTGCCTACGAGAACGCTGGGCTGGCGAGTTGGTTTGACGCGATGGCAGCCGATACCCAGGCATTTCATGTGCTGGTTCCCGAAGGGCGAGTGTTGGGCGACGTCGAGCGTTGGCTCGGTGTCGAAGGCCTGAAGGTCGGTGCGCTGCATCGACGCGGTGCACTGACGGTGCAGGTGCTGCCGTTCGTTCGCCAGGATCAGTACGACCAGTTGCTGTGGTGCTGTGATTTCAACGCCGTGCGTGGCGAAGACTCCTTCGTGCGCGCCCAGTGGGCTGGTCGGCCGCTGCTCTGGCATATCTACCAGCAGGAAGAAGACGTCCACCTGGAAAAGCTCGAGGCATTTCTCAGGCTCTACAATCAGGGGCTTTCACCGGCTGCGCAAAAAGCGATCAGCGGTCTTTGGCGGGCCTGGAATGCCGGCCAGGACATGACCGAATATTGGAAAGCCACCCGTGAACAGCAGCAGGAACTGGCCGAACATGCCCAGGCGTGGTGTCTGGAACAGGCCTCGCGAGCCGATCTTGCCGCAGCGCTGGTGAAGTTTTATGTAAATTGGATATGATACGCGGCCTAGATTTTTGTAAATCCCATCCAAATTCGGATATTCGCAATGAAAACTGGTAAAGAACTGAAACCCGGGACCGTGATCCGTCTCGAAAACGATCCTTGGCTGGTTCAGAAAGCTGAGTTCACCAAGTCGGGTCGTAACAGCGCGATCATGAAGACCAAGCTGAAGAACCTGCTGACCGGTTACAAGACCGAGATCGTCTACAGCGCCGACGACAAACTGGACGACGTGATCCTCGACCGCAAAGAAGCGACCCTGTCCTTCATCAGCGGCGACACCTACACGTTCATGGACACCACTGACTACACCATGTACGAGCTGAACGCCGAAGACATCGAAAGCGTTCTGCCGTTCATCGAAGAAGGCATGACCGACGTCTGCGAAGCCGTGTTCTTCGAAGAACGCCTGGTTTCCGTAGAACTGCCGACCACCATCGTGCGTCAGGTTGACTACACCGAAGGCTCCGCTCGCGGTGACACTTCCGGCAAGGTGATGAAGCCTGCCAAACTGAAGAACGGTACCGAGCTGTCGGTTGCTGACTTCATCGAAATCGGCGACATGATCGAGATCGATACCCGCGAAGGCGGTTCCTACAAAGGCCGCGCTAAATAAGCGAAGCCTTGTGTATGAAAAAGCCCGACCATTGAGTCGGGCTTTTTTATTTCAAAGTGCCACAGCAGAACCCTGTGGCGAGGGAGCTTGCTCCCGCTGGGCTGTACAGCAGCCCCAAACCCAGACAACGCGATTATCCAGTCATACCGCATTTGCCCATTTTACGACTGCTGCGCAGCCGAGCGGGAGCAAGCTCCCTCGCCACCAAGGCTCCGGTGCCCAGTTATTTCAAGTGCTGCTTGAGCTCTTCGGACACTTGCAACATCGCCGAACGCACCGCTGGCACCTGGCTGACCACGTTGAGCAAGCCATAGTCGTGGATCATGCCGTTGTAGCGCACGGCGGTGACGGGTACACCGGCCGCGTCCAGCTTGCGGGCATAGGCTTCGCCTTCATCGCGCAAGACATCAGCCTCTGCGGTCTGCACCAGCGCTGGCGGCAGACCCTTGAGTTGTGCGGTGCTGGCCCGCAGCGGCGAGGCATAGATCTCGCCGCGTTGCCCGGCATCGGTGGTGTAGTTGTCCCAGAACCATTTCATCATGTTTTTACCGAGGAAGTGCCCTTCGGCGAACTGGTTGTAGGACGCCGTCTCGAAGCTGGCGTCGGTCACCGGCCATAGCAACGCCTGGAAACGGATCGCCGGCGTGCCTTTGTCTTTCGCCATCAGGGCCACGACCGCCGCCATGTTGCCGCCGACGCTGTTGCCCACCACGGCCATGCGCTTGCCGTCGACGTTGATCTGCTTGCCGTGTTCGGCCACCCATTTCGTGGCGGCGTAGGCCTGGTTGATCGCCACCGGGTAATGCGCTTCGGGTGAAGGCGTGTAGTTGACGAACACCGCGACAGCGCCCGAGCCCGCCACCAGATCTCGAACCAGGCGTTCGTGGGTCGGGAAGTCACCCAATACCCAGCCACCGCCGTGGAAGAACATGAACACGGGCAACTCACCCTTGACCCCGGCCGGGCGAACGATGGTCAGGCTGATCGGCTGGCCATCGACCTGGATGGTTTTCTCGCTGACGTCGGCCTTGGGCAAAGTCAGTTTCACCCCCGCCTGGGCGCCCACCAATACGGCGCGGGCGTCCTTGGGCGACAGTTGCTCCAGGGGCTTGCCAGTGCCGGCATTCAGCACGTCGAGAAACGCCTGGGTGTTGTGTTCGACGATGCCGTCGGCGAAGGCACTGCTGACGCTGAGGGCGAGAAGGGTGCCGGCAAAGGCTTTGCTGAGCGTGTTCATGTGCATCTCCTTAGGTTCGGGTCCAGGGTTGGTGGTCAGACGGTCACGTGCAGGCGCACATCAACATTGCCGCGGGTGGCGTTGGAGTACGGGCAGACTTGGTGAGCCGCATCCACCAGGCTTTGCGCGTCGGCCTGGTCCAGCCCTGGCAGGCTGATGTGCAGGTCGATGTCGAGGCCGAAACCGCCGGGGATCTGGCCGATGCCGACATGGGCGGTAATCGAGGCGTCGTCCGGGATCTTGCGTTTGCTCTGGCTAGCTACGAATTTCAGTGCGCCGATGAAGCAGGCCGAGTAGCCGGCGGCGAACAGTTGCTCAGGGTTGGTCGCCGCACCGCCTGCACCACCGAGTTCCTTGGGCGTGGCGAGTTTGACGTCGAGGATGTTGTCACTGGAGATCGCACGACCATCACGGCCGCCGGTGGAGGTTGCGATTGCGGTGTAGAGAGTTTGCATGGCGAGAGCCTCGTTTCTGGGGTTGAGTTATTGCGCTAAATGTTTGCGCGCTAATTAGGTGTGAGGCAAATGTATAGCGCTAATATTTTGCGCGCAAGATATTTTTTTGAGGCGAGTTGAGTTGGCGCCACTAAAAGGGCGTGTAACCCTTGACCTAGAGCGTTTCAGCGCAGAAAAAAAATTTAGATGGGCGAGTTAGAGATCAAGGAGCGGCAGGACCCCGCCATCGCGAGCAAGCTCGCGCCCACATTAGATTTGCGTCGAAGGCAGATTTATAGCCACTGAGCATCAAGTGTGGGAGCGAGCTTGCTCGCGATAGCGGTGGGTCGGTTGGAGGTCAGTCAGAGGCTGTCTTGCAAATGCCCGCGCAGTGCCTGCAGGTCAAGTTGCAGCTTCTTCAACTGCTCCAGGGTCTGGCCGCTGGCGGCGAGGATGCATTGGGGGATGTCGAGGGCTTTTTCGCGCAGGGCGCGGCCCTGTTCGGTGAGTTCGACAATCACCACACGTTCGTCTTCACGGCTGCGGGTGCGGCTCAGTAGGCCCTCGACCTCCAGGCGCTTGAGCAGTGGCGTCAGCGAGCCGGGGTCTGTCAGCAGGCGCGTGCTGATTTCACCGACGGTCAATCCGTCCTTTTCCCACAACACCATCATCGCCAGGTATTGCGGATAGGTCAGGCCGAGGGCCTGTAGCAGCGGCTTGTAGACTTTGGTCATCAGCAGCGACGTGGAGTGCAGGGCGAAACAGACCTGGTTGTCGAGTAGCAGGGCTTCGCAGGCTTCGGGGGTGTCGCGCAGGGTGTTCATGGCAGAACCTTCAATCAATGATCGATACGAATCTAGCGGGCGAATCTTTAATGCACCAGATAATTCTGATATTTCGGATGGATGTTACGTTTCCCCGCTGGCGCCGACTGCGTAGGATAAGCGCCCTGAGGAAAAGGGGAGTCTTCTGTGTTCGAATTTGCACTGTTCTTGGTCTTTGGTGCCGTGTTGGGCACCTTGGGGGGATTGTTCGGGATCGGTGGTGGCCTGATTGCCATTCCGGTGCTGGGCGTCTGGTTCGGCCTCGACCAGCAAATGGCCCAAGGGACAGCGCTGGTCATGGTGGTGCCCAATGTGATGCTTGCGTTGTGGCGCTATCACCAGCGCAATCGCATCGAATTGCGCCATGTCCTGCCGTTGGCTTCCATGGGGTTCTGCTTTGCCTGGCTGGGTTCGATCTGGGCCGTGGGGATCGACGCGAACAGCATGCGGATCGGCTTCGTCGCGTTCCTGATCGCGCTGACACTCTACAACATGGCCCGCATGTTCGCCGCCAACGCACCGGCTTCGGCGCAGATGCGTTATGGCTGGCCATGGCTCGCCGTGCTTGGGGCGGCGTCCGGTACCATGGGCGGCCTTTTCGGTGTTGGCGGGGCCGTGGTCGCGACGCCGATCCTGACCAGCATTTTTGGCACCAGCCAGGTGGTCGCCCAGGGGTTATCCCTGGCACTGGCCTTGCCCAGTACTGGCGTGACCCTCGCCACTTATGCGTTTCACCATGAGGTGGACTGGAGCATCGGCCTGCCGCTGGCCGTCGGTGGCCTGCTGAGCATCAGTTGGGGGGTGAAAGTCGCCCACGCCTTGCCGGAGCGGCTGTTGCGCGGGCTGTTTTGCGGTTTCCTGGTGCTGTGCGCGGTGCTGCTCGCCTTTAAAGTTTGAAGCCTTCGACGATGTGCTCGGCCAGGCACTCGGTGATCGGCGATGGGTTATGCAGGTTGCGGATCAGCATGATGCTGGCCTCGGGCAGTTCCGGCAGGTCTTCAGCTTCGCCCAGTACGCGCATGTCCGGGGTCAGCAGGCTTTCCAGTTGCGCCGTGATTGCCAGGCCGGCGCCCACCACCGCCATGAGCGCCGACAGGCTCGAGCTGTTGTATGCCACGCGATAATCGCGACCCATGGCATCCAGCGCATTGCAGGCCCATTGCCGGCAGAAACAGTCACTGTTGAACATCGCCAGCGGCAGTGGTGTTTGTTCATGGACATTGAAGCAAGCGGCTTCGGCCCAGACAAAGCGTTCCTTGCGCAGCAACTGGCCGATTTCGTCCCCCGGTTTGCGGGTGACGATGGACAGGTCCAGGTCCTGGCGCAGTAGCAACTGCTTGGACGATTCGCAGTGCACTTCAATTTCGATCAGCGGGTAGAACTGGGCGAAGCGTTGCAGGATGCCTGGCAGAAAGCGCATCACGTAATCGTCCGGCGTGCCGATGCGCACCGTGCCGACCATGTGCGGTTCACGCAGGGTATTGAACACTTCGCTGTGCAGCTTGAGGATCCGCCGCGCGTAACCCAGCAGCACCTGGCCTTCAGCGGTGAGCTTGACCTGGCGTCCGTCACGTTCGAACAACCGCCGCTGCAATACATCTTCTTCCAGCCGCTTCATCTGCATGCTGACGGCAGACTGGGTGCGATTGACCAATTCCCCGGCCCGGGTGAAACCGCCCTGGTCGGCGATGGCGACAAAGGTACGCAGCACTTCCGTATCGATGCTCGGGTAACTCGACAATTGATCAATCTCCGAGATGTATTGCATAAGAAACATTCGTTGGATTGATCTTATCGTTAGCGTGAGACTTGATCCATCCCCAACGGAGGACATCACGATGAAAGGTCAAAAAGGTTATCTACTGATAGACAAACTCTCCCACGGCTTTTCCGTCAGCGCCCTGCTGCACAAGTTTAGCCGCTGGTACGAATTGCACCACGAGCGCGAACTGCTGGCCGGAATGAGCGACGAGGCGCTCAAGGACATTGGCGTGAGTCGTGCCGATGTGGAGCGGGAAGTGGTTCGGCCATTCTGGGACGACCCAATGCACAAATGAGCCATCCTTTCCTACACAAACCCCTTATTGGTGAGGTAGGTTGCGAGCAGACAAGGAGATCTCCATGCCCGCGACTCTGTCCTTTACCCTCAAACAGGCCCGGCGTCTGGCGTTGGCCGCCCAAGGATTCGATGGGCGCTCACCGCCAGCTTCGGTGCAACCCTCACGCCTCAACCGCCTGATCGAACGCCTCGGCGTCCTGCAGATCGACTCAGTCAATGCGTTGGTGCGCGCGCATTACCTCCCGCTGTTCTCCCGTCTCGGTCACTACAATCGCGATTTGCTTGATCAAGCAGCCTGGAGCCAGGGCCGACGTCGTACGCTGTTCGAGTACTGGGGGCATGAAGCCTCGCTGCTGCCGATGTCGATGTATCCGCTGATGCGCTGGCGCATGAATCGGGCGTCGGGTGGCGAAGGGATTTATCAGCAGTTGGCGCGTTTCGGCCAAGAACGCCAGGATGTCATCCGCCGCGTTCTGGCGGCGGTCCAGGAGCAGGGCGCCCTGGGTGCGGGCAGCTTGTCTACGCGTCAGGAAAAGGCCGGGCCTTGGTGGGACTGGAGTGCGGAGAAACATGCGCTGGAGTGGCTGTTCGCCGCAGGCGAAGTCACGGTGGCGGGGCGGCGCGGGTTCGAACGGCTCTACGACTTGCCCGAACGCGTACTGCCGGCCTCGATCCTGCAGCAACCGTTGCCGGACGAGGCCCAGGCCCAGCGCGCCTTGCTGCTGCATGCAGCTGACGCCTTGGGCATTGCGACAGAGAAAGACCTGCGCGACTACTTTCGCCTCGCTCCGGCCGACAGCCGCGGGCGCCTGGCTGAGTTGGAGGAGGCCGGAGAGCTGCTGCGCTGCCAGGTGCAGGGCTGGAAACAACCGGCCTGGTGCCGACCCGCGGCGAAAATCCCTCGCAAAGTCGCCGCCAGTGCCTTGTTGTCGCCGTTCGACTCGCTGGTCTGGGAGCGCGACCGCACCGAGCGGTTGTTCGACTTTCGCTACCGGTTGGAGATCTACACGCCTGTCCACAAGCGGGTGTATGGCTATTACGTGTTGCCGTTCCTGCACAATGAACGCATCGCCGCTCGGGTGGACCTGCGGGCGGAGCGGGCCCTGGGCCGGTTGGCGGTGCATGCGGTGCATGAGGAAGAGCCGGGGTTGGACGAGGAGGGGGTGCAAGCCTTGGCGGTGAACCTGCGGCGCATGGCCGATTGGTTGGGGTTGGAAAGGGTCCAGCTCAATTGTCAGCGGGTGGGTGGGGTTCGCTTGGCGGTGGCATTGGCCCAGTTAAGTGGTGACTGACCCGACGCTATCGCGAGCAAGCTCCCACATTAGATCTGTTGTGAACACAAAACCTGTGGTCACCCGGGACCCCCTTGTGGGAGCGAGCTTGCTCGCGATAGCAGTCCAACCGGCGAGGAAGAACCTACCGCCGAACCTGCTTCAACGTCTCGGCAATCAGGAACGCCAGCTCCAGCGACTGATCGGCATTCATCCGCGGGTCGCAGTGGGTGTGGTAGCGGTCCGATAGCCCATCCTCGGTAATCGGGCGCGCGCCGCCGATGCATTCAGTGACGTTTTGCCCGGTCATCTCGATGTGAATTCCGCCGGCATAGGTGCCTTCGGCTTCGTGGACCTGGAAGAACTGCTTCACTTCGCCGAGGATCTGCGCAAAGTCCCGGGTCTTGTAGCCGCTGCTGGCTTTGATGGTGTTGCCATGCATCGGGTCGGAGCTCCACAACACTTGCTTGCCTTCACGCTGCACGGCGCGCAATAGCGGCGGCAAGTGTTCGCCGACCTTGTTGGCGCCCATCCGGGCGATCAGGTTCAGTCGGCCGGGGTCGTTCTGCGGGTTGAGCACGTCGATCAGGCGTATCAGGTCGTCCGGATCCATGCTCGGGCCGGCCTTGACCCCGATCGGGTTGTTCACCCCGCGCAGGAATTCGACATGGGCGCCGTCCAACTGACGGGTACGGTCGCCGATCCACAGCATGTGGGCCGAGCAGTCGTAATAGTCGTTGGTCAGGCTGTCACGGCGCACGAAGGCTTCTTCGTAATTGAGCAGCAACGCTTCGTGGGCAGTGAAAAAGCTGGTTTCACGCAGTTGCGGCGAGCTGTCCATGCCGCAGGCGCGCATGAATGCCAGGGTTTCGTCGATGCGGTCGGCCAGGTGGCTGTATTTTTCCGCCAGGGCCGAGTTGGCGATGAAGTCCAGGTTCCACTTGTGCACCTGGTGCAGGTCGGCGAACCCGCCCTGGGCGAAGGCGCGCAGCAGGTTCAAGGTGGCGGTGGACTGGTGGTAGGACTGCAGCAACCGCTCCGGGTCCGGTACGCGGCTTTTCTCGTCGAAACCGATGCCGTTGACGATGTCGCCCCGGTAGGCCGGCAGGGTCACGCCGTCGATGGTTTCGTCGTTGGCCGAGCGCGGCTTGGCGAACTGCCCGGCCATGCGCCCAACCTTGACCACCGGGCAGCCGGCGGCAAAGGTCATGACGATCGCCATCTGCAAAAGGACCTTGAAGGTGTCGCGGATCTTGGCCGCCGAGAACTCGGCAAAGCTTTCGGCGCAGTCGCCGCCTTGCAGCAGGAACGCCCGGCCTTGGGTCACCTCGGCGAACTGACGGCGCAACTCCCGGGCTTCGCCGGCAAACACCAGTGGCGGATAGCTGGCCAGGGTCTGCTCCACCTGCAACAGGTGCGCGGCATCGGGGTAGCGGGGTTGTTGCTGGATCGGCAGGGCGCGCCAGCTGTCAGGGCTCCAGGGTTGGCTCATCGTGATCTCTAGGTGATTTACGCTCGGACGGCCATGTTATCAGCAAATTAGTGCGTGACCTGCTCCGGTTGCTTCGCGGACAATCGCGCCTTTGTCCCGTATCCGCAGGCTCAAGCCGGCACGGTCACCATCAGGAGATGAAATGACAGAGGAGCGCGTCGAGCATTTGCTCGCCGAGGTGCACGACGAGTTCGGCATGATTCGCGTATTCGAAGTGGCCGATTATCGGTTTCTTGAGTTTGGCGATGCCATCGAGCAGAGTTGCGTGTTCACAGCCGATCCGAGCTGGCTCGAATATGACTATACCCGCGCCATGCTCATTGGCGCGTTGTGTCACGAGCAGCCGGAAAGTGCACTGTTTCTGGGGCTGGGCGCTGGTACGTTGACCCAAGCCTGCCTCAAGTTCCTGCCGCTGGAAGATGTCGAGGCCATCGAATTGCGCCCTGACGTGCCGCGCCTGGCCATCGAATACCTGGGGCTGGATGACGATCCGCGACTGTACATCCGTGTTGGAGATGCACTGGAACTGCTTGAAAGCGCTGAGCCTGCGGACCTGATTTTCGTCGACCTCTATACCGATGTCGGTCCTGGCGTCGGGCACCTGGCCTGGGGCTTCCTGGAAAACTGCCAGAAACGCCTCAACCCGGGCGGCTGGCTGGTGATCAACCAATGGGCCACCGACGATGGAAAGCCATTGGGCGCGGCGCTGTTGCGCGGTTTGTACCACCGGCATTATTGGGAGCTGCCGGTGAAGGAGGGCAATGTGATCCTGATCGTGCCGGCGGACCTGGATCAGGAGCTGGACATGCAAGGGCTGGTTGCCAGGGCCGAAGGGCTGGCGCCAAGGCTGGGTTATTCGTTGCAGTCGTTGATCAAGGCCATCCGCCCAGCGACCTGATCAAAGGCCCCCAAAACCTTTTGACAAGTGAGTTCCCCTGTGGCGAGGGAGCTTGCTCCCGCTGGGCTGC
>NZ_JBAMDJ010000060.1:0-27025 GCF_036961705.1 Pseudomonas sp. 3JA
TGCTTCGTTGAGGCCGCGAAATTTACGCAGGTACCGAAGCTAAGTCAATAGCAGGGTTGGATTTTTTTCAAAAACAGCTTCGAGCGGCAAGCTTCAAGCTACAAGTCAGAAGCACCAACACCACATAATCGCTTGCAGCTTGTAGCTCGCGACTTGTAGCTGCTGTTCATTCATAAATCATTTTCTTGGTCATGCCGCCGTCTACCACGAACTCCTGCCCCGTGACAAAACCGGCATTGCGCGACAACAGCCACGCCACCATCGCTGCCACGTCCTCTACCGTGCCTACCCTGCCCGCTGGGTGCTGGGCGTGATCGGCGTCGGTCAGCGGCTGTGCACGACGCTGTGATGGATCGCGCGCGTCGATCCAGCCAGGGCTGACGGCGTTCACCCGGATCTCCGGCCCGAGGCTGATGGCCAGGGCATGAGTCAGGGCCAGCAAGCCGCCCTTGCTCGCCGCATAGGCTTCGGTGTCGGGTTCCGATTGCGCAGCGCGGGTCGAAGCCAGGTTGACGATGGCGCCGTTGTGAGCGCGCAGATACGGCGCGCAGTGCTTGGCCAGCAGCATCGGCCCACCCAGGTTCACCGCCAGGACCCGATTCCAATAAGCCAGGTCCAGGCTTTCCAGGGTGATGTTGTGCGGGTCGGCGATGGCCGCGTTGCACACCAGCGCGTCGAGCCGCCCGAACTGCCCAAGCACCTCGGCGATACCGGTGGCGACCTGCGCCTCGTCCGCCACGTCCATGGCGATGAACCAGGCATTGTCCCCCAGGGTCTTCGCCACCTTGGAACCGCGTTCGCGGTCCAGGTCGGTCAGCACCACCTGCCAACCTTCACAGATCAGCCAGGCAGCGATGCCCAGGCCGATGCCCCGTGCGGCGCCCGTAACCAGGGCAACCCGGCCATGAGTGCCGCTCGGTGGCGTTGCCAGCTCGATCACAAGGCCGCCAACCCGCGGGCCAGGTCGACTTGCAGGTCAGCCACGTCTTCCAGGCCGACCGCAACGCGGATCAAGCTGTCACGAATACCCGCCGATTCACGTTCCTGGGGCGACAAGCGACCATGGGACGTGGTGCTCGGGTGGGTGATGGTGGTCTTGCTGTCACCCAGGTTGGCGGTGATGGAAATCAACCGGGTCGCGTCGATGAAGCGCCAGGCGCCCTCCTTGCCCCCCTTGACCTCAAAGCTCACCACCGCGCCGAAACCGCGTTGCTGACGCAAGGCCAGGTCATGCTGCGGATGGCTCTTGAGGCCGGCGTAATGCACCTTCTCGATGCCATCCTGCTGCTCCAGCCACTCGGCCAAGGCCTGGGCATTGGCGCAATGGGCTTTCATGCGCAGGCCCAGGGTTTCCAGCCCCTTGAGGAAGATCCAGGCGTTGAACGGACTGAGGGTGGGGCCTGCGGTGCGCAAAAAGCCCACGACTTCTTTCATCTGTTCGCCACGACCGGCCACCACGCCGCCCATACAACGACCCTGGCCGTCGATGAACTTGGTGGCCGAATGCACCACCATGTCCGCGCCCATTTTCAGTGGCTGTTGCAGCGCCGGGGTACAGAAGCAGTTATCGACCACCAGCATGGCGCCCTTGGCGTGGGCGATTTCCGCCAGCGCGGCGATGTCCACCAACTCGGCCAGCGGGTTGGAAGGCGACTCGACGAACAGCAGCTTGGTATTGGCCTTGATTGCCGCATCCCAAGCAGACAGGTCCGCCAGGGGCACGTAATCGACTTCCACGCCAAAGCGCTTGAAGTACTTCTCGAACAGGCTGATGGTCGAGCCGAAGACGCTGCGCGACACCAGCACATGATCACCGGCGCTGCACAGGCTCATCACCACGGCCATGATCGCGGCCATGCCGGTGGCAGTGGCCACCGCTTGCTCAGCGCCTTCCAGGGCGGCGATGCGCTCCTCGAAGGCTCGCACGGTCGGGTTGGTGTAGCGCGAGTAAACGTTGCCCGGAACTTCGCCGGCAAACCGTGCGGCTGCATCGGCAGCGGTGCGGAACACGTAGCTGGAGGTAAAAAACATCGGATCGCCATGTTCGGCTTCCGGTGTACGGTGCTGACCCGCGCGAACCGCCAGGGTATCGAACGCTACGCCTTCAAGGTCGCTGTCCAGCCGACCGGCATCCCAATCCTGACTCATGCTGTCACTCCTGAAATCGGTTTAAACGCAAACCGGCCCCTCAGGGCCGGTTGGTTAATCAATTGTTGTACAGATCGATGATCGCGCTGACCGCCTGAGTCTTGGCCTTGGACGCATCGTTACGTGCGTTCTCGATCTTGTTCAGGTAGGCCTCGTCGACGTCGCCGGTGACGTACTTGCCGTCGAATACCGCGCAATCGAAGTGCTCGATCTTGATCTTGCCGCCACCGACCGCTTCGATCAGGTCCGGCAGGTCCTGGTAGATCAACCAGTCAGCGCCGATCAGGTCGGCCACATCCTGGGTGGTACGGTTATGAGCGATCAGCTCATGGGCACTCGGCATGTCGATGCCGTAGACGTTAGGGTAGCGCACGGCCGGGGCCGCAGAGCAGAAATACACGTTCTTGGCGCCGGCTTCACGGGCCATCTGAATGATCTGCTTGCACGTGGTGCCACGGACGATGGAGTCGTCCACCAGCATTACGTTCTTGCCGCGGAACTCCAGTTCGATGGCGTTGAGCTTCTGGCGTACGGATTTTTTCCGTGCAGCCTGGCCTGGCATGATGAAGGTCCGGCCAATGTAGCGGTTCTTCACGAAGCCTTCGCGGAACTTGACGCCCAGGTGGTTCGCCAGCTCCAGGGCCGCGGTGCGGCTGGTGTCCGGGATCGGGATGACCACGTCGATGTCATGGTCCGGACGCTCGCGCAGGATCTTGTCGGCGAGTTTCTCACCCATGCGCAGGCGGGCCTTGTAGACCGAGACGCCATCGATGATCGAGTCCGGACGCGCCAGGTAGACGTGTTCGAAGATGCACGGGGTCAAGGACGGGTTGGTCGCGCACTGACGGGTGTGCAGCTTGCCGTCTTCTGTGATGTAGACCGCTTCGCCCGGGGCCAGGTCGCGAATCAGGGTGAAGCCCAGCACGTCCAGGGACACGCTTTCGGAGGCAATCATGTATTCGACGCCTTCGTCGGTGTGGCGCTGGCCGAACACGATCGGGCGGATGCCGTGGGGATCGCGGAAACCGACGATGCCGTAGCCGGTGATCATTGCCACCACCGCGTAGCCGCCCACGCAACGGTTGTGCACGTCGGTCACGGCGGCAAATACGTCTTCTTCGGTCGGCTGCAGCTTGCCGCGCTGGGCCAGCTCATGGGCGAACACGTTGAGCATCACTTCCGAGTCGGAATTGGTGTTGACGTGGCGCAAGTCAGATTCGTAGATCTCCTTGGCCAGTTGCTCGACGTTGGTCAGGTTGCCGTTGTGCGCCAAGGTGATGCCGTACGGCGAGTTGACGTAGAACGGCTGGGCTTCAGCCGACGTCGAGCTGCCCGCGGTCGGATAGCGCACGTGGCCGATACCCATGTGGCCGACCAGGCGCTGCATGTGGCGCTGGTGGAACACATCACGCACCAGGCCATTATCCTTGCGCAGGAATAACCGGCCGTCATGGCTGGTCACGATACCGGCAGCGTCCTGGCCGCGGTGCTGGAGCACGGTTAGCGCGTCATACAGCGCCTGATTGACGTTCGACTTACCGACGATACCGACGATGCCACACATGCGACGCAACCCCTACTTAATGGATCTGAACTGAACAACACTCACTGCGGCGTTTTGGCCGTCGGCAAGAGGTGCTCCTTGAACGGTATTTCAGCGGGTACGCTGATACCGCTGGCAAGCCACTGACTGCTCCAACCCAGGATCAGGTTTTTGGACCAGTCTGCGACCAATAGAAATTGTGGCACGAGCCGGGACTCCTGCCACCACGTATCCTGCTGTACCGGCCCCAGGCTCAAGAGCCCGACGGCCACGACCACCAGCAACGCGCCACGCGCCGCGCCAAA
The DNA here is from genome assembly GCF_036961705.1 of Pseudomonas sp. 3JA. Classification (NCBI taxonomy): domain Bacteria; kingdom Pseudomonadati; phylum Pseudomonadota; class Gammaproteobacteria; order Pseudomonadales; family Pseudomonadaceae; genus Pseudomonas; species Pseudomonas sp. 3JA. Next base: position 3,997 of record NZ_JBAMDJ010000060.1, read on the forward strand.
GGCCATGCCCAGGAACCGGTCCGTCCCGGAAAGCCCGGTGACGCGAATCAGTTCGCCGATCAGATAATTGATCATTGCGCCAACCAGCAAGGTGGCGATAAACAAGATGGCACAGCCCGCGATCACGCGAGCCGACGGAGTTTCGATGTATCCGGCGAGGTACTGGGACAGCGAACCACCAAACATCCAGGCTACGACTCCCGCGATGATCCAGGTCAGCAGCGAGAGGGCTTCCTTGACGAAGCCGCGACTCAGACTGATCAATGCGGAGATGGCGACGATCGCAACGATCGCCCAGTCAACCCAGGTAAATGGCACGGTGCAGCCTACAGACGGATAAGGCGGCGCATTTTAGCAGAGCGCAGGGCTGTCGGTAAGCTGCACGATTCAAATCAGCCAAATCGCTGTCAGCCGCGCTCTGGCTGGAAGCGCACCACAAAACCCTTGAGGTTCTGCTGGCGGCTGAGCAGATCGCGCAGGCGGTCGGCTTCGGCACGCTCGATCAGCGGCCCGACAAACACCCGATTCTTGCCATCGGCGGAACGGATGTAGGCGTTGTAGCCCTGGCTGCGCAGGGTTTTCTGCAAGTTCTCGGCACTTTCACGGCTGGTCAGGCTGGCCAACTGAACCGACCAGCTGACCGACAGGCCATTGGCATCCACGCGGCTTTGCGTGGTGTCAGGCTTGGTCGTGGCGGCGGTAATCGGCTGGCTTGGGGCCGGCTTGACCGCTGGAGCAGCCGGAACGGGAGCTGGAGTCGGAGCGACTGACGGCTTGGTCGGTGCGGCAGGCGCAGGCGTTGCGGGTGCAGGCGCAATCGGCATCGACGGCGCCGGTTGCTCGGCCAACTCCTCGTCGCTCGGGACAGGTTCCTGAGGCAACGCCTGGGGCTCGGGCACCGCCACTGGCTCGACTTGCACAGGCGGCACCGAAGGTGCCTGGGGCGCGGCCGGCGCGTCGACCGTGACCTGGCGTTGCTCGTCCTGACGGGAAAACAGCATCGGCAGGAAAATCACCGCCAGGGCCACCAACACCAAGGCCCCGACCATGCGCTGCTTGTACGCCTTATCCAGCAATGCCATCTGCAGCCTCCTCCGTGGAGCGCCGGGCCAACCATTGAAGGGCCTCGGCAACACAAAAAAATGATCCGAACAGCAGGATTTCATCATCGGCCGTCGCCAGGGCGCACTGCCCTTCCAGCGCGGCGGCCACGCTAGCGTAGGCCTGCACTGAAGCGCCATGGCGCTGCAAGGCTTCCTGCAACTGCGCCGCGGTACGCGAGCGCGGCGAATCCAGTGGCGTCACCGCCCAATGCTGGACACTAGCACCCAACGCCTCGACAACGCCATCCAGATCCTTGTCAGACAGTAGCCCGAACACCGCCAGGCGCCGCCCCACCACGGGTCGCCGTGCCAGGCGCTCGGCCAGGTACTGCGCCGCGTGGGGATTATGGCCGACATCCAGCAACAGGTTCAGCCGCTTGCCTTGCCAGTCGAACTGACGACGATCGAGGCGCCCGACCACACGGGTCGCCTGCAGCGCCTGAACGATTTGCCCGGCGTCCCATGGCAAGCCCAGCAACAGGTAGGCCTGGAGCGCCAGCGCGGCGTTTTCCATCGGCAGGTCCAGCAAGGGCAGATCGTGCAACTCCACTGGATTGCCCTGCAGGTCGCTGCCGCGCCATTGCCAATGCTGCTCGGTCATCGCCAGGTCGAAATCCCGCCCGCGCAGAAAGAACGGGCAGCTCAATTCGCGAACCTTGTCCAGCAACGGCTGGGGGGGATTGAGATCGCCGCAAAGCGCAGGCGCGCCCTGGCGAAAGATGCCGGCCTTCTCGAAGGCCACGGATTCGCGGGTATCGCCCAGGTAATCGGCATGGTCCACACCAATGCTGGTGACCAGTGCAATGTCTGCGTCCACCAGGTTGACCGTATCCAACCGTCCGCCCAGGCCCACCTCCAGCACAACCGCATCGAGACCGGCACGGGCAAACAACCAGAACGCCGCCAGGGTGCCCATTTCGAAATACGTGAGGGTTGTATCGCCTCGCCCGGCTTCCACCGCGGCAAAGGCTTCGCACAGCTGGACGTCAGTGGCTTCGACGCCGTTCACTTGCACCCGCTCGTTGTAGCGCAGCAGGTGCGGCGAGCTGTAGACACCGACACCCAGGCCCTGGGCCCGCAGCAGCGAAGCCACGAAGGCGCAGGTCGAACCCTTGCCGTTGGTGCCAGTGACGGTGATGACCCGGGGCGCCGGCTTGGACAGCCCCATGCGGGACGCTACCGCTTGCGAGCGCTCCAGCCCCATGTCGATGGCCGATGGATGCAACTGCTCGAGGTAGGCAAGCCAGTCGCCCAGGGTGCGTTGGGTCATAGTCCGGCAGGCACTGGCGGAACCACGATCGGCTCGATCGGCGCGGCGACGAATTTCGGCGTCGGCAGCCCCATCAGTTGCGCCAGCAGGTTGCCCAGGCGCGGACGCAACTCCTGACGATGGATGATCATGTCGATAGCGCCATGCTCCAGCAGGAACTCACTGCGCTGGAAGCCTTCCGGCAGTTTTTCACGCACGGTCTGCTCGATCACGCGCGGGCCGGCAAAGCCGATCAAGGCTTTCGGCTCGCCGACGATCACGTCACCCAACATGGCCAGACTGGCGGAAACGCCACCGTAGACCGGGTCGGTCAGCACCGAGATGAACGGAATGCCTTCCTCGCGCAGACGCGCCAGCACCGCGGAGGTCTTGGCCATTTGCATCAGGGAGATCAGCGCTTCCTGCATCCGCGCACCGCCGGAAGCGGCGAAGCAGATCATCGGGCAACGGTTTTCCAGAGCGTAGTTGGCGGCACGAACGAAGCGCTCACCGACGATGGCACCCATGGAGCCGCCCATGAAGGAAAATTCGAAGGCCGATACCACCACCGGCATGCCCAGCAGGGTGCCACTCATGGATATCAGCGCGTCTTTTTCGCCGGTCTGCTTCTGGGCAGCGGTCAGGCGATCCTTGTACTTCTTGCCGTCACGGAATTTCAGACGGTCCACTGGCTCCAGGTCGGCACCCAGCTCAACACGGCCTTCTGCATCGAGGAAAATGTCGATACGGGCACGCGCACTGATGCGCATGTGATGGTTGCACTTGGGGCAAACGTCCAGGGTCTTTTCCAGCTCGGGGCGGTACAGCACCGCTTCGCAGGATGGACATTTGTGCCACAGACCTTCAGGCACCGAGCTTTTCTTCACCTCGGAACGCATGATCGAAGGGATCAGTTTGTCTACCAACCAGTTGCTCATGCTTTCTTTCTCCAGTACCGGCGGCCCGAACGCTTTGGTTCGCGGCCCCGCGTATGCCCTTGAGCTAAATTCATTGTGCGGCGAGTCGAGGGGCCACCACGGTCAGTGCAAAACATGACCTGCGTGCAACCCAACCTTCCTCAGCCATCCCGGCAACCGCACGGCGGCTACCACTTCGCTATCGGCCCACCCGGAGGCGGCACCTGCCTGCTTTGTACAGTGCTGGTATGGACGGCGGCAGTCTGCCAGCCGTCACATTGACGACTGGCTGCTGCGCACAGCGGCCATGAATGCACGAATCTTTGCAGGGTCCTTGATGCCCTTGCCCTGCTCCACACCTCCGCTCACGTCCACCGCGTAAGGGCGAACCTGGCGAATGGCCTGGGCCACGTTGTCCACGGTCAGGCCACCGGCCAGGATGATCGGCTTGTCCAGGCCTTGGGGCACCAGCGACCAATCGAACGCTTCGCCGGTCCCTCCGGGAACGCCTTCCACATAGGTGTCCAGCAAAATGCCGCTGGCACTGGCGAACGCTGCGCAACTGGCGGCAATGTCATCCCCGGCCTTGACTCGCAACGCCTTGATGTACGGGCGATGCCAGCCTTCGCAATCGGCCGGGGCCTCGTCGCCATGAAACTGCAACAGGCCCAGCGGCACCGCATCGAGTATTTCGCCCAACTCGCAACGACTGGCGTTGACGAACAGGCCCACGGGCGTCACGAACGGCGGCAAGGCCTGGATAATCGCCCTCGCCTGCTGCACCGTCACCGCGCGCGGGCTCTTGGCGTAAAACACCAGCCCGATGGCATCGGCCCCGGCCTCGACAGCCGCCAACGCGTCCTCGACGCGGGTAATCCCGCAAATCTTGCTGCGAACGACCGGCATGGTGGGTAAAACCTCAGGCAAATCCGTGAAAGTCCCGGATGGTAGCAAATGCTGCGGAGGGCGTCAGCCGTCGAGTTCCGAGAAGCCCGTGAGGAAATGTGGCCCGATGTAACGCTCCGGCAGCTCGAACTCATCGCGATATTCGACCTGTACCAGGTACAAGCCAAACGGGTGCGCGGTGACGCCACCGGAGCGACGGACACGACTGTCGAGCACTTCCTTGATCCACTCCACCGGCCGTTCGCCAGCACCAATGGTCATCAGCACGCCGGCAATGTTGCGCACCATGTGATGCAGGAACGCGCTGGCGCGGATGTCGAGCACGATCATCTTGCCGTGACGGCTCACGCGCAGGTGATGCAACTCCTTGATCGGCGATTTGGCCTGGCACTGGCCGGCACGGAAGGCGCTGAAATCATGGACACCGACCAGGTATTGCGCGGCCTCGGCCATGCGTTCGACGTCCAGCGGGCGGTGATTCCAGGTGATTTCTTCGTTCAGGTGCGCCGGGCGGATCTGATCGTTGTAGATCACGTAGCGATAACGCCGGGCGATGGCTTTGAAGCGTGCATGGAAATGCGCCGGCATCACCTTCGCCCAACTGACGCTGACGTCGTGGGGCAAGTTGATGTTGGCACCCATCACCCAGGCTTTCATCGAACGCTCGACCTGGGTGTCGAAATGCACCACTTGGCCGCAGGCATGCACGCCGGCATCGGTACGGCCGGCGCAATGCAGCGACACGGGCGAGTCAGCGACTTTGGACAGGGCGTTTTCGAGGGTTTCCTGCACCGTCAACACACCGGAAGCCTGGCGCTGCCAGCCACGATAGCGCGAACCTTTGTATTCAACGCCCAAGGCGATCCGGAAAAAGCCGTCGGCCGCCATTTCGGCGGCCGGGTTGTCTATGTTTGCCAAGGAATTACAGCCTGCTGAAGTACGCAAAGGCGGGCATTATAAGGCCGATGGCTAGGGATGCCAGTCCGGCGGGTGATCCTGTGTCGAATGGGCTGGCGCTATCGCGAGCAAGCTCGCTCCCACAGAGGCTCAGGTGATTTTCCAGACCAAGACAAGTCCTTGTGGCGAGGGAGCTTGCTCCCGCTCGAGTGCGCAGCGCTCGCAAAAGTGCTCGACGCACCATGGAGAGGGTCTGCTTCGCAGCCCAGCGGGAGCAAGCTCCCTCGCCACCAAGAGCGGTGTGAATCACCCGCAAAAAAAACGGCAGCCTCACTGGCTGCCGTTTTTGTATAACCGCTGATTCACGCCAGGCGCGACAACATCTCCTGCGCTTCGCTCTTCTGGGTGGCGTCGCCTTCGCTGAGGACTTCGCCGAGGATGTCGCGGGCGCCGTCGTTGTCGCCCATGTCGATGTAGGCCTGGGCCAGATCGAGCTTGGTCGCCACTTCATCGGTACCGCTAAGGAAGTCGAAGTCCGGTTCGTCTTCGGCGCCGACCAAGGCATCTTCGGCGGTAAACGTCGGCTGGCCCAGGCTGTCGGACAGGCGATCCAGCTCGGCGTTCACATCGTCCAGCTCGGACTCGAAGGCATCCTTGGGCGCATCGTGCGCGTCCATTTCGTCAGACAGGGACAGATCGAAATCCGCTGGCAGTTCGAGATCGTCGGCTGGGATGTCGGCCAAGGCTGGCGTTTCAGTCGCAGGCAGATCCAGGCCCTTAAGGTCGTCATCCAGGTCCAGCAGGAAGTCTTCATCGTCGAGCGCCGCAACCGGCGTCGGCGCCTCGGCGCCCAGGTCCAGGTCGAATTCCGACAGATCGTCCAGGCTTTCGTTGGCTTCAGTCTGCTGCTTGAGCACCGACTCGAAACTCAGGTCGTCATCTTCCGGGAACGCGTCCAGCTCAGCGACAGGCTCTGGCGTCGGCGCAACCGGGGTCGTTTCCAGGTCATCCAGGCTCAGGTCGAAGGCGTTGTCCAACTCCTCGTCGGTCGGCGTCTTGTCTTCCAGCAGGTCCTTGACGTACTGCGCGTCCAGCTCTGCTGCCACGGTCGCGGCGGCCAAGCCTGCGGCGGTGGCGACCACCATGGCCGGGAAACGGCTTTTCAGCTGTTCGACCTGGGCGAAATTCTCGCCATTGGCCACCAATTGGCGTTCTTGGGCGACGAAAGCGTCGCGGTCGCCCTGCTGACCGTAGACTTCCATCAGCTTCAGGCGCAGGTCGCTGCGCTGAGGCTCGGCCTTGATGCCTTGCTCAAGCAAGTCAGCGGCCTGGTTCAAGCGACCGCGGTCGATATGGGACTGGGCCTGGGGCAGCACGTCGTCGGAGCGCTCGGCAGCCGGAGCCACCAATGGCGCCGCGATAGGCGGTGTGACCACCACAGGCGCGACCACCGGAGCCGGCTTGGGCACTGGCGCAGGGGCAGGCGCGGGTTTTGGCTCGAGTTTCACGCTTGGCGGTGGAACATCAATGCCCTCGAAGCTGCTCGGGGGCAGATCGAGCTCCGGGGAGAAGTCAGCCTCCTCCTCGAGGGCTCGAGCCATGCGCAAATGCTTTTCCGCTTCCTGTTGAGCCTTGCGGCGACGGGCGAGCAACAACAGCAGCAACAGCAGGAGCACCGCGCCGCCGCCAATCAATCCCAGCAGGATCGGGTTGGTCAGCAGGTCATTGTATTTTTGCTCGTTGGACGCGGCAGGCGTCGGCTCGACCGGAGCGGCAGGCGGCGTCGCTTCCGGGGCCGCCTCTGGCGCAGGCGCAGCCGTCGGGGCCTGTGCCGCTGGCGCAGGGGTCAACTCTGCGGACATTGCAGGAGGTGCCTCGCCAGCAGGAGGAACGGCAGCACCTTCGGCCTGCATCTTGGCCAGTTGGTTGTTCTTCAGCTCGATCAGGCGCTGCAGTTTGTCCAGTTGGCTCTGCAGATCTGCCATGCGACTTTTCAGTTCTTCGTTATCCCGGCGAGCCGAGTCGAGGCTTTCCTGGGTGACTGCAAGCTTGTTGCTAAGCGCCTGGGCATCACCGGCAGCGCCCTTGCCCTTGCCGCCCGCCTTCGCCGAGTCGGCCGACACCAGGCTCAAGTTGTCGCGACCGGCAGCCTGCGCCGGCGCGCCTTCGCCACGGCCACGCTTGGTGGCATCCAACTGCTGCTTGCCAGCACCCGCCACGCCACGGCGACCCGAGCGCCAGGCGGCGTTCTGTGCAGCCACTTCAGCGATGGCCTGGGGTTGCGGCAGTGCAGTGCTTTGCACCGGGTCGGGCAGGCGCAAGACCTGACCGGTCTTGAGCAGGTTGATGTTGCCGTTGATGAATGCGTTCGGGTTCAACGCCTGGATCGCAAGCATGGTTTGCTGGACCGACCCACCATTACGCACCTTGGCGGCGATTTCCCACAGGGTATCGCGCGGCGTGGTGGTGTATTGGGAAGGCTTGGTGGCCCCGGTGACCGGCGTGGCCACGACCTGGGGCGGTTTCGCCCGGGCCGCGTCAGCGGCCTGTGGCGAGAATTTGGAAGGATCGAGCAATACGCTGTAGTCGCGCAGCAGACGGCCATTGGGCCACATCACCTGCACCAGGAACTTGACCATCGGTTCAGACAGCGGCCGGCTGGACGTTACCCGCAGGACGCTCTTGCCATTGGCGTTGATCACCGGGGTGAAGCTCAGGTCGTTGAGAAAGGCCTGGCGGTCGACGCCGGCCTTGGCGAAGTCATCGGGCGAGGCCAGGCTCGGCACGACTTCGGCAGCGGTCAGTTGCTGGACGTCGAGCAACTCGATCTCGGCGACCAGAGGCTGGTTCGGCGTCGACTTCAGGGTCAATTCCCCGAGCCCGAGCGCTTGCGCCATACCGGAGGACAGCGCCGAGGCGGCCGCTATTGCTAACACCAGTTTGCGAACTTGAACCATAGCCTCTTCCTTTGTTTGAACATTCCTCGGCCAGCGAGAAGGTATTGATGCCGCTGCCGTAAGGCATTGCGCGCAGCCCCGATGCGACGGTGCGCGCGATCATTTCACTCATGCCCCGGGAAAGTCGCCCAGAGGGATGTTCGCCTTCAGCACTCCGACCAAGCATAGCGCCCAGCTAGAATCATTCGACAAATTGATGCCAAGTATCTTTTACAGCAAGTCTTTTATCAACAACTCAGCCACCTGCACGGCATTGAGTGCCGCGCCCTTGCGCACGTTATCTGACGTCAGCCACATATTTAGTTCCGCCGGATCGTCGATCCCACCGCGCACACGACCAACGTAGACCACATCCTGCCCCACCGCATCGCCCACCGCCGTCGGATAATCGCCCGCATCCACCAACTCGATACCGGGTGCCGCTTCCAACGCCGCGTTGACCTTGACCAGGTCGATGGGACTCGCAGACTGCACAGTCACGCTAAAGCTATCGCCAAAAAACACCGGGGCTTGAATGCAAGTTACGGAAATCTTTAACAAAGGTTGATTCAGCAGCTGGCGCAACTCGCGGACCAGGCGCTTTTCCAGTTGCGTATGACCCTGCTCGTCAGGGGTGCCGACCTGAGCCAGCAGGTTGAACGCCATCTGTCGATCAAAGAATTTCGGCTCCAGCGGACGGGCGTTGAGCAGCTCGGCGGTCTGGCGCGCCAATTCGCTCACCGCCACGCGGCCCTGGGCCGACACAGCGAGGCTGGCGGTCAGGCTGATGCGCTGCAAGTCCAGGCATTCGCGCAGCGGCGCCAGCACCACCGCCAAGGCCGTGGCCGAAGCGCTGGGGCTGCTGACCTGCAACGGCTTGCCCAAGCCGGCGAGCATCTGGGCATTGGCTTCCGGCACGATCTGCGGCGCCTGTTCAGGCGGCAAGGCGCCGGACAGGTCGATCAGCGCACAGCCAGCCGCTGTGGCCCGCGGGGCGAAACTCAGGGTCACTGCCGGACCAGCGGCGAAGAACACCAGTTGGACCTTGCTGAAATCGAACTCATCAACCTCACGCACCCGCACGTTTTTGCCGCGGAACATCACCGAGCTGCCTGCCGATTCGCCGCTGGCCAGCAGATGCAGGTTGCCGACCGGGAAGTCCCGCTCTTCGAGAATCTGCACGAGGGTTTCGCCGACAGTACCGGTGGCGCCGATCACGGCAATATCAAAGGACTGGCTCATGGGTCTACCTCAGGTAAAACGTGGGGAGCGGCACTTTACCGGGTGGTTGGCGGGCAAGCAATTGAACACAAGAGAACCTGTGGCACTCACCCGACCGAGATAAAAAAAAAAACCCGCACCTCTCACAAGGCACGGGTTCTTTCACAGCAGCAATCGATCAACGTTCGAGCAGGATCCGCAGCATGCGACGCAGCGGTTCGGCCGCGCCCCACAGCAGTTGGTCGCCGACGGTGAAGGCACCGACGAACTGCGAACCCATGTTCAGTTTGCGCAGACGGCCCACCGGTACGTTCAGGGTGCCGGTGACCTTGGTCGGGCTCAGCTCCTGCATGCTGATTTCGCGGTTGTTCGGCACCAGCTTGACCCAAGGGTTGTGCTGGCTGATCAGCCCTTCGATGTCGGCGATCGGCACGTCTTTGTTCAGCTTGATGGTCAGCGCCTGGCTGTGGCAGCGCATGGCGCCGATGCGCACGCAGATGCCGTCCACCGGGATCGGGCTCTTGAAGCGACCCAGGATCTTGTTGGTTTCGGCCTGGGCCTTCCACTCTTCGCGGCTCTGGCCGTTAGGCAGTTCCTTGTCGATCCAGGGGATCAGGCTGCCGGCCAGCGGTACGCCGAAGTTCTCGGTCGGGTAGGCATCGCTGCGCATCGCCTCGGCGACCTTGCGGTCGATGTCGAGGATGGCGCTGGCCGGGTTGGCCAGGTCATCGGCGACGGCGGCGTGGGTGGCGCCCATCTGCTTGATCAACTCACGCATGTTCTGCGCGCCGGCACCGGACGCCGCCTGGTAGGTCATGGCGCTCATCCATTCCACCAGACCCGCTTCGAACAGGCCGCCCAGGCCCATCAACATCAGGCTGACGGTGCAGTTGCCGCCGATGTAGTTCTTGGTGCCCGCGTCCAACTGCTGGTCGATGACCTTGCGGTTGACCGGGTCGAGGATGATCACCGCGTCATCCTGCATGCGCAGGCTGGAGGCGGCGTCGATCCAGTAACCCTGCCAGCCGGCTTCACGCAGCTTGGGGAAGACTTCGCTGGTGTAGTCGCCACCCTGGCAGGTCAGGATCACGTCGAGGGTCTTGAGCTCTTCGATGCTGTAGGCATCCTTGAGCGCACCGATGTCCTTGCCCACGGACGGGCCCTGGCCACCGACATTGGAAGTGGTGAAAAACACCGGCTCAATGAGATCGAAATCCTGCTCTTCCAGCATTCGCTGCATGAGCACGGAACCGACCATGCCGCGCCAACCGATCAGACCTACACGTTTCATCGCAACTACACCTATACAAAAGTGGGCCACCGTCGGAGCGGTGGGCCCGAAAGATTACAGATTCCGCAGCGCGGCGACTACTGCATCGCCCATTTGCTGCGTACCGACTTTGGTACAACCTTGCGACCAGATGTCACCGGTGCGCAAGCCTTGGTCCAGGACCACACTGACGGCTTTTTCGATCGCGTCGGCGGCATCGTTCAAGTTGAAGCTGTAGCGCAGCATCATCGACACCGACAGGATGGTCGCCAATGGGTTGGCAATGCCCTGTCCGGCGATGTCCGGCGCCGAACCGTGGCACGGCTCGTACATGCCCTTGTTGTTGGCATCCAGGGAGGCCGACGGCAGCATGCCGATGGAGCCGGTGAGCATCGACGCTTCGTCGGACAAGATGTCGCCGAACATGTTGTCGGTGACGATCACGTCGAACTGCTTCGGCGCACGCACCAGTTGCATGGCGGCATTGTCGACGTACATGTGGCTCAGTTCGATGTCCGGGTAATCCTTGGCCACCTGCTCGACCACTTCACGCCACAGTTGGCTGGAAGCCAGTACGTTGGCCTTGTCCACCGAGCACAGCTTCTTGCCACGCACGCGGGCCATGTCGAAGCCGACCCGAGCGATACGGCGGATTTCGCTTTCGCTGTACGGCAGGGTGTCGTAGGCCTGGCGCTCACCATTTTCCAGCTCACGAGTGCCACGCGGGGCGCCGAAATAGATACCACCGGTCAACTCGCGGACGATGAGGATGTCCAGGCCCGAGACGATTTCCGGCTTCAGGCTCGACGCATCGGCCAGTTGCGGATAAAGAATCGCCGGACGCAGGTTGCCGAACAGGCCCAGTTGCGCGCGAATCTTCAGCAGGCCGCGCTCAGGACGGATGTCGCGTTCGATCTTGTCCCACTTCGGGCCGCCCACGGCGCCCAACAGCACGGCATCGGCTGCACGGGCACGGTCCAGGGTTTCATCGGCCAGGGGCACGCCGTGCTTGTCGATAGCGGCGCCGCCGATCACGTCGTGGCTGAGTTCGAAGCCCAGGCCATACTTGTCGTTGGCCAGCTCCAGGACCTTGACCGCTTCGGCCATGATTTCCGGGCCAATACCGTCACCGGGGAGAATCAGAATCTGCTTGCTCATGCGTTCCTCGTTTGCGCTATCGGCGCGCCAGGCTTTGTGTCCCTGGCGGGCCGGGAAAAATGCTATCGCTCGGCCCACAGCACCAGTACATCTGTACTGAACGAACCATCGGCCTCAATCTGAAAATATTCACGCACTTCGTCGCCCATCGAGCGCTGCAGCTCGAGAATCGCCGCCCGCATCACCTCGGGGGTACGCATGCGCTCGACCCACGAGCGGTACTCCAGGCGCAGGCGCTGACGCGAAGTACTGCGGGTGTGCAGCCCCGCCTCGCTGACCTGCCGCAACCACTCACCGGCCGAATAATCGCGCACATGGCTGGTGTCACGCAGCACTTCGACGCTTTGCAGGTACGTGTCCAGCAACGGCGCGCCAGGCGACAGGACGTCGATGAACGCCACCACGCCGCCCGGCTTGAGCACCCTGCGCACTTCCCGCAACGCCAGGCCCAGATCGCTCCAATGATGCGCCGAATAGCGGCTGAACACGAAGTCGAACTCAGCGTCGGCGAACGGCAGGTGCTCAGCGGCGCCGCATACCGTGCCGATATTGCCCAGGCCACGCTCGGCAGCCGCCGTGGCAACCACGTCGAGCATCTGCTGGGACAAATCATAAGCCACCACTTCACCGGCCAGCGGCGCCACGTGGAAACTCACATGGCCGGCACCGCACCCCAGGTCCAGCACCCGCGCATCGCCACGACCGGCCAATGCAGCTTGTAGCAGCGCGAATTCAGCACCCTGGGCGTGCACGGCACTGCTCAGATAGGCCGAGGCCTGTTCACCGAATTGCTTTTGTACAACCTGACTGTGGGCGGTGCTGGTCATGGGATGTCCTTGTGGTTTTGTCTTGCCTGGGCCGGCCCCATCGCGAGCAAGCTCGCTCCCACGGGGGCTTTGTGAACGCCGCAAATCCAATGTGGGAGCGAGCTTGCTCGCGATAAGGCCGGTACTGCCTACATCAATCCATCAAGCATCGCGAAACAGCCAAGGCTGGCTCGCCCGGTGCTTGGCCTCGAACGCGGCAATCGCCTCGCCGTCCTGCAAAGTCAGGCCGATATCGTCCAGGCCGTTGAGCAGGCAATGCTTGCGGAACGCGTCGATCTCGAAACCCAGCACCTTGCCGTCGGGACGGGTCACGGTCTGGGCGGCCAGGTCGATCTGCAACTGATAGCCCGGGTTGGCCTCGACCTGCTGGAACAGCTCATCCACGTCAGCATCGCTGAGGATGATCGGCAGCAAACCGTTCTTGAAGCTGTTGTTGAAGAAGATGTCGGCGTAGCTCGGCGCGATGATGCTGCGGAAACCGTACTCTTCCAGGGCCCATGGCGCGTGCTCACGGCTCGAGCCGCAGCCGAAGTTCTCACGGGCCAGCAGCACGCTGGCGCCTTGGTAACGCTCGGCGTTGAGCACGAAATCCTTGTTCAATGGGCGCTTGGAGTTGTCCTGGTATGGCTGGCCGATATCCAGGTAGCGCCACTCGTCGAACAGGTTCGGGCCGAAGCCGGTGCGCTTGATGGACTTCAGGAACTGCTTGGGAATGATCTGGTCGGTGTCGACGTTGGCACGATCCAAAGGCGCGACAAGACCAGTGTGCTGGGTAAAAGCTTTCATGCTGCGCTCCTTCAGATCAATTCGCGGACGTCGACAAAACGGCCGTTGACAGCCGCCGCCGCGGCCATGGCCGGGCTCACCAGGTGCGTACGGCCACCGGCGCCCTGACGGCCTTCGAAGTTACGGTTGGAGGTAGAGGCGCAATGTTCGCCCGACTCCAAACGGTCCGGGTTCATCGCCAGGCACATGGAGCAGCCCGGCTCCCGCCATTCGAAACCGGCTTCGAGGAAAATCTTGTCCAGCCCTTCCGCTTCCGCCTGGGCCTTCACCAGGCCCGAGCCCGGTACCACGATGGCCTGCTTGATGGTCGAGGCGACTTTGCGGCCCTTGGCGATCACCGCCGCGGCGCGCAGGTCTTCGATCCGCGAGTTGGTGCAGGAGCCGATGAATACGCGGTCGAGCTGAATATCAGTGATCGCCTGGTTGGCGCTCAAGCCCATGTATTTCAAGGCGCGGACGATGGAGTCGCGCTTGACCAGGTCCATTTCCTTGGCCGGATCCGGTACGTTCTGGTCCACCGCCAACACCATCTCAGGCGAAGTGCCCCAACTGACTTGCGGCTTGATCTGCGTTGCGTCGAGCTCGACCACGGTGTCGAACTTGGCATCGGCATCGGAGACCAGGTCTTTCCAGGCCTCGACCGCCATGTCCCATTCGGCGCCTTTCGGGGCGAACGGACGGCCCTTGACGTATTCCACGGTTTTTTCATCGGCGGCCACCAGGCCGACGCGAGCACCGGCCTCGATGGACATGTTGCAGATGGTCATGCGGCCTTCGACGGACAAGTCGCGGATCGCACTGCCGGCGAACTCGATGGCATGGCCGTTACCGCCGGCGGTGCCGATTTTGCCGATCACGGCCAGGACGATGTCCTTGGCGGTCACGCCGAACGGCAACTTGCCTTCCACGCGCACCAGCATGTTCTTCATTTTCTTGGCGACCAGACACTGGGTGGCGAGCACGTGCTCGACCTCGGACGTGCCGATGCCATGGGCCAGGGCGCCGAAAGCACCGTGGGTCGAGGTGTGCGAGTCACCGCAGACCACGGTCATGCCAGGCAAGGTCGCGCCCTGCTCCGGGCCGATGACGTGGACGATGCCCTGACGCACATCATTCATCTTGAATTCAACGATGCCGTATTCGTCACAGTTATCGTCGAGGGTCTGGACCTGCAGGCGCGAGACCTGGTCGACAATGGCTTCGATGCCGCCCTTGCGCTCCGGGGTGGTCGGTACGTTGTGGTCCGGGGTCGCGATGTTGGCATCGATACGCCAAGGCTTGCGCCCAGCCAGGCGCAGGCCTTCGAAGGCTTGCGGCGACGTCACTTCGTGGATGATGTGACGATCGATATAGATCAGCGCCGAGCCATCGTCGCGCTGCTTGACCAAATGCGAATCCCAGAGCTTGTCGTAGAGCGTTTTGCCGGCCATCAGACGGTTTCCTCATCAGCTTGTTTCTATGCCCCGGGCCCTGAACGAATCAATAACCCCTTGGCTTGTGAGGCTGATCCTATGGGGTTACATTAAATAACTCAAATTCATATTTTTCATACTTTGCATAACCAACTGGAATTCAACCGGAACCGCCATGGACCTCGCCAACCTCAATGCCTTTATAGCCATCGCCGAGACGGGCAGTTTCTCCGGCGCCGGCGAACGCCTGCACCTGACCCAGCCGGCCATCAGCAAGCGCATTGCCGGCCTTGAGCAACAACTCAAGGTGCGCCTGTTCGACCGTCTCGGTCGTGAAGTGGGCCTGACCGAGGCGGGCCGGGCCCTGTTGCCTCGGGCCTATCAGATCCTCAACGTGCTGGACGACACCCGCCGCGCCCTGACCAACCTGACCGGCGAAGTGACCGGGCGCCTGACGCTCGCCACCAGCCACCACATAGGCCTGCACCGCCTGCCACCGTTATTGCGGGAATTCACCCGACGCTATCCCCAGGTGGCGCTGGATATCCAGTTCCTGGATTCGGAAGTGGCCTACGAAGAAATTCTCCATGGTCGGGCGGAACTGGCCGTCATCACCCTCGCCCCCGAACCCCATACGCTGGTACGGGCCAAGCCAGTGTGGGACGACCCCCTGGATTTCGTGGTCGCCCCGGAGCATGCTCTGCTGGAAAACGGCGCGGTCAGCCTGGCGGACGTTGCCTTGCATCCAGCGGTTTTCCCGGGGGGCAACACGTTTACCCATCACATCGTGCAACGGCTGTTCGAAGCCCAGGGCCTGACGCCGAACATCGCCATGAGCACGAATTACCTGGAAACCATAAAAATGATGGTCTCCATCGGCCTGGCCTGGAGCGTCTTGCCGCGCACCATGCTCGACGAACAGGTGGCGCGCATTCCTTTGCCGGGCATACAACTCAGTCGCCAGCTAGGCTATATCTTGCACACCGAACGGACGCTATCGAATGCCGCACGGGCTTTCATGGCCTTACTGGACGCACAAATCGATTTGCCAGGGACAAAGGCATAGGTTGTGCCGCGCCTGTAGGGCCCGAACGCTTGTGCTTTATGCCCAAACCCGCTCAAGGCTCGCGAGATAATGCCCAAACCCGCTGACCACCTCCCACCCTTGCCACGCATCCAGGCGCTCGACCCGAAACGGTCCGAACAAAGCTGGGACAGCGCGCAGCAGTTGCTGGCCGCCCTGAACGGTGCACGGCTGGGGGCCTGGTCGTGGGACATCGACAGCGGCCAGATCAGCTGGTCCCGGGGCACCCAGGCGCTGTTCGGCTTCGATCCGCGCCAGCCATTGCCAGCGGATGTGGATTATCTGGACCTGTTACTGCCTGAAGACCGGGCCCGGGCCGTGCGCGCCTTTCACGCGGCAGTGGCCGGAGCGCCGCTGGAACAGGCCATGCACCACCGCATCGTCTGGCCCGATGGCAGCCTGCACTGGCTGGAGATCAGCGGCAGCGTGCTGCCCGACAAGCATGGGCGCCCGCGCATGATCGGGGTGATCCGCGAAATCACCCATCAGCGCGAGCGGGAACAGGCGCTGCGCAGTTCGGAAAAGCGCTTTGCCACGCTGTTCCACCTGAGCCCGAACATGGTGCTGCTGACCCGCCAGGAAGACGGGATGATCAGCGAGGCCAACCAGTATTTCGAAAGCCTGTTCGGCTGGCCGCTGCACGATGTGATTGGCCGGACCACCCTGGAACTGGGCCTGTGGGTCGACCCCGGGCAACGGGTAAAACTGTTGGAGACCATCAAGGCCAGGGGCGAACTGGCGAGCATGGAGGTGGAACTGCGAGCCAGCAACGGCCAGATCCACACCGGCCTGCTCAGCGCACAGAAAGTCGAGCTGGAGGGCCAGCCCTACCTGTTGAGTACCTTCCTCGACACCACCGAGCGCAAACTCGCCGAACAGGCCCTCAAGGACAGCCAGGAACGCCTGGACCTGGCCCTCGACTCGGCGCAACTGGGCACCTGGGACTGGCACATTCCCAGCGGCATGCTCTACGGCTCGGCCCGGGCCGCGCAGCTCCATGGCCTGGAGCCCAAGCCGTTCCACGAATCGTTCGATGCGTTTTTCGAAGGCGTCCCCACTGAAGAACGCAACAACATGCGCAATGCTTATCGCAGCCTGCGCGAAGGCCCGGCGGGCAACTATCAGTTGACCTACCGCGTGCAACTGCCGGACGGCAGCTCGCGCTACCTGGAAAGCCGCGCCCGCCTCTACCGCAACGACGACGGCAGCCCCTTGCGCATGGCCGGCACCTTGCTCGACATCACCGACCAGGTGGAGCGCGAACAGAGCCTGGCCGCCTCGGAGGAAAAATTCGCCACACTGTTCCAGGTCAGCCCCGACCCCATCTGCGTCACTCACCAGGACAGCGGCCGGTTCCTTGAGATCAATTCCAGTTTCACCCAGACCTTCGGCTGGACCGCCAGCGACGTGATTGGTCTCGACGCCGACGAAATCGGCCTATGGGATGCCTCGGGCAGCAGCCTGCAACGCATCGAACGGGTGATCCGCGAACAATCGCTGAACAATGTCGCCATCGTCGTTCACCATAAGAACGGCCAGCCATTGACCTGTGTGATTTCCAGCCGGCAAATCAACGTCGGCAACCAGCCCTGCATCGTCACGACCTTGCGGGACATCACGCAGCAACAACGCTCCGAAGCCGCCCTCAAGGCCAGTGAAGAGAAATTCGCCAAGGCGTTCCATTCCAGCCCCGACGCCATCACCATCACCGAGCTCGAAAGCGGTCGCTACCTCGAGGTCAACGACGGCTTCTGCCGGCTGACCGGCTACCGCGCCGACGAAGTGATCGGGCACACCGTCTACGAAGTGGGGATCTGGGCCGAAGAAAAACAGCGAGCCGCCTTGCTGGCCGAGCTGCGACTCAAGGGCCGCGTCGTTCACCAGGAGATGCTCGGGCGCAATAAACGGGGGGAAATCCTTACGGTGGAGGTCTCGGTCGAGCCCATCACCCTCAATGAAACGGCGTGCCTGCTGCTGACCGCCCGGGACGTGAGCCTGCTGCGCAATGCCGAAGCCCAGATCCGCCACCTGGCCTACCACGACCCGCTGACCAACCTGCCCAACCGCGCCTTGCTGATGGACCGGCTGAGCCAGCAGATCGCCCTGCTCAAGCGCCACAACTTGCGCGGCGCCCTGCTGTTTCTCGATCTGGATCACTTCAAGCACATCAACGACTCCCTCGGTCACCCGGTGGGCGACACCGTGCTGAAGATCATCACCGCACGCCTGGAGGCCAGCGTGCGCCTGGAAGACACCGTCGCACGGCTGGGTGGCGATGAATTCGTGGTGCTGCTCAGCGGCCTGGAAGGCTCACGCAGCGATGTCAGCAAGCAAGTGCAGACCCTGGCCAACACCCTGCGCGAATTGCTCTCGGAGCCGATGTTCCTCGATGGCCAGCGACTGCAGGTCACGCCGAGCATCGGTATAGCGCTGATTCCCGACCACGGTTCCACGCCCACCGATTTGCTCAAGCGCGCCGACATTGCGCTGTACCGCGCCAAGGACTCAGGGCGCAACACCTCGCAGATGTTTCACACCACCATGCAAAAAGCCGCCAGCGAACGACTGCGCATGGAGACCGATCTGCGCCTTGCCCTGGCCCGTGGCGAGTTCAGCGTGCATTTCCAGCCTCAGGTCGATGCCCGGGACAACCGCATCATCGGCGCCGAAGCCCTGGTGCGCTGGCACCACCCGGACCTGGGCGCCCAATCGCCTAACGAATTCATCAAAGTGCTGGAGGACAGTGGCCTGATCCTGGAAGTCGGGACCTGGATCCTCGATGAAGCCTGCGACGGCTTCAAGCAACTGATCGCCAAGGGCAAGATCGATCCCCAGCAATTCAGCCTGTGCGTGAACATCAGCCCACGGCAATTCCGCCAGAGCGACTTTGTCGAACGCATCGAAAATAGCCTCGTCACTCATGGCCTGCCCTTCTCCCTGCTGAAACTGGAGATCACCGAAGGCATCGTGATCCAGAACCTGGACGACACCATTGCCAAGATGCGCCGGCTCAAGAAACTGGGGGTGAGCTTCGCCATGGATGACTTCGGCACCGGTTATTCGTCGCTGACCTACCTCAAGCGCCTGCCGGTGGACACGCTGAAAATCGACCAGTCATTCGTGCGCGACGCCACCAGCGACCCCAACGACGCCGAAATCATCCGCGCCATCGTCGCCATGGCCCGCAGCCTCAACCTGATCATGATTGCCGAAGGCGTGGAGACGCTGGAACAATTGCATTTTTTGCAGGGGCTCGATTGCCATTTGTACCAGGGTTACTTGCACAGCCGGCCGTTGCCGCTGGAGGCGTTTGAGCGGTTGTTGCCATAGAAAGGAATATGAGAGGCGATGTTGTGGCGAGGGAGCTTGCTCCCGCTGGGCTGCGCAGCAGCCCTAAAAGCGGTCGACTGTACCTCGACAATTGATTGGGACTGCTGCGCAGTCCAACGGGAGCAAGCTCCCTCGCCACAGGTACAAATATGAAAAAGGGCGCCATCTGGCGCCCTTCTTCAGCTGCGATGCATCAGTTTTGCAGCGCGGGTTGCTGCTGCGCACCGTTGATCGGGATGCGCTTGGCTTTCGCCTCTTCCGGAACCACTCGCAACAGGTCGATGCTCAACAGACCGTTACGCAGGCCGGCGGACTTGATCTCGATATGATCGGCCAACCGGAAGGACAGCTTGAACGCACGCTGGGCGATGCCCTGGTGCAAGTAGGTGACGCTGTCGTTACTGGCTTCACGTTTGCCACCACTGATGGTCAGCACACCTTTTTCCACTTGCAGGTCCAGGTCTTCTTCCTGGAACCCGGCGGCGGCGACCACGATGCGGTACTCGTCATCACCATGTTTTTCCACGTTGTAGGGTGGATAGCTGCTGCCCGGCTCGTTGCGCAGGGCGGTTTCGAACAAGTCGTTGAAACGGTCGAAACCTACCGAGGAACGGAACAGAGGGGCCAGCGAAAATGCAGTACTCATGATTCAAATCTCCTGAAAAATTCAGCAAGTTTTTTTGCCTCCGCGACCCGAATTCGGCATCGCGTAACCCTTATCTAGGGACCGCCAAAAACTTTTCAAGAGCTTTTTCTGAAATTTTTTTCAGGCCGCTTCGGTGCGCTGCACACCCAGCAAATGGCCCACCGCGTCCAGGTCGGTTTCCCGGCGCAAAGCGCTAAACAGCGCCACCGCTTCGGGGTAATTGCGAGTCAGCATCGCCAGCCACTGCTTCAACCGGCCCGGGGCCTGGCGCGGTGTCAGCTGCTCGACCACTTGCACCCAGAAGTCGTGGAGCATCGGCTGCAGTTCGACCCAGGACATCTCGACCACCTCCTCACCGGCTCGAGCGGCGGCGATCTGCCGGGCCAGGTCAGGACGGGAAACGAGACCGCGACCGAGCATGATGTCTTCGACACCGCTGATTTCGCGGCAACGGCGCCAGTCGTCCACGCTCCAGATATCGCCGTTGGCGAACACCGGCACCTTGACCACTTCCTGCACCCGCGGAATCCACTCCCAGTGGGCCGGAGGCTTGTAGCCGTCGACCTTGGTCCGCGCATGCACCACGATATGCGCCGCGCCACCTTCGGCCAGCGCCGTGGCACACACCAGCGCGCCGTCCGGGCTGTCGAAACCCAGGCGCATCTTGGCGGTAACGGGGATATGCCTGGGCACCGCGCGGCGCACGTGTTCGACGATCTGGTTGAGCAACTCCGGTTCCTTGAGCAACACCGCCCCACCCCGGGATTTGTTCACGGTCTTGGCCGGGCAACCGAAGTTCAGATCGATAACCTGGGAACCCAACTCGCACGCCAACGCCGCGTTTTCCGCCAGGCACACCGGATCGGAACCGAGCAACTGCACCCGCAACGGCACGCCGGCAGCGGTCTGGGCACCGGTCAGCAACTCAGGGGCGAGCTTATGGAAATAGGCCGGCGTGAGCAGGCGGTCGTTGACACGGATGAACTCGGTGACACACCAGTCGATCCCGCCAACACGGGTCAGGACATCCCGCAGGATGTTGTCGACCAACCCCTCCATGGGCGCCAGGGCAATTTGCATGAAAAAGACACACTCAAGGAAAAAACGTGCGGCAGTTTACCGGATTTTGCCCATGACATCGGAATTCACCATCAATCCCTGTGGGAGCTGAGCTTGCTCGCGATGGCGGTGGATCAGCCCACGAGGATGCCGGACGGTTCCAGGGCGGGACCATAACCCTCGATGAATTCCTGCGGCATACGCTTGGGCCGGCCAGTGGACAGTTCGATGCAAACGAAGGTGGTCTGGGCCCGCAGCAACGTGGTGTTGTCGCTTGGCCGAATCAGCTGGAAATGCCGGGTCATCTTCAACCGCTGGTCCCAGTCGACGATCCAGGTCGCCAATTGCAGCTCGTCGCCTTCATAGGCGGCTGCCAGGTAATCGATTTCATGCCGCACCACTGCCATGGCCCGGTCGAGGCGCCGGTACTCCACCAGGTCCAGGCCCAGGCGCTGGGAATGACGCCAGGCACAGCGCTCGAGCCAGGTGACGTATACCGCGTTGTTGGCGTGGCCCAGCCCGTCGATGTCTTCGGCATTTACCTGAAGATCAATAATGAACGGTGTTGCGCGATCCCAGCCCATGCCCCTCTCCCGGTCGAATGTGGATCGGGGCAGTGTAACGGATGATCAAGCCGATTGCCGCGCTTGCAGGCTGCGCCCGGCCAGCAGTGATAACACACCATCAATGACACGAGGATCGGCCAGCACCCGCTGGTGCCCACCCTCGGGCAATCGCAGCAAGCGGCTGTCGAACCAGGCTTCGTGGATCAGTTGCGATTCCTTGACCGAGACGAATGTGTCGTCCTCGGCATGGACGATCAGCCCAGGCAGATCCAGCTGGTAGTGGGAGACGTCCATCTTTGCGGCCCGCATGCCGACGTCACGCTCCACTTCGCGAATGAAGGCCGAACGTGCCTTGGGTGGTAACCCCATCATTCGGGCAAACCCGCGCAACACGCCAAGAATGCGGCCGGGCGCGGCAACACTGACCAGGGTCTCGGTACGTAACCCCAACTGAACCGCCAGCATGGCACTGGCACCGCCCATGGAATGCCCGATCACGGCTTGCAGCGGCGGTAATTCAGCCGCTGCTTCAAGCATGGCCCTGGCGAACAGCAAGACATTCGCCTCGCGACCAGGAGAGCGACCATGGGCCGGGCCGTCCAGCGCCACCACCATGTAGCCGGCGTCCACCAACGCAGTGATCAACGCCCCGAACTGAGTGGGCCGCCCTTCCCAGCCGTGCATCAGCAGGACGACCGGGCCCCTGCCCCAACGTAACGCCGACAGACCGAAACGCAAGGTGATGCGCTCAGAACTGGCCAGCAGCGGCAACTCCCAGTCGCGGGGCGGCAGGTTCCGGGGCTGCATGAACACCCCACGCATCTTCTTCGCTACCAGGCGCGGAGCCACCCAACCAAGCGTGCCATTGACGCTACGAATCCAGCTCAACCTGTTCATCGCTCATCTCCAGGGCTTGCGCCTTAGCTCATCGCACCGCCGACTTGGCGGCGCGCAGCAAACGATCCGACAACTCTCCCGGGCCCAATGCCCGCGCCAGGGCCAGGCCGCCCACCATCAAGGCAATGTCGGCCAAGACTTTGTCGGCGTCTTCCGGGCTGGCCGCCAACTGTGCGGTCATCAGCTCGATATGCTCATTGAGGACCTCACGGAACGCATCCGGCAGCCGGCCGAGCTCGCCGACCGACGCCGGGATCGGACAAGCGTTTTCGGTGGAATCGCGGTGCTTGCGCGACAGATAGAACGCCGCCACCAGGGCGCGCCGCTCTTCGCCTGTCAGCTCGCCGTCCATGTCGGCGATCAGGCCGCGACGCCGGCTGAGCAAGTGCTTGAATGCCTCCAGCATCAAGGCATCCTTGCTTTCGAAATGGGCATAAAAACCGCCCACCGTCAGGCCGGCCGCGCCCATCACCTCGCCCACGCTCGGCTCAGCCGGTCCACGCTGGATCAGCGCGTCGCTGGCGGCCTTGAGAATGCGTTCACGGGTTTGTGCCTTTTTATCGCTCATCGTCGCCTCCGAATATTACGATTGAAATATTATTCCTATAATAATTTTCCGCAAGCGGAAATTTTGACCGCCGGTCAGAAGTCTATTTTCAAGGACAAGGGAATTGGCCGAACGCCAGACAAACAAAAGGGCCATTCAAGAATTGAATGACCCTTATAAAATCCCGCAGAGCGGGTAATCGTGGCGTCCCCTAATCG
>NZ_JBAMDJ010000061.1:0-24364 GCF_036961705.1 Pseudomonas sp. 3JA
GCTGCTGCGCAGCCCAGCGGGAGCAAGCTCCCTCGCCACAGTGACTCTGACCATCTCCAGTGAACAGCATTGGCCTCCAATAAGGCTGGGCTATTTACTTACGCGCCACAATCACCGCCCGCATCGGCGCCGGCAATCCTTCGATGGTTTTGCTGTGGTCGGCGGGATCGAGGAAGTCGTTCAGTGATTGATACTTCATCCACTCGGTGCTGCGTTGTTCCTCTACGGTGGTCAGGCTCACGTCCACGCAACGCACATCGCTGAACCCGGCGCGGCGCAGCCAGCGCTCCAGGGCCGGGACCGACGGCAGAAACCAGACGTTGCGCATCTGTGCGTAGCGATCCTCGGGCACCAGCACCTGGTGTTCGTCGCCCTCGATCACCAGGGTTTCGAGCACCAGCTCGCCGCCCTTGACCAGACAGTCCTTGAGCGCCAGCAGATGTTCGATCGGCGAGCGCCGGTGGTAGAACACGCCCATGGAAAACACCGTGTCGAAGCCTTCCAGCTCCGGCGGCAAGGCTTCGAATGGAAACGGCAGGTGCCAGGCGTTGGGCTGCGACAGGTAGCGCTGCACCGCCTGGAACTGGCAGAAGAACAGCCAGTTGGGGTCGACGCCGATCACCGTGTCAGCCCCGGCACCGAGCATCCGCCACATGTAGTAGCCGTTGCCGCAGCCCACATCGAGGATGCGCTTGCCTTTCAGGTCCAGGTGCGGGGCCACCCGTGACCACTTCCAGTCCGAGCGCCATTCGGTGTCTACGTGCACGCCAAACAGGTCGAAAGGTCCTTTGCGCCATGGTGACAGGCCCATCAACGCGGTACGCATTTGCCCACGGGTTTCGTCGGAACAATCGGTGTCGAGCGTCAGGCCATTCAGCAGATCGACGGTGGTGGGTTGCAAGGCCGGCAGCGCATCGAGGGCGCTTTGCCAACGCTCCAGGTCGCCGTGACCCTTTTCCATCTTGCTGTCGAGTTGCGTCTGCAGCGTCGCGGCCCAATCGGCCAGGGGCGTGCCGGCCAGATGGCGGGCGAGGGGGGACAGATCGATCATGGCAGGGCAATCAACGAGGCGAAGTTAAGACACTGGAACCACGGCACGACTTTCGAGAACCCGGCCGCGAGCAGGCGTTCGCGGTGTTCTTCTAGGCTGTCGGGCTTCATGACGTTTTCGATGGCGCTGCGTTTCTGGGCAATTTCCAGCTCGCTGTAGCCGTTGGCGCGCTTGAACGCCACGTGCAGGTCGGTGAGCAGGGCGTGTTCCTCTGCATCGTTGAAGCGCAATTTTTCCGAGAGAATCAGGGCGCCACCGGGCAGCAACGACTGGCGGATGCGGCTTAACAGTGCGGTGCGCTGGTTCGGTGCGATGAATTGCAGGGTGAAGTTCAGTGCCACCACCGAGGCCGGCTGGAACGTCAGGGCGAGGATGTCGCCTTCGATCACTTCCACCGGCAGCAGCTCCTGGAACATCGAGTCCTGGCCGTTGAGGTATTCGCGGCAGCGCTCGACCATGGCCGCCGAGTTATCCACCGCGATTACCCGGCAACCGTCGGTGCGCACGTGGCGGCGCAGGGCCTGGGTCACGGCGCCCAGGGACGAGCCCAGGTCGTAGAGCACGCTGCCCGGCTGGGCGAATTGCGCGGCGAGCACGCCGAGGTTTTCGACAATGGTCGGATAACCCGGCACCGAACGCTTGATCATGTCCGGAAACACCCGCACCACGTCCTCGTTGAAGGCGAAGTCCGGCACTTGGGCCAGGGGTTGGGCGAATAGGCGATCAGGGTCTTTGCTCACGGCGGTTCCAGCGGCATGGGTGGTGAAAAGGCCGGCATTTTAACCAAAAAACCTGTGGGCGCGAGCTTGCTCGCGATGGCGATGGTTCAGCCAGCGATAATGTTGACTGATAGACCGCTATCGCGAGCAGGTTCGCTCCCACATTATTTGGCTCCGTGTGGCTTTTGGGTAAACGCCGACGCTGTAATGCCCCATTGGCCCAGCCAATAACTGATGATGATCAGGTAAGGCGCGGCATGGAAGGGGTGCACGAACCGGTTGATGCCGATGAGGCTGTCGGAAAACACAAACGCCAGCGCCCCGGCGGCGGCCAGCCACGCTGAACGCTTGGGCACACCGGTGCCCAGCCGCGCCAACGCCCGCCAGAGCATGGCGCTGATGGCCAGGCCGTAGACAATCACCGGCACCAGCAACGACCCTAGGCCGTTCGACACCAGGACTCCCAACAGCATCGCACCGATACCCAAGGCAAGGGCCAAGGGCAGCAGCGCCGGGCGGCGGCAGTCGCTGAGGTAGGCTTTCAGGTAGGCCAGGTGCGCCAGCAGAAACGCGCCGAGGCCGAACACGAACAGGTCCCCCGGCCAGGCCAGCAATACGTCGCCCACCAGCGAGAAAATCAGCCCGAGGCTGACCCAGCGCCGATATTCGCTGGGCGGCGCATCGTGCAGCCAGCCGAGCAGGGCCAGCACCGGCATGGGCTTGACCAGCAGGCACAAGAGTGTGGCGTGCACGGTCAGGCCGTACAGGTAGGTGACTGCGCCCATCAGTGCCAGGATCAGCCAGCCCACGGTCAATTCACCGAAATGGCGCAGTCAAAGGTTTCCACGGGCGGCACTTCCGGGGCCCAGGGCTGTTGATAAGTCAGGCGCAAGCGCCCGGTGCCGGCGTTGAACGCCTGGAAGCGCCAGGTCGAAACACCTGCGGCGCCAACGATGCCGGCGTCTTCCGGGTTGCGATAAACCTCCGGCCCCAGGCCCTTCAATACACCACCGGCCGAATCCTGGATCGCCCAGCGATAACCGGTGCTGGGGTTGCTGGGCAGGCTCAGGATCAGGTTCTGTCCGTTATTGAGCCTTACCGGGCACTGGCTCAGTTTTTCCACGGTCACGTTGTGTTTCGGCTGCGTGGCGCAGGCGCTCAACAGGGCTAGGCTGAGGGGGACGAGCAGGCGAGTGAGGGACATAAGGGCAACGGCTCCGGCATTCACGACGAACGGCGAGCATAACCGAAGATGCTACTGAGTGTGTCAGGTGGGGATGTGTTGTTGCTGATCACGCCATCGCGAGCAAGCTCGCTCCCACAAGGGATTTGTGGTGTTCACAGCATTTGTGATCCACACCACACCCTGTGTGCGAGCTTGCTCGCGATGAGGCCCGTCCAGGCGCTACAGGATCCTCAGAACAACACCTTGGCCACATCCGCAAACCGCTTGGCAAAGTGCACCGTGACGCCTTCCTTGAGGTAGTCCGGCAGTTCTTCGAAATTGCCCCGGTTGGCTTCCGGCAGGATCAGTTCGTTGATTTTCTGCCGCCGCGCCGCGATGACCTTCTCGCGCACCCCGCCAATCGGCAGGACGTGCCCGGTGAGGGTCAGTTCGCCGGTCATGGCCACGCCTTTTTTCGGCGGCTGGTTGCGGGCCAGGGACAGCAACGCGCTGGCCATGGTCACGCCGGCGCTCGGGCCGTCCTTGGGCGTGGCGCCTTCCGGTACGTGCAGGTGAACGAAGGCCTCGTCAAAGAACTTCGGATCGCCGCCAAATTGCTTCAGGTGCGAACTGACGTAGCTGTGGGCGATTTCCGCCGACTCCTTCATCACGTCCCCCAGTTGCCCGGTCAGCTTGAAGCCGCGATTGAGGGTGTGGATGCGCGTCGCTTCGATCGGCAAGGTCGCGCCGCCCATGCTGGTCCAGGCCAGGCCGGTGATTACGCCGATGCCGGACAACACCTGCTCGTTGCGGAATACCGGTTTGCCCAGGGAGGCCTCGAGGTCCTTTGGCCCGAGCTTGATCACGGCCTTGGGGTCGTCGATCAGCTTCATCACCGCCTTGCGCACCAGTTTGCCCAGCTGTTTCTCCAACTGTCGCACCCCGGCTTCACGGGCATAGCCATCGATCAGGGCCTTGAGGGCGCTGTCGTTGATACTCAGGCTGCCCTTGGACACGCCAGCCTTGGCCAGTTGCTTGGGCCACAAGTGACGCTTGGCGATGGCGACTTTTTCTTCGGTGATGTAACCCGACAGGCGGATCACTTCCATTCGGTCCAGCAGCGGGCCGGGGATCGAGTCCAGGGTGTTGGCGGTGCAGACGAAGAGTACTTTCGACAGGTCCAGGCGCAGGTCCAGGTAGTGGTCGAGGAATTCGACGTTCTGTTCCGGGTCGAGGGTCTCCAGCAGGGCCGAGGCCGGGTCGCCCTGGTAGCTCTGGCCCATCTTGTCGATTTCGTCGAGCATGATCACCGGGTTCATCACTTCGACATCTTTCAGCGCCTGCACCAGCTTGCCCGGCTGGGCGCCGATGTAGGTGCGCCGATGGCCCTTGATCTCCGCCTCGTCGCGCATGCCGCCGACGCTGAAACGGTAGAACGGCCGCCCCAGGGATTCGGCGATGGATTTGCCGACGCTGGTCTTGCCCACGCCCGGCGGGCCGACCAGCAGCACGATGGAACCGCTGATCTCGCCCTTGTAGGCGCCGACGGCGAGGAACTCCAGGATGCGGTCCTTGATGTCGTCCAGGCCGGCGTGGTGCTGGTCGAGCACCTTGCGCGCGTGCTTGAGGTCAAGCTTGTCCTGGCCATACACGCCCCACGGCACCGAGGTCGCCCAATCCAGGTAATTGCGGGTGACGGCATATTCCGGCGAGCCGGTTTCCAGGATCGAGAGTTTGTTCATTTCCTCTTCGATGCGCTTCTGCGCCTGGGTCGGCAGCACCTTGCCTTCGAGCCGCTGCTCGAACTGCTCGATATCGGCGCTGCGGTCGTCCTTGGTCAGCCCCAGCTCCTGCTGGATGACCTTGAGCTGCTCCTTGAGGAAGAACTCGCGCTGATGTTCGCCGATCTTGTTGTTGACCTCGGCGGAAATCTCTTTCTGCAGCCGCGCCACTTCGACTTCCTTGCGCAGCATCGGCAGGACTTTTTCCATGCGCTTGAGCATGGGCACGCAGTCGAGCACTTCCTGCAGCTCATTGCCGGTGGCGGAGGTGAGCGCAGCGGCAAAATCGGTCAGCGGCGAAGGGTCGTTGGGGCTGAAGCGGTTGAGGTAGTTCTTCAGCTCTTCGCTGTACAGCGGGTTGAGCGGCAGCAGTTCCTTGATCGCGTTGATCAGCGCCATGCCGTAGGCCTTGACCTCATCGGTCGGCTCGCTCGGCTGGTGCGGGTATTCGACTTCCACCAGGTACGGTGGGCGATGGTGCTTGAGCCAGGTGCGGATACGCACGCGGGTCAGGCCCTGGGCGACGAATTGCAGTTTGCCGCCTTCCCGGCTGGCGTGGTGCACCTTCACCAGCGTGCCGTATAGCGGCAGTTTCGATGTGTCGAAATGGCGCGGGTCTTCCTGGGGCGAGTCCATGAAGAACAGCGCCAGGGAGTGATGGTCGGACTTGGCCACCAGCTCCAGGGTTTCGGCCCACGGTTCTTCGTTGACGATGACCGGCAGCACCTGGGCCGGGAAGAACGGACGATTGTGGATCGGGATGATGTAGACCTTGTCCGGCAAATTCTGGCCAGGCAGCGCCAGGCCGGTGCCGGAGGAGGTGTGTTCGATGTGGTCGGAATCGGCGTAATCGTGAGTGGCTTCGGTAGAGTGCTGGTCGCTCATGGGGCACCTGCGCAATGGGGTATGGGTCTTAGATGGGGCAGGTGGGGGGTGGTTTCAATGGTGGGTGAATGTTAGCGGGTATTTCATTGAGCGTTGTTCAGGCGTCCGACAGGTCTGGAGCCGGGCCTGTTGCCAGGCCCGGCTCCCTGTTCAGGCGACCCTGTTCAAATCGTTGTGGCGTGTCTCTTTCAGGCACAACACGGCGATCACACTGAGCACCGCAGCCCCTGATACGTAACCGCCGACGTAGCTCAGGCCGCCCATCGCCACCAGTTTCTGGGCGAAGAACGGCGCGGCCGAGGCGCCGACGATGCCGCCCAGGTTGTAGGCCGCCGAGGCGCCGGTGTAGCGCACGTGGGTCGGAAACAGTTCCGGCAGCAAGGCGCCCATGGGGGCAAAGGTCACCCCCATCAGGAACAGCTCGATGCACAGGAACAGCGCCACGCCGCCGGTCGAGCCGTGGGTCAGCAAGGGCTCCATGAGGAAACCCGAGGCAATCGCCAATACGCCGCCGATGATCAGCACCGGCTTGCGCCCGTAGCGGTCGCTGGCCCAGGCCGACAGGGGCGTAGCAGCGGCCATGAACAGCACGGCAAAGCACAGCAGGCCCAGGAAGGTCTCGCGGCTGTAGCCGAGGGTGGATACGCCGTAGCTCAGGGAAAACACCGTCGAGATGTAGAACAGCGCGTAACACACCACCATCGCCGCCGCGCCCAGCAACGTTGGCGCCCAGTACTGGCTGAACAGCTCGACCAACGGCACCTTTACCCGCTCCTGGCGGGCCATGGCATTGGCGAACACCGGGGTTTCGTGGAGCTTGAGCCGTACATAGAGGCCGACGATCACCAGCACGGCACTGAGCAGGAACGGAATCCGCCAACCCCAGGCGCGGAATTGCTCATCATCCAGGCCCATGGCCAGGGTCAGGAACAGCCCGTTGGCCGCCAGGAAACCGATGGAGGGCCCCAGTTGGGGAAACATGCCGAACCAGGCACGCTTGCCTTTGGGCGCGTTCTCGGTGGCAAGCAGCGCCGCGCCGCCCCATTCACCGCCCAACCCCAGGCCCTGGCCGAAACGCAGCACGCACAGCAGGATCGGCGCCCAGGCGCCAATGCTGGCGTAGCCGGGCAGCACACCGATGAGGGTGGTGCACACACCCATCAGCAACAGGGACGCCACCAGCGTGGACTTGCGCCCGATCCGGTCACCGAAGTGGCCGAACAGCGCAGAGCCCAACGGGCGGGCAAGGAAGGCGATGCCGAACGTCAGGAAGGACGACAGCATCTGTGCCGTGCCTGAGGTTTGCGGGAAGAACACCGGCCCGATCACCAGGGCCGCAGCCGTGGCGTAGACGTAGAAATCGTAGAACTCGATGGCGGTGCCGATGAAACTCGCGGTGGCCACGCGGGTGGTCGAGTTTGTCGGCTGGGCAGACACAGCCTCGTTGCAGGTAGCGGTCGTCATGCGGTTATCCCTGACAGTCATGTGCTCCATTGGAGCGAATTATTATGGTCGAACACCCAGGGATGTGGGCGGGTATCCTTTCGCTGTTTCGGGTGGGAACAGTCGCAGGACTGATGCGGATTTTGCCGATGGTCTGGCCGGAACCGGCTGGGTGCGGGGTAGGCACGGGGTTCGGGCGGGGCTGGGTAAGCGGATGGAGTATAGGAAGGAGGCTAACTAATCAACAAGTGAGCCTGCGCACGTTCGTGACGCTTGCGCAGAACCCTGTGGCGAGGGAGCTTGCTCCCGCTGAGCTGCGAAGCAGCCCCAAAGCAGCAACCCCAACCTGTCTGACACACCGTTTTATCAGATTTCAGGGCCGCTTCGCAGCCCAGCGGGAGCAAGCTCCCTCGCCACAAGGGCTACCCTGCGTCCGGTCCAGGCAGGAGTTTCAGGAAGTGGCAGACACCAAACTGTTATGCCACGCCAGCACCTGGCTGACACGGTTGTCCACGGTCTCGATGATTTCCAGTCGATAACGGCCGATCTTCAGGCACACCGGGCTTTCGGGGATGGTTTCCAGGGCTTCGGTCACCAGCCCGTTGAGGGTCTTGGGGCCGTCGCAAGGCAGATGCCAGCCCAAGGTCCTGTTCAATTCGCGGATCGACGCCGCGCCATCGATCATCAGGCGACCATCGGGCTGGGGGTGGACGTGGGGGTTGTCGAGGCTGTGCTCGCTTTCGAATTCGCCGACGATTTCTTCCAGGATGTCTTCCAGTGTGACGATGCCCAGCACTTCGCCGTACTCGTCCACCACCATGCCCAGGCGCCGTTGCTGCTTGTGGAAATTCAGCAATTGCAGTTGCAATGGCGTGCTTTCAGGGACGAAGTAAGGCTCGTGGGAGGCGGCCAGCAGCGCTTCTTGGGTCAGGCTCGCATCCGCCAGCAAATGACGGATCTGGCGCGTGTTGAGCACCGCTTCGACCTGGTTGATGTCGCTGTGGAACACCGGCAGGCGGGTGCGACGGTTCAGGCGCAGCTGTTCGATGATCTCGCCGATGGGGTCGTCGAGGTTGATCCCATCGACCTCACTGCGGGGCACGAGGATATCGTTGACGGTGATGTTGTCCAGGGCGTGGATGCCGGAAATCGGGTGCAGTCGGCTGGCGCCGTGCTCAGGTTCGTGTTCGCTGCGCGGTGGCGCGGGCATCTCGTCGTCGCTCTGCTGCACGATGCTGGCCTTGCGCGCAAAGGGGCGCAGCAACAATTGGCTGGCACTATTCAACAGCCAGGCAAACGGATAGAGGATCTTCAACGGTATGCCAAGCAACGTGTTGCCCAGCGCCAGCACCGCTTCTGGCTGGCGGGTGGCCAAGGCGCGCGGCAGGTAGTCGGCAAGCACCAGCAGGGCGGCGCTGGTGCCGAGCCAGGCGACCCAGGGGCCGTTTTCCAGCCAGGTAAAAATCGCCAGCAAGGTGCCGATGACCACGGCCAGGGTGCGACAGAGGGTATTGCACAGGATCAGGCTGGCCAGTGGGAATGTCAGCGTTGCCAGCGGTTTGTCACTGGCGCGCGAGGCCGTGCGCTGGGCCAACAGATGCTGCTGGGCGGCTTCGATGGCGGTGAACAGGGCCGACCAGAG
This sequence comes from Pseudomonas sp. 3JA, assembly GCF_036961705.1. Lineage (NCBI taxonomy): Bacteria > Pseudomonadati > Pseudomonadota > Gammaproteobacteria > Pseudomonadales > Pseudomonadaceae > Pseudomonas > Pseudomonas sp. 3JA. The sequence continues at coordinate 8,687 of NZ_JBAMDJ010000061.1, forward strand.
GATCAGCACCACCAGCACGGCAAACAGCGGCGCCACGGGCAATGTATCCATCAGGGCCGTCCGTCAGACATGCAGGATGTATTCGCGAACCAGCTTGCTGCCGAAGTACGCGAGCATCAGCAGGCAGAAACCGGCCAGGGTCCAGCGAATCGCCTTGTGGCCGCGCCAGCCGAGGCGGTTGCGGCCCCACAGCAGCACGCTGAAGACGATCCACGCCAGGCAGGCCAGCAGGGTCTTGTGCACCAGGTGCTGGGCGAACAGGTTCTCGACGAACAGCCAACCGGAGATCAGCGACAGCGACAGCAGGCTCCAGCCGGCCCAGAGGAAGCCGAACAGCAGGCTTTCCATGGTTTGCAATGGCGGGAAGTTGCGGATCAGCCCGGACGGGTGTTTGTTTTTGAGCTGGTGGTCCTGCACCAGCAGCAGCAAGGCCTGGAACACTGCGATGGTGAACAGGCCGTAGGCGAGGATCGACAGCAGGATGTGGGCAAGGATGCCCGGCTCTTCGTCGATGATCTGCACCGTACCTGACGGCGCGAACTGCGCCAGCAGCACCGTCGCCAGCCCCAGCGGGAACAGCAGCACCAGCAGGTTCTCCACCGGGATGCGCGAGCAGGCGATCAGCGTCAAGCCGATCACAGCCACGGCGATCAGGCTGGCGGCGTTGAAAAAATCCAGGCCCAGGCCGATCGGCGTCATCAAGTGGGTATAAAGGCTGGCCGCGTGGCCGAGCACCGCCAGCACGCCGAGCGTGACCAGCAGGCGTTTGTTCGCCTTGGCGCCGGTGGCCAGGCGGGTGCCTTGATAGAGGGTCGCAGCGGCATAAAGGCAGGCGGCGGCGAGCGTGGCAAGCAAGCTGGGTGACAAGGGGAGCATAAATCCTGTTAGGCAAGCCCGAAAGGCGCTGAGTTTGGCATAGACCGCCTCCGCACGAAAGACCACAGCAACTGACAGCAAGGTGTACGTTGCCCGCTTCTTCGCTATAATCCGCGACCTGCCCACGCCGCAGGCTCGCCGAGCACATTTTTCACGGTCTGGGCCGCCATTATCCCGGTCTCATCTGGGCCTGAAAGGATCGCGCATGTTTGAAAACCTAACCGACCGTCTCTCGCAGACGCTGCGCCATGTCACCGGCAAGGCGAAACTGACCGAGGACAACATCAAAGACACCCTGCGCGAAGTGCGCATGGCGTTGCTCGAAGCCGACGTCGCCCTGCCGGTGGTCAAGGACTTCGTCAATTCGGTCAAGGAACGCGCCGTCGGCACCGAAGTGTCGCGCAGCCTGACACCGGGCCAGGCGTTCGTGAAGATCGTCCAGGCCGAACTCGAAAGCCTGATGGGCGCCGCCAACGAAGACCTGAACCTGAGTGCCGTACCGCCAGCGGTGGTGCTGATGGCTGGCCTGCAGGGCGCGGGCAAGACCACGACGGCCGGCAAGCTGGCGCGCTTCCTTAAAGAGCGCAAGAAGAAGTCGGTGATGGTGGTGTCGGCGGACATCTACCGTCCGGCGGCGATCAAGCAACTGGAAACCCTGGCCAACGACATCGGCGTGACGTTCTTTCCGTCCGACCTGAGCCAGAAACCGGTGGACATCGCCCAGGCGGCTATTAAAGAAGCCAAGCTGAAATTCATCGACGTGGTCATCGTCGATACCGCCGGTCGCCTGCACATCGATGAAGAGATGATGGGCGAGATCAAAGCGCTGCATGCTGCGATCAACCCGGTGGAAACCCTGTTCGTGGTCGATGCCATGACCGGCCAGGACGCGGCCAACACCGCCAAGGCATTCGGCGATGCGCTGCCGTTGACTGGCGTGATCCTGACCAAGGTCGACGGTGACGCCCGTGGCGGTGCCGCGCTGTCGGTACGGGCCATCACCGGCAAGCCGATCAAGTTCATCGGTATGGGCGAGAAGAGCGAAGCGCTCGAGCCGTTCCACCCCGAGCGTATCGCTTCGCGCATCCTCGGCATGGGCGACGTGCTCAGCCTGATCGAGCAGGCTGAACAGACCCTCGACAAGGACAAGGCCGACAAACTGGCCAAGAAGCTGAAGAAGGGCAAGGGCTTCGACCTCGAAGACTTCCGCGACCAGCTGCAACAAATGAAGAACATGGGCGGCCTCGGCGGGCTCATGGACAAACTGCCGAACATCGGCGGCGTGAACCTGGCGCAGATGGGCAACGCCCAAGGCGCGGCTGAAAAGCAGTTCAAGCAGATGGAAGCCATCATCAACTCCATGACCCCGGCCGAGCGCCGCGACCCTGAGTTGATCAGCGGTTCGCGCAAGCGCCGTATCGCCATGGGTTCCGGCACCCAGGTGCAGGACATCGGTCGCTTGATCAAGCAGCACAAGCAGATGCAGAAGATGATGAAGAAATTCTCCGCCAAGGGCGGAATGGCCAAGATGATGCGCGGCATGGGCGGTATGTTGCCCGGCGGCGGCATGCCGAAAATGTAAAGAATCTGCGCCGGCTGTCATGTCGGCGTTGCCCCGCACGGATGCGGGGATCTCCAGCAAACCCGCGCTACGCGGGAGCTGACTTGCCGTTTTTCATGACGGCTCTATGGCAAATCTTGATCGCATGGCGCCAGGCGCCGGAAAAAGACATTTGCAAAAGTCCGGATATTCCTTAGAATATGCGGCCTTTCGGGCACCTATGCCCGCTGTGCATTTAGATTTGCAGCACCGACTACAGGAACGATGTTCACATGCTAACAATCCGTCTTGCCCTTGGCGGCTCCAAAAAGCGCCCGTTTTACCACCTGACCGTAACCGACAGCCGCAACCCGCGTGACGGTTCCCACAAGGAGCAGGTTGGTTTCTTCAACCCTGTTGCCCGTGGTCAGGAAGTTCGTCTGTCCGTGAACCAAGAGCGCGTAGCCTACTGGCTGAGCGTTGGTGCACAACCTTCTGAGCGCGTTGCTCAGTTGTTGAAGGAATCGGCTAAGGCTGCGGCCTGAGCAATATGAACGCGACGCCAAAAGATGCTGATGATTTGATCGTTGTCGGCAAAATCTACTCTGTACATGGCGTTCGCGGCGAAGTGAAGGTGTATTCCTTTACTGATCCGATCAAGAACCTGTTGGACTACAAAACCTGGACGCTCAAGCGCGAAGGTAGCGTGAAACAGGTGGAGCTGGTCAGCGGACGCGGGAACGACAAGTTCCTGGTCGCAAAGCTCAAGGGTCTCGATGATCGTGAAGAAGCGCGTCTTCTGGCCGGTTATGAGATCTGCGTGCCGCGCAACCTGTTCCCTGAACTGACCGACGGCGAGTACTACTGGTACCAGTTGGTGGGTCTGAAGGTCATCGACCACCTCGGGCAATTGCTCGGGAAAATCGATCACCTGCTCGAGACCGGTTCGAACGATGTCATGGTGGTCAAGCCTTGCGTCGGCAGCCTGGATGATCGCGAACGCCTGTTGCCCTATACCGAGCAATGCGTGTTGGCCGTCGACCTTGCCGCAGGCGAGATGAAGGTGGAATGGGATGCGGATTTCTAAACGTGGCTAACTTGCGCGTTGAAGTCATCACATTGTTTCCCGAGATGTTTTCCGCCATCAGCGAGTACGGCATAACCAGCCGCGCGGTGAAACAGGAGCTGTTACAGCTCACTTGTTGGAATCCGCGGGACTACACCACGGATCGACATCACACTGTGGACGATCGCCCGTTTGGCGGTGGTCCGGGCATGGTGATGAAGATCAAGCCCCTGGAAGATGCGCTGGTTCAGGCCAGGACGGCAGCCGGGGAGGGTGCGAAGGTGATCTACCTGTCGCCCCAAGGCCGCCAGCTGACTCAGTCGGCGGTACGCGAGCTGGCGAATTCGGATGCATTGATCCTGATTGCCGGCCGTTATGAAGGCATTGACGAGCGTTTCATTGAAGCTCATGTCGATGAAGAGTGGTCGATTGGCGACTATGTATTGTCTGGCGGCGAGCTGCCGGCGATGGTCCTGATCGATGCGGTTACACGACTGCTGCCTGGAGCTTTAGGGCATGCAGATTCCGCTGAGGAAGATTCCTTTACGGATGGTCTGCTGGATTGCCCGCACTACACCCGACCGGAGGTGTATGCGGATCAGCGTGTTCCCGACGTGTTGCTAAGTGGCAACCACGCGCACATCCGGCGTTGGCGTTTACAGCAGTCCCTTGGTCGGACCTATGAACGACGCGCCGATCTTCTGGAAAGCCGCTCGCTTTCTGGAGAAGAGAAGAAGCTGCTCGAGGAATACATCCGCGAGCGGGACGATAGTTAACAACGTATCGATGGTGAGTCCGACGACTTGCCTTAGGAGCACAGCATGACTAACAAAATCATCCTTGCACTCGAAGCAGAGCAGATGACCAAAGAAATCCCTACCTTTGCCCCAGGCGACACCATTGTCGTTCAGGTGAAAGTGAAGGAAGGCGACCGTTCCCGTCTGCAAGCGTTCGAAGGCGTCGTTATCGCCAAGCGTAACCGCGGCGTGAACAGTGCATTCACCGTTCGTAAAATCTCCAACGGTGTTGGCGTAGAGCGTACTTTCCAGACCTACAGCCCGCAAATCGACAGCATGGCTGTCAAGCGTCGCGGTGACGTACGTAAAGCCAAGCTGTACTACCTGCGTGACCTGTCGGGTAAAGCAGCTCGCATCAAGGAAAAACTGGCTTAAGTCCAGCTTCCGATGCAAAAAAAAGCAGCCTGCGGGCTGCTTTTTTGTTGCCTGCGATTTGCGCTTTGAGCACCCTGCATAGCTTCATTTGCCATTTTGATGCTGGGTGTGCCCGCATCCTTCAAGAGTTCTTATGCCCGCCATCGATCATCCGCTGATAGACCAGTTTCTCGACGCCCTGTGGCTGGAAAAGGGGTTGTCCGATAACACCCGTGATGCTTATCGCAGTGACCTGGCGCTGTTCAACGGTTGGTTGCAGGAAAACCACCTGGAGCTGATCAATGCCGGCCGGGAATTGATCCTCGATCACTTGGCGTGGCGCCTGGAGCAGAACTACAAACCACGCTCGACGGCGCGGTTTCTCTCTGGCTTGCGTGGTTTTTATCGCTATTTGCTGCGGGAAAAATTGATTGCGGTGGACCCGACCTTGCGCGTGGAGATGCCGCAATTGGGGCGTCCATTGCCCAAGTCCCTCTCGGAAGCCGATGTGGAAGCGCTGCTGGCGGCCCCCGACCTCAGCGAAGCCATTGGTCAGCGCGACCGGGCCATGCTGGAGGTCTTGTACGCCTGCGGCCTGCGGGTCACCGAGTTGATCAGCTTGACGCTGGAGCAGGTCAACCTGCGCCAGGGCGTGCTGCGGGTGATGGGCAAAGGCAGCAAGGAACGCCTGGTGCCGATGGGTGAGGAAGCGATTGTCTGGGTCGAGCGCTACATGCGCGATGCCCGCCACGAACTGCTGGGCGGGCGCCCCAGCGACGTGCTGTTCCCCAGCCTGCGCGGCGAGCAGATGACCCGCCAGACGTTCTGGCACCGCATCAAGCACCAGGCCAAGGTGGCCGGAATCAACAAATCCCTCTCGCCCCACACCTTGCGCCATGCCTTCGCCACGCACCTGCTCAACCACGGCGCCGACCTGCGGGTGGTGCAGATGCTGCTCGGCCACAGCGACCTGTCCACCACCCAGATCTACACCCATGTCGCCCGGGCGCGGTTGCAGGACTTGCATGCCAAGCATCACCCCCGCGGCTAGGCTGTTGTGGCGAGGGAGCTTGCTCCCGCTGGGGCGCGTAGCGGCCCTGAATCGAGGCATCAGAAACTGTCAGGGAAAAACGGGTGCGTCATTAGCGACTGCTGCGCAGTCGAGCGGGAGCAAGCTCCCTCGCCACCCAGTTCCTGGGCCTCGTACAATGCATGTTGTCTTGCGACAGGTGCATTCGGTCACGCGGGCCTTATGTGGTAGGCTTTCCCGGTTTGCACAGTGGGCGGTTGGAACCCGAATCTGCGGGTCGGCGTTTCCCGTCTCATTTGTTCGCCTCAGGAGTCCCCATGCGTTTGATCCAGATATTCACCGCCGCCGCCATTGCGCTGGCCAGTACCTTTGCCATTGCCGACGACGCGGCCGACAAGGCTATCCGCAAGAGCCTGGAAAACCTTCAGCTCGAAGTGCCGATCGAAACCATCTCGGCCAGTCCCATGGCAGGCCTGTATGAGGTCAAGCTCAAGGGCAGCCGCGTGCTTTACGCCAGCGCCGACGGTCAGTACATCGTCCAGGGCAACCTGTTCGAGCTCAAGGACGGCAAGCCGGTCAATCTCACCGAGATGACCGAGCGCCAGGGCATTTCCAAGTTGATCAATGGCATTCCAGTTGCTGAAACCGTGGTCTATGCGGCCATTGGCGAAACCAAGTCCCACATCACCGTGTTCACCGACACCACTTGCCCGTATTGCCACAAGCTGCACGCCGAAGTGCCGGAGCTGAACAAGCGTGGCATCGAAGTGCGCTATGTTGCATTCCCGCGCCAGGGCCTGGGCTCGCCGGGCGATGAGCAGTTGCAGGCGGTCTGGTGCTCCAAGGACAAGAAAGCGGCCATGGACAAGATGGTCGATGGCAAGGAAATCAAGGCCGCCAAGTGCGAGAACCCGGTTTCCAAGCAGTTCGCCCTCGGCCAGTCCATTGGTGTGAACGGCACGCCGGCCATCGTTTTGGCCGACGGCCAGGTGATTCCGGGCTATCAGCCGGCGCCACAAGTCGCCAAACTGGCCCTGGGCGCAAAATGATCATGGGCGATCCGCTTCTGAAGATCACGGCTCGGCGAAAACCTTCGTCGGGCCGTTAAACACAAAGTCGCGTTGCTGCGCGGCTGTATTTCACGGCCGACCTTGTGTCGGCCGTTTCATGGGGAGTCAAGAGTGAATCCGGTCAAAGTAGGCATCTGTGGGTTAGGTACCGTCGGTGGCGGCACCTTCAACGTACTTCAGCGCAACGCCGAGGAAATTGCTCGTCGTGCCGGGCGTGGGATCGAAGTGGCACAAATTGCCATGCGCACGCCAAAGCCTCAGTTCCAGACGACCGGTATTGCGATTACCAACGATGTCTTCGAAGTGGCCACGAACCCTGAGATCGACATCGTCATAGAGCTGGTCGGCGGCTACACCGTTGCCCGTGAGCTGGTACTCAAGGCCATCGAGAATGGCAAGCATGTGGTCACCGCGAACAAGGCGCTTATCGCTGTTCACGGTAATGAGATTTTCGCCAAGGCCCGCGAGAAGGGCGTGATCGTGGCTTTCGAAGCCGCCGTGGCTGGTGGTATCCCGGTGATCAAGGCGATCCGCGAAGGCCTGTCGGCCAACCGCATCAACTGGGTCGCGGGGATCATCAACGGCACCGGCAACTTCATCCTCACCGAGATGCGCGAGAAGGGTCGTACCTTCGAAGACGTGCTCGCCGAAGCCCAGGCCCTGGGCTACGCAGAGGCTGATCCGACGTTCGACGTGGAAGGCATCGACGCAGCGCACAAGCTGACGATCCTGGCCTCCATTGCGTTCGGCATCCCGTTGCAGTTCGACAAGGCCTACACCGAAGGCATCACCAAGCTGACCACCGCTGACGTGAATTACGCCGAAGCCTTGGGCTATCGCATCAAGCACCTGGGCGTGGCGCGCAGCACCGCCAATGGCATCGAGCTGCGCGTGCACCCGACCTTGATCCCGGCCGATCGCCTGATCGCCAACGTCAACGGTGTGATGAACGCGGTGATGGTCAACGGCGACGCCTCCGGCTCGACGCTGTTCTACGGTGCCGGTGCGGGCATGGAACCGACGGCCTCTTCGGTGATCGCCGACCTGGTGGACGTGGTTCGCGCCATGACCTCGGACCCGGAAAACCGTGTGCCGCACCTGGCCTTCCAGCCAGACTCGCTGTCGGCTCACCCGATTCTTCCGATCGAGGCATGCGAAAGCTCCTACTACCTGCGCATCCAGGCCAAGGACCATCCGGGTGTGCTGGCCCAAGTGGCGAGCATTCTCTCGGAACGCGGTATCAACATCGAGTCGATCATGCAGAAGGAAGTCGAGGAACACGACGGCCTGGTGCCGATGATCCTGCTGACCCACCGTGTGGTCGAGCAGCGCATCAACGACGCGATTGCGGCGTTGGAAGCGCTCCAGGGTGTCGTTGGCCCGGTGGTCCGTATCCGCGTTGAACATTTGAATTAATCAGCGGCAAGCTCCGAGCCGCAAGCGACAAGTAAAAAGCCGATTCGCTTTAAACTTGCCGCTTGCAGCTTGAAGCTCGAAGCTCAAACCAAAGGTTTGCCCCCATGCGCTATATCAGCACCCGCGGCCAGGCACCGGCCCTGAATTTCGAAGATGTCCTCCTGGCCGGCCTGGCCACGGACGGCGGTCTCTATGTGCCGGAAAACCTGCCGCGCTTCACCCAGGAAGAAATCGCTTCCTGGGCCGGCCTGCCGTATCACGAGCTGGCGTTCCGGGTCATGCGCCCGTTCGTCACCGGCAGCATCCCGGACGCCGATTTCAAGAAAATCCTGGAAGAGACCTATGGCGTCTTTTCCCACAACGCCATCGCACCGCTGCGTCAGCTCAACGGTAACGAATGGGTCATGGAGCTGTTTCACGGCCCTACCCTGGCGTTCAAGGACTTCGCCCTGCAATTGCTCGGTCGCCTGCTGGACTACGTGCTGCAAAAGCGTGGCGAGCGTGTGGTGATCGTCGGTGCCACTTCCGGCGACACCGGTTCGGCGGCCATCGAAGGCTGCAAGCATTGCGAGAACGTCGACATTTTCATCCTGCACCCGCACAACCGGGTCTCGGAAGTACAACGTCGGCAGATGACGACGATTTTTGGCGATAACATCCACAACATCGCCATCGAAGGCAACTTCGATGACTGCCAGGAAATGGTCAAGGCCAGTTTCGCCGACCAGAGCTTCCTCAAGGGCACGCGGCTGGTGGCGGTGAACTCGATCAACTGGGCGCGGATCATGGCCCAGATCGTTTATTACTTCCACGCGGCCCTGCAATTGGGCGGCCCGGCCCGCTCCGTGTCGTTCTCGGTGCCGACCGGCAACTTCGGCGATATTTTCGCCGGTTACCTGGCGCGCAACATGGGCCTGCCGATCAATCAATTGATCGTCGCCACCAACCGCAACGACATCCTGCACCGCTTCATGAGCGGCAACCAGTACGTCAAGGAAACCCTGCACGCCACGCTGTCGCCTTCGATGGACATCATGGTGTCGTCGAACTTCGAACGCTTGCTGTTCGACCTGCACGGTCGCAATGGTGCGGCGATTGCCGGCCTGATGGACAGCTTCCGCCAGGGCGGCGGTTTCAGCGTCGAGCCTGAGCGCTGGACCGAAGCCCGCAAGTTGTTCGATTCCCTGGCCGTGGACGATGAGCAGACTTGCGAAACCATCGCCGAGGTGTTCGCGCAGAGCGGTGAGTTGCTCGATCCGCACACGGCCATTGGCGTCAGGGCCGCTCGTGAGTGCCGTCGTAGCCTGGACATCCCGATGGTGATTCTCGGCACGGCGCATCCGGTCAAGTTCCCGGAAGCCGTGGAGAAAGCCGGTGTAGGAAAAGCGCTTGAACTACCTGCACATCTTTCTGATTTGTTTGAGCGAGATGAGCGTTGCACCGTGTTGCCCAACGACTTGAAGGCTGTGCAGGCCTTTGTCAGCCAGCATGGCAACCGCGGCAAGCCGCTCTGATAGCCTAGACCTGTCACATTTTGAAGCCCGTCTCCTGACGGGCTTTCTTGTTTCTGCATGCCAAACTGACCAGGTTTTCGCCCTTGGAGGGACGGGCGAGTCATCTCGAAGGAAATGCAGATGTCGTTTTTTAGCAAATGCAAGCCAGCCCGGGGCTGGGTAATGGGCCTGGCCCTGATGCACTGGGTGCAAGGGGGCAATGCGACGCAGTTGGCGGCTTTCGAAACGCCGCCGTTCAATCCTGGCGAGCGGCTGGTATTGGATGCGCAGGAATTGAAGTGGATCAAGGAGAACCCACGCGTCATCGTGGCCACGATGCAGTTTCCGCTGTACCTGTTCAAGAATGAACTGGGGCAGTGGAACGGTCTGAACCACGACATTCTCCAGCGCATCTCGCAAATGACTGGCCTTGAGTTCGTGCATCGGGAGTCGTTCTCCCCCGGCGAGTTGCTGACGATGCTGGAGAACAGCGAAGCCGACATGACGACCCTCTTGGCGATGAATGACGAACGCAGGGATTTCCTGAGCTTCAGCCATGCATTTGGTGGCTCGGGCTGGGTATTTGTTGGCCGTGACGGAGAGTCGATCCTCCATTCGCTGGAACAGCTGGAAGGGAAGGTCCTGGCGTTGCCGGCGCGGCATGCCCTGGAAGCGGAGATCAGGCGCGACTACCCGGCCATCAAATTGCGCACGACCAAGACCTATGGCGAGGCGCGGGCATTGGTCGAGAGTCGGGAGGCCTATGCCACCATCGAAAATGAAACCGGGGTGCATCTCTATCCGGCGGGGCAATTGCAGGTAGGAAGGGGGCTTGAGGGCAAGTGGGAACCTGACTACCTCGCGGTACGCCAGGACCTGGCCGTGCTGCTGAGCATCTTGAACAAAGCCCTGGAAGCCTTCCCGGCCAAGGACATGCGCGCGCTGCGTTCCAAATGGATGGCCGGCAGCACACCCGCGCCGGCGCCATCGATCTGGGAGCGGTTTTCCCGCTGGGGGTACTGGTGCGTGACCGTGGTCGTGGTGTTCGGCCTCCTGTCCCTGCTATGGAACCGCCGTCTGCAGATACAGATCGACCAGCGTCTCAAGGCTGAGGCGGTCCTCAAGGACCAATTGATGCTCCAACGTGCCTTGATGGATGCCATTCCCGACCCGATTTTCATCCGGGATCTGGAAGGGCGCCTGGTCATGTGCAACAAAAGCTACGAGGACCAGTTAGCGACCCGCTTCGAAAAGCTGCGGGGCACGCGGCTGACGGATTCGGCGGCATTTCCACCGGCCACCGCCGAGTTGCTCCATGGGGAGGTGATGGAGCAATTGCGCACCGGCCAGTCTCGGTTCTTCGACCGGCAATTGATGTTCAGCAGCGGCTTGCGGGAAATCTATCATTGGTCGGTGCCCTTCTATGGGGCTGATGGGCAGTTGCGCGGCATTCTGGGGGGCTGGACCGATGCCGGGCGTCGGCGGCGCCGTTGCGACAAGTTGATGGCCTGACGCCGACCGTCACCACGCCAAGGCCTCAAGAGAAGGCTGTTGTTTGCCTGTCATATTGGGCGCGCATGCTCGGTTGAACAGGTTGGAGGCGTGCCGGTCCGGTGCGCTGACGAACTTTCTGCTGCGGCCCACGGTCACTTACTGTGAACATGCAGTTGTTTTCGGACTATTGAAGGGTGAGCGAATGGAAAGTATCAGCCTATTGCTGAGTGAGGCTTTGAGCCCGTATCTGGTCACGCTGACTCCCTCCGGCGCCAAGGGCGAATGCCTGGTGACGCTGAAGAATGCCTCCGGGGCCATCATGGTCGAGCGAGTGTTCAATCAGGCCCAATTGACCGACAAGCGTCAGTTGACGGATGTGGTCGATGGCCTGCATCGCGATGTATTGATTGCCGAGGGCCGCCTGGAGCCCTGTGTGATTGCGGCGCTGCGCAATCTGGCGCGCGACAAGGTCATGGTCGGGGCGAATTGACTGGGGGGTTGTGGGAACCTTCCTACGTCCTAACGAGTCAGACTCTTTACCAACAAGAGCAAGCATTGTGCTCCGGTGCTTGTCGCTTGTTGTACGGACCATGAATGGTCACGTTTAACCCCGAGTCGTCTCCCCACTTCTCGGGGTTTCTTTTTGCCTGGCTTTTACGTTTTTAGCGCGTTCTGTCAGGCGCTCCCACAGGTCTGATCTTCTGTGACGGCCCACTGCGGTGTGTCAAATGGCACCCTCGGTGCGCAGCTTGGCGATCTGCTGTGCATCGTAGCCAAGCTCGCCGAGCACTTGTGCGTTGTGTTCACCCAGCGCCGGCCCGACCCATTCGGAGGTGCCCGGGGTGTCGGAGAGTTTCGGTACGATCCCCGGCATCTTGAACGCCTTGCCGTCCGGCAACTTGGCCTGCAGGAACATTTCACGGGCCAGAAACTGTGGGTCGCTGAACATGTCCTCGGCGCTGAAGATCCGACTGGCCGGCACTCCGGCCTGGTTCAATTGGTCGATAACGCTATCGAGCGGCAGCGCGTTGACCCAGCGATCGATGACGCCGTACAGCTCGTCGCGGCGGCTGTCACGGCCATCGTTGCTGGCCAGTTGCGGGTCATTGGCCAGGTCGTCGCGGCCAATGATCTGCATGAAGCGCTTGAAGATTGCGTCGCCGTTGGCGCCAATCTGCACGTGCTTTCCGTCAGAGCTGGTGTGGATGGACGAGGGGGTGATGCCGGGCATGATGTTGCCGGTGCGCTCACGGATGAAGCCGAACACATCGAACTCCGGCACCATGCTTTCCATCATGGCGAAAATCGCCTCGTACAGCGCCACGTCCACCACTTGCCCGGTGCCGCCGTTGATCTCGCGGTGACGCAGGGCCATCAAGGCGCCGATCACGCCCCAGAGGGCGGCGATGGAGTCGCCGATGGAAATCCCGGTACGCACTGGCGGGCGGTCCTCGAAGCCGGTGATGTAGCGCAGGCCGCCCATGGATTCGCCCACCGCGCCAAACCCCGGCTGATCTTTCATCGGCCCGGTCTGGCCGAAGCCCGAAAGCCGCACCATCACCAGTTTCGGGTTCAGTGCGTGCAGGACATCCCAGCCCAGGCCGAGCTTTTCCAGGACGCCGGGGCGAAAATTCTCGATCAGGATATCGGCTTCGCCGAGCAGTTTTTTCAGGATCGCCAGGCCTTCAGGGTGCTTGAGGTTCAAGGTCAGGGACTTCTTGTTGCGTGCCTGGACGAACCACCACAGCGAGGTGCCTTCGTATAGCTTGCGCCACTTGCGCAGGGGGTCTCCGCCGTCGGGCGATTCGACCTTGATGACTTCGGCACCGAATTCGCCGCAGATGCGCGAGGCGAACGGCCCGGCGATCAAGGTGCCGAGTTCGATGACTTTGACGCCGGCAAGGGGTTTGGCAGTAAGCGACATGACAGATCCTGTAGGACAAAGGCAGAACGAATAGAGCGTTTTATCATAGGCCAGCGTCAGTCGCCGTAGGTTGATGGTCGGCAATTCGTGGATTGCCCGCGTCATCGGTTAGACTTGCCGCCTTTCCTCGTATCAAGAAGCCCGTTCATGGCCCAGCCGTCCACGACTTACAAGTTTGAACTGAACCTCACCGATCTCGACCGCAATGTGTATGAGAATGTGAAGCAGACCATCGCCCGCCACCCTTCGGAAACCGAAGAGCGCATGACCGTGCGTCTGCTGGCCTACGCATTCTGGTACAACGAGCTGCTGGCGTTTGGTCGTGGCCTGTCAGACGTCGACGAGCCTGCGCTGTGGGAAAAAAGCCTGGATGACCGTGTGCTGCATTGGATCGAAGTCGGCCAGCCGGATGCCGATCGCCTGACCTGGTGCTCGCGCCGGACCGAGCGCACCAGCCTGCTGGCCTACGGCAGCCTGCGGGTGTGGGAAGGCAAGGTGATCCCGGCGGTCAAGAACCTGAAGAACGTCAACATCGCCGCTGTGCCCCAGGAAGTGCTCGAAACCCTGGCCCAGGACATGCCCCGGGTGATCAAGTGGGATGTGATGATCAGTGAGGGCACGATTTTCGTGACCGACGACCGTGGTCAGCATGAAGTCCAGCTGCAATGGTTGCTGGGCGAGCGTGGTTGAGCCGTTGACCCGGTATTGAGTGAACTCATTGTGGCGAGGGAGCTTGCTCCCGCTTGGGTGCGCAGCACCCACAAAAAGGGGCCGCTTCGCAGCCCAGCGGGAGCAAGCTCCCTCGCCACAGTCCAGGATCCAAAAAATAGAGAAATGTCCGTCACCCCATGCGCATAGAACCCCGCCAACTGCCCGACACCCTGCCATTTCTCGGTGACCTGCCGCCCCTGTTGACCCGCCTGTACGCTGCGCGTGGTGTGCAGTCCGAGGCCGAACTGGACAAGAGCCTGGCGCGCTTGATTCCCTTTCAGCAGCTCAAGGGGATCGACGCCGCGGTGGATCTGCTGGTGACGGCGCTGGAGCAACGCCAACGCATCCTGATCGTGGGCGACTTCGATGCTGATGGCGCGACCGCCAGCACCGTGGGCATGCTCGGGTTGCGCCTGCTCGGTGCGGCCCATGTCGACTACCTGGTGCCCAATCGCTTCGAATATGGCTACGGGCTGACCCCGGAAATCGTCGAAGTCGCCCTGGCCCGCGAACCGCAGTTGCTGATCACCGTGGATAACGGTATTTCCAGTGTGGAAGGCGTGGCGGCGGCGAAAGCGGCGGGGCTCAAGGTGCTGGTCACCGACCACCACTTGCCCGGCCTCGAACTGCCGGCGGCCGATGCCATCGTCAATCCGAATCAGCCGGGCTGCGAGTTCCCGAGCAAGGCACTGGCGGGTGTCGGGGTGATTTTCTATGTGCTGATGGCCCTGCGGGCGCGTCTGCGCAGCCTGGGGTGGTATGCCAGTACACCTCAGCCGAACATCGGCGAATTGCTCGACCTGGTGGCCCTGGGCAGCGTGGCCGACGTAGTGCCCCTGGACGCGAATAACCGGATCCTGGTGCATCAGGGCCTGGAACGGATTCGCGCCGGACGCGCCCGGCCCGGCATCAAGGCAATCCTGGAAGTGGCCAAGCGCGACGCTTCGCGTATCACCTCCACCGACCTCGGCTTTATCCTCGGGCCGCGTCTGAATGCGGCAGGGCGCCTGGACGACATGAGCCTGGGCATTGAATGCCTGCTCACCGACGATCCGGCCCTGGCACGGGAGATGGCGGCGCAACTGGACGGCATGAATCAGGACCGCAAGTCCATCGAGCAGGGCATGCAGCGCGAAGCCCTGGCCCAGCTCAAGGACCTGCCGGTGGAGTCGATGCCGTTCGGCTTGTGCCTGTTCGATCCGCAGTGGCACCAAGGGGTCATCGGCATTCTCGCCTCGCGGATGAAAGAGCGCTATTTCCGTCCGACCATTGCTTTTGCCGATGCCGGGGACGGCTTGCTCAAGGGCTCGGGTCGCTCGGTGCCGGGTTTTCACATTCGTGATGCGCTGAGTGTGGTGGCGGTGCAGCATCCCACCTTGATCAGCAAGTACGGCGGTCACGCCATGGCTGCGGGGCTGACGCTGCCGGAAGCGAATTTTCCGTTGTTCGCCGAGGCGTTCGATGCGGAAGTGCGCCGGCAGTTGCGCGAAGAAGACCTGACCGGCCGGCTGTTGTCCGATGGCACCCTGGCAGTGGAGGAGTTCCACCTCGAACTGGCCCGGGCGCTGCGCCATGCCGGTCCCTGGGGCCAGCATTTCCCGGAGCCGATGTTCCATGGTGTGTTCCAGTTGGTCGAACAACGCGTGGTGGGCGAACGGCACCTTAAGGTCGTCCTCAAGAGCGAGTGCGGCTCGGTGAAGCTCGACGGCATTGCCTTCGGCATCGACCGCGAGATCTGGCCCAACCCTACCGTGCGCTGGGTGGAACTGGCCTACAAGCTCGACCTCAACGAGTTCCGCGGCCAGGAAACGGTGCAGTTGATGATTGCCCATATCGAACCGCGCTAGCCGATGGGCCTTTGTGGCGAGGGAGCTTGCTCCCGCTGGGGCGCGCAGCGGCCCTGAAGC
>NZ_JBAMDJ010000062.1:0-23958 GCF_036961705.1 Pseudomonas sp. 3JA
TTGGCTCTTCGGTGGGCTGGAAGTCAGCGTCACGCCGTCTTCCAGGTAATCTCTTCTTCCCCGTCGGCACTGATGCGAATCCAGCGATCCGCCGATTCCTCGCCTTCTTCCTCGACCCATGACCCAGGCGCGCAGCGCACTTCGACGTTCAGTGCGGCGAAGGCGGCGCGGGCGCAGGCGATGTCGTCTTCCCACGGGGTCTGGTCACTTTCCAGGTACAGGCTGTTCCATTTGCCCACGGCCTTGGGCAGCCAGGTCACCGGGATGTTGCCGGCCTTGCACTTGTAGGTCTGGCCTTTCTGGACCCAGTCGCTGCACGGGCCCAGGGCCTGGCCGAGCCAGGCGGCGATGGCCTTGTGGTCGACGTCGGCGTCTTTGAGGTAAATCTCGATATCGGGTTGGCGCATGGATATCCTCGCTGCGGTCTTGAAAAATCCATTCGCGGATTTAACGGGGCCCGAGCGGTTGCCCGGGCCCGGAATCAAAAGGTTATTGAAGAACGAAATAATCGTAGCGCATCGACACCGTGACCTGGAACGGCTCGGCCTGCTCGATCACGCTGGCACGGCGTTCGGCACTGGCGCGCCAGCCGTGGGGCGTCATGGCCAGCAGATTGGCGCGGTCCTGGCCATTGGCGAGCGTCAGCTTGAATTCGAGGGTTTCACTGTGATCCAGCACCATGCCCGGCGGCACCAGGGCCAGGTGCTTGTCGTCGATGTATTCGCGCACTTCGTCGTACAGGCGCTCGCGCAATTCCATCAGGTGGCCGGCGGTGGGGCCGACTTTCATCAGGCCGCCGCCGGGGCTGAGCAAGCGCTTGGCCTCCTGCCAGTCCAGCGGACTGAACACGCTGGCCAGGAACTGGCAGCAGCCGTCCGCCAGCGGCACCCGGGCCATGCTGGCGATCAACCAGGTCAGCTGCGGATTGCGTTTGCAGGCGCGCTTGACCGCTTCTCGGGAAATGTCCAGGGCATAACCATCGGCGTTGGGCAACGCTTCAGCGATCTGCGCGGTGTAGTAGCCCTCGCCACAACCAATATCCAGCCAGCGTCCGGGTGCGCGTTCAGCGGCCAGTTCCGCCAAGCGCCGGGCGACCGGGGCGTAATGCCCGGCGTTGAGGAAGTTGCGCCGGGCTTCGACCATCGCCTGGTTGTCGCCGGGGTCGCGGCTGTTCTTGTGCTGCACCGGCAGCAGGTTCAGGTAACCCTGCCGCGCGCGGTCGAAGCGGTGGCCGGCCGGGCACACCACGCCGTTGTCCACCGCGTTCAGCGGTTCACTGCAAATAGGGCAGGCGAGCATCAGGCGAGCAACTTGATCAGCGTCTTGTAGTAGATCTCGGTCAGTACGTCGAGATCGGCGGCCAGTACGCGCTCGTTGACCTGGTGGATGGTCGCGTTGACCGGCCCCAGTTCCACCACTTGCGTACCCATGGTGGCGATGAAGCGACCGTCGGACGTGCCGCCGCTGGTGGACGCCTGGGTCTCGCGGCCGGTAACGTCCTTGATGCTCGACGATACGGCGTCGAGCAGCGCACCGGGTTCGGTGAGGAACGGCAGGCCGGACAGTGCCCAGTCGATGTGCCAGTCCAACTGGTGCTTGTCGAGGATGTCGGCGACGCGTTGTTGCAAGCCTTCGACGGTGGATTCGGTGGAGAAACGGAAGTTGAACACCGCCACCAGGTCACCGGGGATCACGTTGGTCGCGCCGGTGCCGGCGTTGAGGTTGGAGATCTGGAAACTGGTGGGCGGGAAGAAGTCGTTGCCGTGGTCCCAATGCTCGGCGGCCAATTCTGCCAACGCTGGAGCGGCCAGGTGGATCGGATTTTTCGCCAGGTGTGGATAAGCCACGTGGCCTTGCTTGCCGCGCACGGTCAACTTCGCGCCGAGGGAACCGCGCCGGCCATTCTTGACCACGTCGCCCACCAGCGTGGTGCTCGACGGTTCGCCGACGATGCACCAGTCCAGTCGTTCCTGACGGGCCTTGAGGCGCTCGATCACGGCTTTGGTGCCGTGGTGGGCCGGGCCTTCTTCATCGCTGGTGATCAGGAAGGTCAGCGAGCCCTTGTGGTCCGGGTAGTCGGCGACGAACCGTTCGGCCGCCACGACCATCGCCGCCAGGCTGCCTTTCATGTCCGCCGCGCCACGGCCGCAGAGCATGCCCTGTTCGTCGATGACCGCGTCGAACGGGTCGAGCTGCCAGGCCTGCACCGGACCGGTCGGCACCACGTCGGTGTGTCCGGCGAAGCACAGCACCGGGCCGTCATGCTTGCCGTGGCTGGCCCAGAAGTTATCCACATCCTCGATGCGCATCGGCTCAAGCTTGAAACCGGCGTCGCCCAGGCGTTGCATCATCAGTTTCTGGCAATCGGCATCCACCGGCGTCACGGACGGACGGCGGATCAGATCGCAGGCGAGTTGCAGGGTCGGCGAGAGGTCGGCGTGGGCCGTCATGGAAGCTCCGGAAATATAGAATGGACGCAAGGCTTGTACAGGCGCGGGCAGGCTCGCGCAAAATGGCAGTTATCTTATAGCAAAACGACCACCATGGGCCCCTGGTGCGGGACAGGTGGAACACAAAACCTGTGGGAGCAAGCTCGCTCGCGATGGCGTCGGATCAGCCAGCCGGGATGTCGCCTGACACAATGCCATCGCGAGCAAGCTCGCTCCCACAGAGGTTTTGCTTAATTTGCTCCAGCAAAGCCCTATAATGCGCGCCGGTTTTTGGGGTAATGGTCATGAGTACAGAAGATCCACGGTTTGCCGGCATCGCCCGTTTATATGGCATCGAAGGCCTGGCGCGCCTGCGGGTGGCCCATGTGGCGATTGTCGGGGTCGGCGGTGTCGGCTCCTGGGCGGCGGAAGCCATCGCCCGTTGCGGCGTGGGCGAGATCTCGCTATTCGACCTGGACGATGTTTGCGTCAGCAACGCCAACCGTCAGTTGCACGCACTGGACAGCACCGTCGGCAAGCCCAAGGTCGAGGTCATGGCCGAGCGGCTGCGCGGGATCAACCCCGATTGCACGGTGCATGCGGTGGCCGACTTTGTCACCCGCGACACCATGGCCGAATACATCACACCGAACATTGACTGCGTGATCGACTGCATCGACAGCGTCAACGCCAAGGCTGCGCTGATCGCCTGGTGCAAGCGCCGCAAGATCCAGATCATCACCACCGGTGGCGCGGGCGGGCAGATCGACCCGACGCTGATCCAGGTCTGCGACTTGAACCGCACGTTCAACGATCCACTGGCCTCCAAGGTACGTTCCACCTTGCGCCGCGACTACGGCTTTTCCCGCACCGTGACCCGCCACTACAGCGTGCCTTGCGTGTTCTCCACCGAACAACTGCGCTACCCGAAACCGGACGGCAGCATTTGCCTGCAGAAAAGTTTTGTCGGCGACGGCGTCAAGCTCGACTGCGCCGGTGGGTTTGGCGCGGTGATGATGGTCACGGCGACGTTTGGCATGGTCGCGGCGACCAAGGCTGTGGATAA
This sequence comes from Pseudomonas sp. 3JA, assembly GCF_036961705.1. NCBI lineage: Bacteria > Pseudomonadati > Pseudomonadota > Gammaproteobacteria > Pseudomonadales > Pseudomonadaceae > Pseudomonas > Pseudomonas sp. 3JA. The sequence continues at coordinate 3,496 of NZ_JBAMDJ010000062.1, forward strand.
GATTGTGGCCGGAGTGCGGCGACCGGCTGACAGGGTCAAGCCTGGGCAGTGAGCGCTTTTGTGGCGAGGGAGCTTGCTCCCGCTGGGCCGCGAAGCGGCCCCCCATTGGCGGCGTCAATCATGCTGAATCCAAGGCGGCTGCTTCGCAGCCGAGCGGGAGCAAGCTCCCTCGCCACAATCATTGGCGGGTCAACTCAAACATCCGCTTCAACACCGCATTCAAGCCATTGCTACGGGACGGCGACAGCTGCCGCGACAATCCCAGCTGGTTGAACCAATCTGGCAGATCCACCTGCTGCAACGCCTCGGCGGACAACCCGTTGACCCGCGCCAGCAGCAACGCCACCAGCCCACGGATCAACCGCGCATCGCTGCTGGCGGAAAACTGCCAGTGCCCGTCGTGCAAGCGACCCACCAACCACACCTGGCTTTCACAGCCGTGAACAAGGTTGGCTTCGCACTTGTCCTCGTCGCTCAGGGGCGGCAAACGCTCGCCCCATTGCATCAGCAGCCGGGCCCGTTGTTCCCAACCTGACGCGTCCTGGAAAATCTGCAGCGCTGTGGCAGCCTCGGCGGGCAGGTTCATCGCAACATCTCCAAGGCCTGATCGAGGGCGTCGAAGAAGCGTTCGATGTCGGCGGAGTCGTTGTACAGCGCCAGCGACACGCGGATCGCCCCGGACAGTTTCAGGTGCTTGAACAGCGGCATGGCGCAGTGATGTCCGGCGCGCACGGCGATGCCTTGCTCGGTCAGCAGGTGGGCCAAGTCGGCGTTGTGGATGCCTTCGACCACGAAGCTGACCAAGGCCAGGCGCGGGTTGCCCACCAGGCGCACGCCGTTGCGGGCCCGCAGGCCATGGAGCAGGTAGTCGTGCAGCGCCGCCTCGTGGTCGATGACCGCCTGCGGATCGAGGTCGGACAGGTAATCCAGGGTTGCCCCCAGCCCGATCACGCTGGCAATCGGCGGCGTGCCGGCTTCGAAGCCCAGCGGCGCCGGACGGAAGGTGGCGCTGTGGTAATCGGCCTGTTGCACCATTTCGCCGCCGAATTGCCAATGACGCAGGTTGCCAAGGGCTTCGGTACGGCCAAACAGCACGCCCAGCCCGTCGGGGCCGTAAAGTTTGTGGCTGGAAAACACATAAAAGTCGCAGCCCAGTGCCTCCACGTCATGGCGACCATGGACCACGCCTTGGGCGCCGTCGATCACCGTCAAGGCGCCTTGGGCCTTGGCCAGCGCCAGCAGCGCCGGCACCGGTTGCCAGGCCCCCAGCACATTGGATAACTGGCTCACCGCCAGCAAGCGCGTACGCGGGCCGATCAGTTCGGCGGCGGCGCCAGGGTCGATCACCCCGTCGGCGTCCAGTGGCAACACCACCAGGGTTAACGAACGACGTTCGGCCAATTGCTGCCACGGCAGCAGGTTGGCGTGGTGTTCCAGGGCGCTGATGACGATCTCGTCGCCCGGGTTGAATAAATGTTCCAGCCCGTAGGCCAGCAGATTCAGCGCCGAAGTCGCGCCGTGGGTGAAGACCACCTGCCCGCAGTTTCCGGCATTGAGCCATTGCGAAGCCTTGAGGCGGCTGTCCTCGAACGCCTGGGTGGCATGGGCCCCCGGCAAATGTTGCGCACGGTGCACGTTGGCCGCGCCGTTGGCGTAGTAATGCGTCAGGGCGTCCAGCAGTGCTTGAGGTTTTTGCGTGGTGGCGGCGCTGTCCAGGTAGGTCTGGCCTTGCCGTTGCAGGGCGGCGATGGCCGGGAAGTCGGTGCGCCAGGGGGAGGGAATCAACATGCTTTCGGGCCCTGCTGGAATGACACCGGACCCTGTGGGAGCGGGCTTTTTTTGTGGGAGCCAAGCTCGCTCGCGATGGCAGCGACACGGTTCAACTGCAAGACCGCGTCATCGTTCATCGCGAGCAAGCTCGGCTCCCACAATAGCTCGCCCCCACAGGTGGTGGTGTGACGCTTAGTTGTGGGCGTGCAGTGCTTCGTTCAGCTCGATGGCCGACTTATGCGTCTTGCATTCCACCGCGCCGGTCTCGGAATTGCGGCGGAACAACAGATCGGGCTGGCCGGCCAGGTCGCGGGCCTTGACCACTTTGACCAGTTGGTTGTTTTCGTCCAGCAGCTTCACTTTGGTGCCGGCGGTCACATACAGGCCCGACTCCACGGTGTTGCGGTCGCCCAGCGGGATACCGATGCCGGCGTTGGCGCCGATCAGGCAGCCTTCGCCGACCTTGATCACGATGTTGCCGCCGCCCGACAGGGTGCCCATGGTGGAGCAACCGCCGCCCAGGTCCGAGCCCTTGCCGACGAACACACCCGCCGATACGCGGCCTTCGATCATGCCCGGGCCTTCGGTGCCGGCGTTGAAGTTGACGAAACCTTCGTGCATGACCGTGGTGCCTTCACCCACATAGGCGCCCAGGCGGATCCGCGCGGCATCGGCGATACGCACGCCGGCCGGGACCACGTAGTCGGTCATTTTCGGGAACTTGTCCACCGAGAACACTTCCAGCAGTTCGCCACGCAGGCGGGCTTCGAGCTGGTGCTCGGCCAGTTCGGCCAGGTCGATCGCGCCTTGGCTGGTCCAGGCCACGTTCGGCAGCAGCGGGAAGATGCCAGCCAGGTTCAGGCCGTGGGGCTTGACCAGGCGATGGGACAGCAGGTGCAGCTTGAGGTAGGCCTCAGGGGTGGAGCTCAGTTGGGCATCTTCGGCCAGCAGGGTGGCGACCAGCGGCTTGTGGCTTTCAGCCAGGCGGGTCAGCAGGGCAGCCTGTGCGGCATCGACGCCCTTGAGGGCTTCAGCCAGTTGCGAGGCCTGGGTGGTGGTGAAGGTGATGGCCTGGTTGCCTTCGCTGTAGCCGAGGATCGGCGCGATGGCCTTGATGATGTCAGCCGACGGGTTGAGCAGTGGCTGTGCGTAGAACACTTCCAGCCAGGCGCCTTGACGGTTTTGAGTGCCGACACCGAAGGCCAGGCTGAACAGGGTAGTGGACATGAAATTACCTCTACAAAATGGACTGGGCAGGTTTACTTGATTTCTGCCGCATAGATATCTGGCTTGAAGCCAATCAGGGTTCGGTCACCGAGATCGAGCACCGGGCGCTTGATCATCGAGGGTTGGGCGAGCATCAGTTCGATGGCTTTCGTCTGGTCGAGATCGGCTTTGCGTTCGTCGTCGAGTTTGCGAAAGGTCGTACCGGCACGGTTCAACACCACTTGCCAGCCATGCTCGTTGCACCATTGGGTCAGGTGCTCACGGTCGATGCCGGCGGTCTTGTAATCGTGAAAGTCGTAGCGTACAGCGTGCTCATCGAGCCAGGTACGCGCTTTTTTCATCGTATCGCAGGCTTTGATGCCGAAAAGCTGTAAGTGCTTGTTTTCCTTGGGCATGAATGCTCCCCCAAAACGTTCCCGGTATCGTCCTGAAAATCAGCGGACGATTATGCCACGTCGTTCCTTTCAGTGCCTTGACTGTCGCGACGGATCGGACGAGGCGGAACCGATAGGAAAGAGGTGACCACACAGCACAGGTAAACCCGGCACTTTTTTTCGCACAAGAGACCCGCCCATGGATTCCATCTCCCTGACACCGCCCCATCCACTGACGCTTCAGACTGAAGAGACGCTCCCGCCTCATTCAACGACATCGACTACCGGGACCGCTGCATCCATCCCGATCGGCCCTGTCACGGCTGCACAGGACCTGGCAAATCGGACTGGTGCAATCAAGGCCCAGCTCACCCGGGTATTCGAGCCGCATATAAACGGTGCCAATCGCGAGGCCTTCGAAGCACTGATCGACGATCGTTCACGTACCTTGGCCAATGACGGGGAAACCGCGGAAAGCGTCGATGCCGTGCTGACCAAAGGCGCGCGGCTGGATCGCGCGGCCCATGACACCGTTGGATTCCTTCGTTCGGTTCCCTTCGGCGCGGCGTCCATCGCGCTGGACTTCGCCCCGGCGGTGACCGGCAATGGCTCGATTACCGCGCCGTTGGCGCTGTCGGCGATTGCCGGCCTGGTCAGCAGCGCCGCCGACACGGTCGGCAATGGCCTGATCAAGCGCGCCACCAGCGACACCCAGTGGCTGGTGGCCGAAAATGCCGATCTGGAGCCGGTCATGCAGGAAGCCGCCCAGGCGGTGAAGCCGAGCCTGACGACTCAGGCTATTGAAGGCAGCCTGACTTTCCAGACCTTCTCCGCGCGAAACGTGTTGCGCACGGTCATCCAACCCGTCGTGACGAAGACCGTTGATGCGCAAACGGGCAGCAAGGTGGACTCTGTGATAGCTGCCGTCGGTTCTCCGCTTTCAGGCATGGCCGCCTATGACCTGCAACATTCCATCGATAAATCGAAACACCGGATTGGCCCGGAATACCTGTTGGGGCGTCAAGACTGGCATCAGCGTTACAAAGACCTCAAGAATTATGGCGTAGGGAGTGCTGCGATGGGCATTGCGAAGCGAGTCGGCAGCCTGCCGCTGGACGCGATGCGTGATGGCAGCAAATCGCTGCAAGCCTTGGTTACGCCGACAGGTTTGGTCAGTGGTCTCGGAGCGTTGGCCGGTGGTATTACTGCGATCGGTATGGCGCAGACCGCCGCTGTCAACGCAGCCAGGAGCGCCGGGATTTCGCCTGCGGGTGTTGCGGCGGCTGGTAAGGCGACGGTTACAGCCACGATGGCCCCGGTGCTCGCCGCCTGGGTGACAACGGGAGTGATGACCCAGCCGTTGGCGGACAAGGCCTCCGCCGCATTGGACAGGCTATCCGCCGGTCCCGCTCATCCAGATGAGCTGCAGGGAATGTTGCCCTTGGTCGAAATGTCGACGGCCGAACAGATCGGGGAAGATAGCGACAATGAGGGTGACGACGTCGATTTTGTCTCGGCCCGCTCAACGCTCAGTGCCGCTGAGCGAGCTGTTTAGCTTCCGATAATCCGCGGTCGCTCCTGCCGCATGGAGGTTAGGAGCGGCCAAGGGACGACTGCGCATTGATGCCGCTGAGGTGCGACCAATGTGCAACGGCAACGGTTCACCTTGGCAGTTAATATGGCACTTCACCGGCCAGCGGTTGCCGCAGATGTATATGGCTGTCATTGGAAGTCCGTTATGCAAAGCGCCTATACCGTCCTGATCCTGTTGATGCTGGTGGGCGTTTCGCGCCTGCTCGGACGGTTGGTCCCATTACCGTTGCCCCTGGTGCAGATCGGCGCGGGTGCGCTGCTGGCCTGGCCGTCCCTGGGCTTGCACGTGGCCCTCGATCCCGAACTGTTTCTGTTTCTCTTCTTGCCTCCGCTGCTGTTCTCCGATGGCTGGCGCATGCCCAAGCGTGAGTTGTGGCGCCTGCGAGGGCCGATCCTGACGTTGGCGGTGGGCCTGGTGTTGTTCACGGTGGTGGGCGCCGGCTATTTCATTCATTGGCTGCTGCCGAGTATCCCGTTGCCGGTGGCCTTCGCCCTGGCTGCGGTGCTGTCGCCGACCGATGCGGTGGCGGTGTCGGCGATTGCCCGGGACCGTTTGCCCGGGCCGCTGATGCACATGCTCCAGGGCGAGGCGCTGATGAACGATGCGTCGGGCCTGGTGACCTTCAAGTTCGCCTTGGCGGCGGCTATCACCGGGGTATTTTCCCTGGCGGGCGCGAGCCTGACATTCGTGCTGGTGGCGGTTGGCGGCCTGTTGGTCGGCGTGGCCTTGAGCTGGTTGTTGGGGCGGCTGCGGGCCTGGATGATTGCCCGGGGCTGGGACGACCCGGCTACCCATGTGGTGTTCATGTTGCTGCTGCCGTTCGCGGCCTATGTGCTGGCTGAGCGCTTGGGCGCCTCGGGGATTCTCTCGGCGGTGGCAGCGGGGATGATGCAGAGCTGGCTCGACCTGCTGCCGCGCCAGACCGGCACGCGGCTGCTCAATCGCAGTGTCTGGTCGCTGTTGGAGTTTGCCTTCAATGGCTTGATCTTCCTGCTGCTGGGCTTGCAACTGCCGGACATCATCAAGGCAGTGACCAGCCACGAGACGACGCTGTGGCCAACGCTGTTCTACCGCTGCGTGGATGTGGTGGCGATTTTCCTGGTGTTGCTGGTGCTGCGGTTTGTCTGGGTGCAAAGCATCTGGCGTCTGTCGGGGCTGTTGCGCCGTTGGCGTGGCAAGGGTGAGCTGGTCCTGGTGCCGAACGCACGTTCCTGCTGGCTGTTGACCTTCGGCGGGGTGCGCGGTGCGGTGACGCTGGCGGGCGTACTGTCGGTGCCGTTGCTGTTGGGCGCCGGCGAGGCATTTCCCGAGCGAGACTTGCTGATCTTCATTGCTGCCGGTGTGATTCTGTTGTCGTTGATCGCGGCGTGCATCGCCTTGCCATTGTTGCTACGGGGCATCGAGAGGAGCCCCGATGACAAACGTCGCACCGAGGTCCGCGATGCTTGGCGCAAGACCGCTGAAGCGGCGATCCATGCGCTGGAAGTGGAGGAACCGACCGAGCCTGCCAGTACGCCGGATGCCGCCCAGGCGGCGCTGGCGGCCGAGGTCAAGGCGCGGTTGATGTCCGAGTATCGTCATCAGTTGGACGTGTTCAACGACTCCGCCGAGGCCCAGGCGTTGGCATTCGAGATGGATCTGCTGGAGCGCCGGCTGCGCTTGAAGGCTTTTCGGGCGCAGCGGCTGGAGTTGTATCGCCTTAGTCGTCATCACCAGATTGGCGATGACGTGCTGCGTGAGGTGCTGGGGGAGTTGGATTTGGCGGAGGCGAATTTGGGGTTGGGTAAATAGATTGCGCAAAGCTAATTGTGGCGAGGGAGCTTGCTACCGCTGGGGCGCGAAGCGCCCCCAAAAACAGGCAACCCGGTGTGTCAGGTAAATTGAGTTGACTGCCGTGGGGGCCGCTGCGCAGCCCAGCGGGAGCAAGCTCCCTCGCCACAACAGCGCTTATGCGTGGGCCTCTTCCTGCTCAGGCACCAACCGTACTTCCACCCTCTGACCCAACGCACGCGCCGCGCTGGCAAGCGTTGCCAGTGTCATTCCTGCATCGTTCTGATCCAGCGCACGATCAACAGCAGTGCGACTGGTGTGCATCCGTTGTGCCAAGGCCTTTTTGGTCACTTTCTGAAGCTTCATGGCTTCGGCAATCTGCCAGGCAATAACGCGTTTGAGCGCAGCGGCGGAAACTTCTTCGGCGATGCCTTGCTCGGCGAGGAAATCGTCAAAATCAGATCCGATGTGCTTGTTCATGCCGTACCTCATCATAATGGCGCGATATCCATTATGAATGAGATGTACCGAAATAGGTGCATTGCGCAACCTAGGCATCACTGAGGATTTGTACAGGGAGAGGTGATGGCCGGTACGGATGTTGCTGTTGGGGCCGCTGCGCAGCCCAGCGGGAGCAAGCTCCCTCGCCACAACAGCGGTCCGCTTCAGTCCTAGACAGCCATCAACCCCGACGCTGGATAAACGCGCGAATCCGCTCCGCCGCTTCCACGCATTCAGCCAGCGGCGCGACCAGGGCCATGCGCACGCGCCCGGCGCCTGGGTTGACGCCATCCACTTCACGGGACAGGTAGGAGCCTGGCACCACGGTCACGTGTTCCTGTTCGAACAGGTCGCGGCAGAACGCTGCATCATCGCCGGCCACGTTTGGCCACAGGTAGAAACTGCCATCGGGACGTTGCACGTCCAGCACCGGGCTGAGGATTTCCAGCACTGCGTCGAATTTTTCCCGGTACAGCGCACGGTTGGCGCGTACGTGCACTTCATCGTTCCACGCCGCGATGCTCGCCAGTTGGGTCTGAACCGGCATGGCGCAGCCGTGGTAGGTGCGGTACAGCAGGAAACCCTTGAGGATGTCCGCGTCGCCAGCGACGAAGCCGGAGCGCAGGCCGGGCAGGTTGGAACGTTTGGACAGGCTGTGGAACACCACGCAGCGCTTGAAATCCTTGCGACCGAGTTCGACGCAGGCGCTGAGCAGCCCCGGCGGCGGGGTCTGTTCGTCGAAGTACAGTTCGCTGTAGCACTCGTCTGCCGCGATGACGAAGTCATGTTCGTCAGCCAGGGCGATGAGTTTTTTCAGCACGTCCACCGGGATCAGCGCGCCGGTCGGGTTGCCCGGGGAGCACAGGAACAGGATCTGGCAGCGCTTCCAGATGTCGGGTGAGACGGCATCGAAATCCGGATTGAAGCCGTTTTCGTCCAGGCACGGCAGGTAGTGCGGCTTGGCCCCGGCCAGGAACGCCGCGCCTTCGTAGATCTGGTAGAACGGGTTTGGGCTGACCACCAGGGCATCGTCGCCACGGTTGACCACGGTCTGGGTGAAGGCGAACAAGGCTTCACGGGTGCCATTGACCGGCAGCACGTGGCGCGCCGGGTCTAGCCAGCCGCTCGGCACGTTGAAGCGACGCTCGCACCAGCCAGTGATGGCCTCACGCAACTCCGGGATGCCGAGGGTGGTCGGGTACACGGCCATTTTTTCCAGGTTGCTGGCCAGGGCTTCAGCCACGAAGCTGGGTGAGCGATGTTTGGGTTCGCCGATGGACAGGGCGATAGGGTGCTTGTCCGGGTTGGGCGTGACGCTGCCAAGCAAGGCGCGGAGCTTTTCGAACGGGTAGGGCTGCAACTGGTTCAAAGCGTTGTTCATCAAGGGCCTCGTTCAATGTGGGAGCGAGCAAGCCCGCTCCCACAGGGGGAATGTGTTCGTTCAGATGCTGATACGTGTCATGTGAGCATCGGGTTCCTGGTTGACGCTCAAATGCTGCACGATCGCTTCCTGCAGGCGGCTGCACAGCTGCGGATCGGACAGCGGCTGGTTATGTGCGTCGGTGATGAAGAAGACGTCTTCCACCCGTTCGCCGAGGGTGGCGATCTTCGCGTTTTGCAGCGACAGGTCGAACTCCAGGAAAATATGGCCGATTCGCGCCAGCAGGCCCGGGCGGTCCGGGGCGCTGAGTTCCAGGACGGTGACCTGGCGCTGGGCGTCGTTGTGGATCGTCACCTGTGGGGCAAACGCAAAATGCTTGAGCTGGCGCGGCACCCGTCGCTGGATGATGGTCGGGTAGTCCGCCGGGTTGCGCAGGGCTTCGGTCAGGCCATCGCGAATCTGCTTGACCCGCGCCGGGTTGTCGCCAATCGAGTCGCCGTCGGTGTCGAGCACGATGTAGGTGTCGAGGGTGAACTGGCTGCTCGAGGTAATGACCCGGGCGTCATGGATGTTGAGGTTGAGCTGGTCCATCGCTGCCACGGTCACGGCGAAGAAGTCGTGCTGGTCCGGGGCGTAGATGAAGATCTGCGTGCCGCCCTCGAACTCGCGCTGGGTGGTTTCCTTGATCAGCACCAGCGGCCCGCCATCGGCCGGTTGCTGCAGGATCGCATCGCTGTGCCAGGCCACGTCGCCGGCGGTATGGCGCAGGAAGTAGTCATCGCCCAATTGCGACCAGAGCTGCTCGACGTCGTCCGGGTCGGTGCCACCGCGCACCAGGATGTCCAGGGCTGCGCTTTGGGTGCGACGGATCTGCTCTTCGCGATCCACGGGGTTTTCCAGGCCGCGGCGCAAGGCGCGCTTGGTCTCGGTGTAGAGCTGGCGCAACAGGCTGGCGCGCCAGGAGTTCCACAGGCTTGGGTTGGTGGCGTTGATGTCGGCCACAGTCAGCACGTAGAGATAGTCCAGGCGCGTTTCATCGCCGACGATCTGGGCGAAGTCGTGGATCACCTGCGGGTCGGACAAATCCTTGCGCTGGGCGGTGGTGGACATCATCAGGTGGTTCTGCACCAGCCAGACGATCAGTCGGCTGTCCCACAGCGGCAGTTGATGGCGCTGGCAGAAAGCCTCGGCATCCACCGCGCCAATCTCGGAGTGATCGCCTTGACGACCCTTGCCGATGTCGTGATACAGCCCTGCCATGTAGATCAGTTCGGGCTTGGGCAACTTGGCCATGAGCTTGCTGGCCAGCGGGAATTTCTCCGACACCTGGGTGTACTGGAGCTTACGCAGGTGCTTGATCAGGTTCAGGGTGTGGGCATCGACCGTATAGATGTGGAACAGGTCGTGCTGCATTTGCCCAACGATGAAACCGAACTCCGGCAGATAACGCCCGAGAATCCCGTAGCGGTTCATGCGCCGCAGGTTGCGATGCACGCCGATCTTGCACTTGAACAACTCGATGAACAGGCTGGTGTTGCGGATGTCGTGACGGAAATCTTCATCGATCAGGTGACGGTTTTCCCGCAGCAAGCGAATGGTGTCGGCGCGTACACCCTTGATTTCCGGTTGCTGGGCCATGAGCACGAAGATTTCCAGCATGGCGAACGGCGTGCGACGGAATACATTGGCGTTGCGCGCCTCGATGTAGCCGTCGTGCAGTTGGAAACGTGAATTGATCGGCTGCGGCGGTTCTTCGTCTTCGGGGGCGAGGATGACTTCCTCGAAGTGCTGGATGATCAGTTCGCTGAGTTGGGCGATGCTCATCACCACGCGGTAGTACTGCTGCATGAAGTTTTCGATGGATTGCTTGGCATCCTGCCCTTCGAAACCCAACAGGCTGGCGATGGAGCGCTGATGGTCGAACAGCAGGCGATCTTCGGCGCGCCCGGCCAGCATGTGCAGGGCGTAGCGGACCTTCCACAGGAATTCCTGGGACGAGGCCAGCAAGGCGTTTTCGCTTTCCACCAGGAAACCTTCACCGGCCAGGGCGCGCAGGTTCAGCGTGCCGTACTGGCGCCGGGCGACCCATAGGATCGTCTGGATGTCCCGCAGCCCGCCGGGCGAGCCCTTGACGTTGGGCTCCAGGTTGTATTCGGTGTCGTTGTACTTGTGGTGGCGGGCCTTCTGCTCGGCGCGCTTGGCCAGGAAAAAGTCCTTGCTGGGCCACATGTGCGCCGTGCTGGTGACATCGAGCATGCGCTGGCGCAGGTGCTCGGGGCCGGCGATGGTGCGGCTTTCCATCAGGTTGGTGATCACCGTCAGGTCGGCGCGGGCCTCGTCGGCGCATTCCTGCACCGAGCGCACGCTCTGGCCGACTTCCAGGCCGATGTCCCACAGCAGCGTCAGGAACCGCTCGATGGAGTCACGGAAAACTTCATGATCGGCGCTGTCGAGCAGGATCAGCAGATCGATGTCGGAGTAGGGGTGCAGTTCGCCGCGCCCGTAGCCGCCGACCGCCACCAGGGCGATGTCGGCATCCTCGCTCCAGTTGAACTGTTCCCAGGCTTTTTGCAGGATGTTATCGACGAACCAGGCACGGTCCTCGATCAGCCGCCGAATGTCCCGGCCGTTGCGAAAGCGCTGGTCGAGCACTTCGTGGGCCTGGCGGATCGCCTTCTTGAACGCCGCGATGGGGCTTGCCTTCAGGGCCAGTTCAGCCTGGAACTGGCCGCGGTCGAAGAGTTCGGGATCCACCTGCGGCATTGAATGACTTTCCTTTCTATCTATAGGCTGGGTTCGGATCAGGCGGAAACGCGAGGGATGGTGTCATCGCTGCGCAGGGTAAAGATCTCGTATCCGGTCTCGGTGACCAGCAAGGTGTGTTCCCACTGGGCCGACAGCTTGCGATCCTTGGTGATGGCAGTCCAGCCGTCGCCCAGCACCTTGGTATCGGCGCGTCCCTGGTTGATCATCGGCTCGATGGTGAAGGTCATGCCCGCCTGCAGTTCCATACCGGTGCCGGCACGGCCGTAGTGCAGGATCTGCGGTTCTTCGTGGAACACCTTGCCGATGCCATGGCCGCAGAATTCGCGTACCACCGAGAAGCCGTTTTTCTGCGCGTGCTTCTGGATCACTTCGCCGATGTCCCCCAGGCGGCAGCCCGGCTTCACCAGTTCGATGGCCATGTACATGCATTCCTGGGTGACCTTGGACAGGCGCTCGGCCCACTCCGGCACGTTGCCGACATGGAACATGCGGCTGGTGTCGCCGTGAAAGCCGTCCTTGATGACGGTGACGTCGATGTTCAGGGTGTCGCCATCCTTCAACGGTTTTTCGTTGGGGATGCCGTGGCAGACCACGTGGTTGATCGAGGTGCAGATCGACTTCGGGAAGCCTTTGTAGTTGAGCGGGGCCGGGATGGCTTTCTGCTCGTTGACGATGTAGTCATGGCAGATGCGGTCCAGCTCTTCGGTGGTCACGCCAGGCTTGACGTAGTCGGCGATCATCTCCAGCACATCGGCGGCGAGTTTGCCGGCGACACGCATTTTGGCGATGTCCTCGGGAGTCTTGAGGGTAACGGTCATACAGGCTCTCTCTGCGCCCGACGGCGCTGTTCAAAACGAAATGGGCGGCGGAGGATGCTCCGAACGGCCCTGAAAGAGGCGATTCTAACAGACGATCCCGGCAATCCGCGCCTGTCTGCAATACCAGATCGGTTAAGCGTCACAAATAAACCGTGGCGAGGGAGCTTGTTCCCGCTGGGGCGCGTAGCGGTCCTCGCTTTTTTTGGGGCTGCTGCGCAGCCCAGCGGGAGCAAGCTCCCTCGCCACGGTTTTGCGCTCAGCTTGAGGTGTTTTGCCGGAGCAGCAGATTCCATGTTCCGTTTTCGCCCTTGCTGTGGTATAAAATGCGCCGCTTTCCGGGGATGACCCCGTAAGCTTAAATCCACACACGTGTCGACACGATGACCTGGGTGCCTTTGGCTTATATAGCCGCTGGTTGGTCATTGGGATACGTGGAGGCCAAACCCGACTTATCAAGGAACTATCATGTCCCAAGTCAACATGCGCGATATGCTGAAGGCCGGTGTGCACTTCGGTCACCAGACCCGTTACTGGAACCCGAAAATGGGCAAGTACATTTTCGGCGCGCGTAACAAGATCCACATCATCAACCTTGAAAAAACCCTGCCGATGTTCAACGAAGCACTGACCTTCGTAGAGCGCCTGGCCCAGGGCAAAAACAAGATTCTGTTCGTCGGCACCAAGCGTTCCGCTGGCAAGATCGTTGCTGAAGAAGCAGCACGTTGCGGTTCGCCGTACGTCGATCACCGCTGGTTGGGCGGCATGCTGACCAACTTCAAGACCATTCGCGCTTCCATCAAGCGTCTGCGTGACCTTGAAGTCCAGTCCGAAGACGGTACTTTCGCCAAGCTGACCAAGAAAGAAGCGCTGATGCGCACTCGCGATCTTGAGAAGCTGGACCGCTCCCTGGGCGGTATCAAGGACATGGGCGGTCTGCCTGACGCGCTGTTCGTGATCGACGTTGACCACGAGCGCATCGCGATCACCGAAGCCAACAAGCTGGGTATCCCGGTCATCGGCGTTGTCGATACCAACAGCAGCCCGGAAGGCGTTGACTACATCATCCCAGGCAACGATGACGCCATCCGCGCCATCCAGCTGTACATGGGTTCGATGGCTGACGCTGTTATCCGTGGTCGCAACAACGTGAATGGCGGCACCGAAGTCTTCGCTGAAGAAGCTCCGGCAGCAGCCGCTGAGTAATTGACGCCCTGGCGTTGACTCAGTAAGCAAAAAGGGGGCTTGGCCCCCTTTTTGCCACCTCGAAAACCATTTGCCGCCAGCGCAGTGATCTGTTTGTAACCTGCCGTGGCCTATAAGCAGTGGTTTTCCAGGAAGAATTGATCGCCCGTTCGATCGGGTGGAATGGTTGAAAACCTATCCAAGAGGATTTTGAAATGGCAGAGATTACTGCAGCGTTGGTCAAAGAACTGCGCGAGCGTACCGGCGAAGGCATGATGGACTGCAAGAAAGCCTTGACCAAGGCTGGCGGCGACATCGAAAAAGCCATTGATGACATGCGTGCTTCGGGCGCCATCAAGGCTGCCAAGAAAGCGGGCAACGTTGCCGCTGAAGGCGCCATCGCCATCAAGGACGACGGCAAGGCTGCCGTTCTGCTGGAAGTTAACTCCCAGACCGACTTCCTGGCCCTGCAGGATGACTTCAAGGCATTCGTCGCTGCCAGCGTCGAAAAAGCCTTCGCTGACAAACTGACCGACGCAGCTCCGCTGATCGAAGCTCAGGAAGAAGCGCGCCTGGTCCTGGTTGGCAAGACCGGCGAAAACGTCAACATCCGCCGTCTGGTTCGTGTTGAAGGTGACGTGGTCGGTACCTACCTGCACGGCAACAAGATCGGTGTTGCGGTTGTTCTGAAGGGCGGCGATACCGAGCTGGCGAAAGACATCGCCATGCACGTTGCTGCAACCAACCCTGAGTTCCTGCTGCCTTCGGACGTTTCGGCTGAAGCGATCGAGCGCGAGAAGGGCGTTTTCCTGCAGCTGAACGAAGAAAAGCTGAAAGGCAAGCCTGCTGAAATCGCAGAAAAAATGGTCAGCGGCCGTATCTCCAAGTTCCTGGCCGAAGCCAGCCTGGTTGAGCAGGCTTTCGTCAAGAACCCGGAAGTCAAGGTCGGCGACCTGGCGAAGAAAGCCGGTGCTGAAATCGTTTCGTTCACCTACTTCAAAGTGGGCGACGGCATCGAGAAGCCGGTCGACAACTTCGCTGAAGAAGTTGCTGCCCAGGTAGCTGCTGCCAGCAAGCAATAAGACGGTTTTTACAACTGTCGCCCTGAAGAGGCTGCCCGCTTAACGCGCGCAGCCTCTTTTTGGATGGGGATGCCGATTTTTATTGGTTTCCTGTCGGAACTGGCTTACAAAGCCGTGTTCCGATGGCGCTGTGTCAGCGTCAGACTAGAGTAGACGCAGGCTGCAAACAGCCTGCAAAGAATTTTCGAAAATACGCCGCAGGAGAGATTCGCAATGGCTCAGCAGGGCAGTGGTTATCAGGCTCGCTATAAACGCATTCTACTCAAGCTTAGCGGCGAGGCCCTGATGGGCTCGGAAGAGTTCGGGATCGATCCGAAAGTGCTGGATCGCATGGCCCTGGAAGTCGGCCAACTGGTCGGGATCGGCGTTCAGGTCGGTCTGGTCATCGGCGGCGGCAACCTGTTTCGCGGCGCGGCGCTGAGCGCGGCCGGCATGGACCGGGTCACGGGCGACCACATGGGCATGCTGGCTACTGTGATGAACGCCCTGGCTATGCGTGACGCGCTGGAGCGTGCCAATATCTCGGCCATCGTGATGTCGGCCATTTCCATGGTTGGCGTAACCGATCACTACGACCGCCGCAAAGCCATGCGCCACCTCAACTCCAAGGAAGTGGTGATTTTTGCCGCCGGTACCGGTAATCCGTTCTTCACCACGGATTCGGCCGCCTGCCTGCGAGCGATCGAGATCGATGCCGATGTCGTGCTCAAGGCAACCAAGGTCGATGGCGTCTATACCGCTGACCCGTTCAAGGACCCGCATGCCGAGAAGTTCGATCATCTGACCTACGATGAAGTGCTGGATCGCAAGCTGGGGGTAATGGATCTGACGGCTATCTGTCTCTGCCGCGACCACAAGATGCCGCTGCGTGTCTTTAACATGAACAAGCCCGGTGCCCTGCTGAATATCGTCCATGGCGGCGCCGAAGGAACACTGATCGAGGAAGTTCAACAATGATCAACGAAATCAAGAAAGACGCTGAACAGCGCATGCAGAAATCCCTGGAGTCCCTGGCGCACAACTTCGGTCGCATCCGCACCGGCCAGGCGCACCCGAGCATCCTTGAGGGCGTGATGGTGCCGTACTACGGCTCCGATACCCCGATCAAGCAAGTGGCCAACATCACCGTCAAGGACGCGCGTACCCTGCAGGTCGTGGCCTTTGAGCGCAACATGCTGGCCGCGGTCGATAAGGCCATCGGCAGTGCCGGTCTGAACCTGAACCCGACCAACCTGGGTGAGCTGCTGCTGATCTCCATGCCGGCCCTGACCGAAGAGACCCGCAAGGGCTTCACCAAACAGGCCCGTGATGTGGCTGAAGACGCCCGTGTTGCCGTGCGCAACATCCGTCGTGATGCCAACAGCCAGCTCAAGGACCTGGTCAAGGAAAAGGAAATCAGCGAAGACGAAGAGCGTCGTGCCACTGGCGAGATCGACGACCTGACCAAGAAGTACGTGGCTAAGATCGACGCGGATTTGGCGCAGAAAGAAAAAGACCTGATGGCCGTATAAGGGTCTCGTTTTCATGGAAAAGACCAAGCAGGCCGTGCCGTTCGCGGTGCCGCGCCACGTGGCGATCATCATGGACGGCAATAACCGCTGGGCCAAGAAACGCTTTATGCCTGGCGTCGCCGGGCACAAGGCGGGTGTCGATGCGGTGCGTGCGGTCATCGAGGTGTGCGCCGAGGCAGGGGTCGAGGTGCTGACCCTGTTCGCCTTCTCCAGTGAGAACTGGCAGCGTCCGGCCGATGAAGTCAGTGCCTTGATGGACCTGTTCCTCAAGGCCCTGCGTCGTGAGGCCAAGCGCCTCAACGATAACAAGATCAGCCTGCGGATCATCGGTGATCGCTCGCGCTTCCATCCTGAATTGCAGGCTGCGATGCGCGAAGCCGAGGCAGCGACTGCGGGCGCCGATCGGTTTGTCCTGCAGATCGCCGCCAACTATGGTGGACAGTGGGACATTGCCCAGGCTGCCCAGCGGCTGGCGCGGGAAGTCCAGGCCGGGCACCTGCGCCCGGAAGACATCACGCCGGAACTGCTGCAGACCTGCCTGGCGACCGGCGACCTGCCGTTGCCGGACCTGTGCATCCGTACCGGTGGCGAGCATCGCATCAGCAACTTCCTGCTCTGGCAGTTGGCGTATGCCGAGTTGTACTTCTCCGACCTGTTCTGGCCGGACTTCAAACACGATGCCATGCGCACCGCACTGGCCGATTTCGCTTCCCGTCAGCGTCGCTTCGGTAAAACGAGCGAGCAGATCGAAGCTGGAGCCCGGGTTTAATGCTCAAACAACGAATCATCACTGCCTTGATCCTGTTGCCCATCGCCCTGGGCGGTTTCTTCCTGCTCGAAGGCGCCAGTTTTGCGCTGTTCATCGGACTGGTCGTGACCCTGGGGGCGTGGGAATGGGCGCGGCTGGCGGGTTTTCCTGCGCAGTCGGCGCGCGTGGCCTACGCAGCGGCCGTGGCGGCCATGCTGTTCATCATGTACGTGATGCCCGGGCTCGCGCCTTGGGTGTTGGGTGCCGCGGTGCTGTGGTGGGCGACAGCGACCTTCCTGGTCCTGACCTACCCGCAGACTACCCATCATTGGGCCAATGCGGCGACCAAGCTGGTGATCGGCCTGTTGATCCTGCTGCCGGCCTGGCAAGGGCTGATCTGGATCAAGCAAGACCCGCTGGGCAACTGGCAGATCATGGCCGTGATGGTGTTGGTCTGGGGTGCCGACGTCGGCGCCTATTTTTCCGGCAAGGCCTTCGGCAAGCGCAAGCTGGCGCCGAAGGTCAGCCCTGGCAAGAGCTGGGAAGGGGTCTATGGTGGCCTGGCCTTGAGCCTGGTGATCACCACTGTGGTCGGCTTCGTGCGGGACTGGACGGTCGCGCAGCTGCTGATGGGCCTTATGGGGGCCGCGTTGATCGTATTTGTGTCAGTGGTTGGCGACCTGACCGAAAGCATGTTCAAGCGTCAGTCGGGAATCAAGGACAGCAGTAACCTGCTGCCCGGTCACGGTGGCGTGCTGGATCGCATCGACAGCCTTACCGCCGCGATTCCGATCTTTGCCGTGCTGTTGTGGATGGCGGCGTCGTGAGTCGCCCCCAGCAGATCACTGTCCTCGGTGCGACCGGTTCGATCGGCCTGAGTACGCTTGACGTCATCGGCCGGCACCCGCAGCGTTACCAGGTGTTCGCCCTCAGTGGTTTCACGCGCATGAGTGAATTGCTGGCCTTGTGCATACGCCACACGCCGCGGTTTGCCGTGGTGCCTGAGGCCGCTGTGGCGCGGGCGCTGCAGGACGATCTGCGCGCAGCCGGCCTGCAAACTCGCGTGCTGGTGGGGGAGGAAGGCCTCTGCCAAGTGGCTTCCGACCCGGAAGTCGACGCCGTGATGGCGGCAATCGTCGGTGCGGCGGGCTTGCGTCCGACGCTGGCGGCGGTGGAAGCAGGCAAGAAGATCCTGCTGGCCAATAAAGAAGCGCTGGTGATGTCCGGCGCGCTGTTCATGCAGGCTGTGCGCAAAAGCGGTTCGGTGTTGCTGCCTATCGACAGCGAGCACAATGCGATTTTTCAATGCATGCCGCAGGATTTTTCCCGTGGCCTCGGCGCGGTGGGTGTCCGGCGGATTTTGCTGACAGCCTCCGGTGGTCCGTTCCGGCAGACGCCGCTGGAAGAATTGGTGCATGTTTCACCCGAGCAGGCCTGTGCCCACCCGAACTGGTCCATGGGGCGCAAGATTTCCGTGGATTCGGCCAGCATGATGAACAAGGGGTTGGAGCTGATCGAGGCCTGCTGGCTGTTCGATGCCAAGCCGTCCCAGGTCGAGGTGGTGATTCATCCCCAGAGCGTGATTCATTCCCTGGTGGACTATGTCGATGGTTCGGTGCTGGCCCAGTTGGGCAATCCGGACATGCGCACCCCGATCGCCAATGCCCTGGCCTGGCCGGAGCGTATCGATTCGGGTGTTGCGCCGCTGGACCTGTTCGCCATCGCTCGCCTGGATTTCCAGGCGCCCGATGAGCAGCGTTTCCCCTGCCTGCGCCTGGCGCGCCAGGCGGCCGAGGCGGGTGGCAGCGCGCCGGCCATGCTTAATGCCGCCAATGAAGTGGCGGTTGCAGCGTTTCTCGATGGACGTGTCCGTTACCTCGAGATCGCGAGTATCATCGAGGAAGTCTTGAATCTCGAGGCCGTGGTTTCGGTCGATGACCTCGACACGGTATTTACGGCGGATGCCAGGGCTCGTGAATTGGCGGGCCAATGGCTGCAGCGCCACGGGCGTTGAAGCTGCGATACGTTAGCCAGGGTTGCCCTGGACAGGATTGCGGAGAAAACAGATGAGCGCGCTCTATATGATTGTCGGCACCCTGGTTGCCTTGGGGGTGTTGGTCACATTTCACGAATTCGGTCATTTCTGGGTCGCGCGGCGCTGTGGCGTCAAGGTCCTGCGTTTTTCCGTGGGCTTTGGCATGCCCTTGCTGCGCTGGCACGACAAGAAAGGCACCGAGTTCGTCGTGGCGGCCATCCCGCTGGGCGGCTACGTCAAGATGCTCGATGAGCGAGAAGGTGAAGTCCCGGCAGACCAGCTCGATCAATCCTTCAATCGCAAGACCGTCCGTCAGCGTATTGCCATCGTCGCCGCGGGGCCGATCGCCAACTTCCTGCTGGCCATGGTGTTTTTCTGGGGCCTGGCCATGCTGGGCAGCGAGCAGGTGCGTCCGGTCATCGGTGCGGTGGAGTCGGGTAGCGTTGCCGCCCGTGCCGGGTTGGGCGTCGGGCAGGAAATCGTCGCTATCGACGGCGAGCCGACCTCGGGCTGGGCGGCGGTCAATCTGCAACTGGTGCGTCGCCTGGGTGAGAGCGGTTCGTTGCAATTGATGGTGCGCGAGCAGGGCTCCACGGTGGATTCGCCTCGCGAACTGACCTTGGACAACTGGCTCAAGGGCGCCGACGAGCCGGATCCGATCCGGTCCCTGGGGATCCGGCCATGGCGTCCGGCGATGCCACCGATACTCGCCGAACTCGATCCGAAAGGCCCGGCCCAGGCTGCAGGCCTGAAGACCGGCGATCGGTTGCTGGCCCTCGACGGTCAGCCGGTCAGCGATTGGCAGCAGGTGGTCGATTCGGTTCGTGTACGTCCTGATACCAAAATTGTGCTGCGCATCGAGCGCGACGGTGCTCCAATCGATGTCCCGGTGACCCTGGCCGCCCGTGGCGAGAGCAAGGCACCGAGCGGTTACCTGGGGGCGGGCGTCAAGGCGGTCGACTGGCCACCGGAAATGATTCGCGAGGTCAGTTTCGGCCCGGTGGCGGCGATTGGCGAGGGTGCGCGTCGTACCTGGACCATGAGCGTCCTGACGCTGGACTCGCTCAAGAAAATGTTGTTCGGCGAGCTCTCGGTAAAAAACTTGAGTGGACCGATAACCATTGCTAAAGTGGCGGGCGCTTCTGCCCAGTCGGGCGTCGCTGATTTCCTGAATTTCCTTGCTTATCTGAGCATTAGCCTGGGGGTTCTGAATTTGCTGCCCATCCCGGTACTGGATGGGGGGCATCTGCTGTTTTATCTGATCGAGTGGGCGCGTGGTCGTCCCTTGTCGGATCGGGTGCAAGGTTGGGGGATACAGATCGGTATCAGCTTGGTGGTCGGGGTCATGTTGCTTGCCCTCGTCAACGATCTGGGTCGTCTGTAACGCTTCGCTGAATTGCGAATCTGCCGCATTTTGCGGCAGTTTGTTTATTGCCAGTTGGAATAAGAAAGGACTTCATGAAACGTCTGCTGCTAACTGCGGTTCTCACCGTATTGATGATCGCCGAAGTTCACGCCGAGTCCTTCACTATCTCTGATATTCGCGTCAACGGCCTCCAGCGGGTCTCCGCGGGTAGCGTCTTTGGTGCCTTGCCGTTGAACGTCGGCGAGCAGGCGGATGATCGGCGCCTGGTGGAATCCACGCGTGCGCTGTTCAAGACCGGCTTCTTTCAAGATATCCAACTGGGCCGTGACGGCAATGTC
>NZ_JBAMDJ010000063.1:0-23061 GCF_036961705.1 Pseudomonas sp. 3JA
CGCTTTCGGTGTGGCGCGCATTCTACGGAGCACTCTTTAAGCTGGCAAGCACTTTTTAAATTAATTTTTTCAGGCCTTCCAAAGGCTTAGCGAAGGGTTGGCCTATGGCGCCGCGAAGAGAATAATGCCCCCCTTTGTATAAAGGAGAGACTCACCCCATGTGGTTCAAAAACCTGCTTATCTATCGCCTGACCCAAGATCTGCCTTTTGATGCCGAGGCGTTGGAAACTGCACTGGCCACCAAACTGGCGCGTCCATGTGCAAGCCAGGAGTTGACCACTTACGGTTTCGTCGCGCCGTTTGGCAAAGGCGAAGACGCGCCATTGGTGCATGTCAGCCAGGATTTCTTGCTGATCGCCGCGCGCAAGGAAGAACGCATCCTGCCGGGCAGCGTCGTGCGTGATGCCCTGAAGGAAAAGGTCGAAGAGATCGAAGCCGAGCAAATGCGCAAGGTCTATAAAAAGGAACGGGACCAGCTCAAGGATGAAATCATCCAGGCGTTCCTGCCGCGCGCGTTCATCCGTCGCTCGTCCACCTTCGCCGCCATCGCGCCGAAACAGGGCCTGATCCTGGTGAACTCCGCCAGCCCGAAACGCGCCGAAGACCTGCTGTCTACCCTGCGCGAAGTGATCGGCTCGCTGCCGGTACGTCCACTGACGGTAAAAATGGCCCCGACCGCCACCATGACCGACTGGGTCAAGACCCAGAAAGCCGCGGACGATTTCTTCGTGCTCGATGAATGCGAACTGCGCGACACCCACGAAGACGGCGGCATCGTGCGCTGCAAGCGCCAGGACCTGACCAGCGACGAAATCCAGCTGCACCTGAACACCGGCAAGGTCGTCACGCAACTGTCCCTGGCGTGGCAGGACAAGCTGTCGTTCGTGCTCGACGACAAGATGGTGGTCAAGCGCCTGAAGTTCGAAGACCTGCTGCAGGACCAGGCGGAACAGGACGGAGGCGACGAAGCCCTTGGCCAACTGGACGCCAGTTTCACGCTGATGATGTTGACGTTCGGCGAGTTCCTGCCGGCGCTGGTTGAAGCCTTGGGTGGGGAAGAGATTCCGCAGGGGATCTAAAGGCTGTTGATCTCTAGTGTGGGAGCGGGCTTGCTCGCGAAGACTGACTGACATTCAACGATGATGTTGACTGACACTCTGCTTTCGCGAGCAAGCCCGCTCCCACATTGGGTTTTGTGGTGTTCTTAATAATAAGGATCAGGTCATGCGCGCATTGGCTGCATTGAGTCGCTTTGTCGGCAATACCTTCGCTTACTGGGTGCTGTTTTTCGCGGTACTGGCATTCCTGCAACCGCAGTGGTTTGTCGGCCTGAAAATCGCCATCGTGCCGCTGCTGGGCCTGGTGATGTTCGGCATGGGGTTGGCGCTCAAGCTGGAAGACTTCGCTGAAGTGGCCCGCCATCCTGGCCGCGTAGCCTTGGGGGTGGTTGCCCAATTCGTGATCATGCCCGGCACGGCATGGCTGCTTTGCCAAGTCTTCAACCTGCCGCCGGAGATCGCCGTCGGTGTGATCCTGGTGGGTTGCTGCCCGAGCGGCACGTCGTCCAATGTCATGACCTGGCTGGCGCGCGGTGACCTGGCCCTGGCCGTGGCGATTTCCGCCATCACCACCCTGCTTGCCCCTCTGCTGACCCCAGCGCTGATCTGGCTGCTGGCCTCGGCCTGGCTGCCGGTGTCGTTCTCGGCGCTGTTCTGGTCGATCCTGCAAATCGTACTGGTACCGATCGCGCTGGGCATCATTGCCCAACGCCTGCTGGGTGCCCGGGTTCGTCATGCCATAGACGTGCTGCCGCTGATATCGGTGGTAAGCATCGTGATCATTGTGGCGGCGGTGGTAGCGGCCAGTCAGGCGAAGATCGCCGAATCCGGCCTGCTGATCATGGCCATTGTGATACTGCACAACAGCTTCGGTTATCTACTGGGGTATTTCACCGGGCGTTTGTTCAGCCTGCCGTTGGCTCAGCGCAAGACCTTGTCGTTGGAAGTCGGCATGCAGAACTCCGGCCTGGGCGCGGCGTTGGCCAGCGCGCACTTTTCGCCACTGGCGGCGGTACCCAGCGCGCTGTTCAGCGTCTGGCACAACATTTCCGGGGCCCTGCTCTCGACATACTTCCGGCGCATGAGCGAAAAACAGGACCGTGAACCACAGGCCCGTCAAGCGGCGGACTGAAGGAGAATCTTGACCGACTCGTCAGCATTGGGCACTCTTGCGCCCAATGCGGGGACGACCCCGCAACGCTAGAGCGATCGTTATCCGGGGACGACCCCATCCATCGATGAGGTGTGTGATGTCCTGGATCATTCTGTTTTTTGCCGGCCTGTTCGAAGTCGGCTGGGCGGTCGGCCTGAAATACACCGACGGTTTCAGCCGCCCTCTCCCCACTGCACTGACAATCGCCGCCATGGCGATCAGCCTCGGCCTGCTCGGCCTTGCAATGAAGGAACTGCCGCTGGGCACGGCCTATGCGATCTGGACCGGGGTCGGTGCCGTGGGCACGGTGATCGCCGGGATCATTCTGTTCGGTGAGTCGATGGCGCTGGTTCGGTTGGCCAGTGTCGCCTTGATCATCGTCGGGCTGGTAGGGCTCAAGGTCAGCGCCTGAATTGACCTGCGGGAGCGAGCTTGCTCGCGATTGCAATTTGCCTGCTGATATCGCTGTCACTGGCAGACCGCTATCGCGAGCAAGCTCGTTCCCACAGGTTTCAACCTATCGGACAGTCCCACGCAACTCCCCCACCAACGCCTGCAACTTCGCCGGCTCTGCCACTTCCACCGCAACCGCCGAACCCGCCACCAGCGTCACCCGCGACCAGAACCGACGAAACAGCCCTTTGGCCGGGTCGCGACTGAAGAAGCTGCCCCACAACCCCTGCAGCGCCAGGGGAATCACCGGCACCGGGGTCTCTTGGAGGATGCGTGTCAGCCCACTCTTGAACTCATTGATCTCACCGTCGCCCGTCAGTTTTCCTTCAGGGAAGATGCAGACCAGCTCGCCGTCCTTCAGGTATTGGGCGATTCGCTTGAAGGCTTTTTCGTAGATGTGAATGTCTTCCTGGCGCCCGGCAATCGGGATCGTCCCGGCGGTGCGGAAGATGAAATTCAGCACTGGCAGGTTGTAGATCTTGTAGTACATCACGAAGCGAATCGGCCGACGTACCGCGCCGCCAATCAGCAAGGCATCGACGAAGGAGACGTGGTTGCACACCAACAGCGCAGCCCCTTCATCCGGTATCGCCTCCAGGTTGCGGTGCTCCACGCGGTACATGGAATGGCTCAGCAGCCAGATCATGAAACGCATGCTGAACTCGGGGACGATCTTGAAGATGTAGGCGTTGACGCCGATGTTCAGCAGCGACACCACCAGGAACAACTGCGGGATCGACAACTTGGCCAGGCTCAGCAAGACGATGGAGACAATCGCCGAAACCACCATGAACAAGGCGTTGAGAATGTTGTTGGCAGCGATCACTCGCGCTCGTTCGTTTTCGACGGTGCGCGACTGGATCAAGGCGTACAGCGGCACGATGTAGAAACCACCGAAGACCCCCAGGCCCAGGATGTCGATCAATACCAGCCAGGCGTGACCGAAACCGAGTACTTCAAGCCAACCATGGCCATCGACGCTGTCGGGGATTCCACCGGAATGCCACCACAACAGCAGGCCGAACACCGTCAGCCCGAACGAGCCGAACGGCACCAGGCCGATCTCGACTTTGCGCCCGGACAGCTTTTCGCAGAGCATCGAACCCAAGGCAATCCCCACCGAGAACACCGTCAGGATCAAGGTCACCACGGTTTCGTCACCGTGCATCCACTCCTTGGCATAGGCGGGGATCTGCGTCAGGTAGATCGCACCGACGAACCAGAACCAGGAGTTGCCGACAATCGAACGGGACACTGCCGGGGTTTGCCCCAACCCCAGTTTCAGGGTGGCCCAGGATTGGCTGAAGATGTTCCAGTTCAGGCGCATCTGTGGCGAGGCCGCGGCCGCGCGCGGAATGCTGCGGCTGGCCAGGTAACCGAGCACGGCAACGCCGATGATCGCGGTGGACACTACGGGTGCGTAATGCGCCGAGGACATCATGATCCCGGCGCCTATGGTGCCGGCCAGGATCGCCAGGAAGGTGCCCATTTCCACCAGGCCATTGCCGCCGACCAACTCTTCCTCACGCAAGGCCTGGGGCAGGATCGAGTACTTCACCGGGCCGAACAACGCCGAATGCGTGCCCATGGCGAATAACGCCACCAGCATCAGCGATAAGTGATCGAACAGAAACCCTACTGCACCCACCGCCATGATGACGATTTCGCCGAGCTTGATCAGGCGAATCAACGCGTCCTTGGCGAATTTTTCCCCGAACTGCCCCGCCAGCGCCGAGAACAGAAAGAACGGCAGGATAAACAGCAGCGCGCAGAGGTTGACCCAAATCGAGCGATCCCCCTCGATGGTCAATTTGTAGAGGATGGCGAGGATCAGCGACTGCTTGAAAATGTTGTCGTTGAACGCGCCCAAGGACTGCGTGATGAAGAACGGCAGGAAACGCCGCGTGCGAAGCAAGGTGAACTGCGAAGGGTGACTCATCTTCCATGTTCCTACAGTGGCGTGGACGCTTATTGGAATGAACGTTTTTCGATCCAGGCCACACATTACCTGTCTTTAGCGATTATTTCGCCAGCCCTGCAATGCAGGGCGACACAAACAACTCACCGTGCCAGGCGCCCTGCACCGTACGCCGTCCGACGATCAGCCACATCACCACCAGCATCGCCACCAGCACAGCGCCGAACACGCTGAAAAAACCCAGGCTCAGCAGGTCCGAAAGCTTCAACGTGGTCAACGCGTACACGCCCAGGGGAAAGGTAAAGCCCCACCAGCCGAGGTTGAAGGGAATGCCTGCGCGCAAGTAGCGCGCGGTGATCAGCAGCGCCATCAACATCCACCACAACCCCAGCCCCCACAGCGTGATACCAGCCATCAGGCCCAACCCGGCGGCGATTTCGCCCACGCCGGACAGGCCATTGGCGGCAAAAATCAGTGGGGCATCGTTGCCCAACAGCAACATGCCCAGGGCGCCAGTGCCGATCGGG
Organism: Pseudomonas sp. 3JA; assembly: GCF_036961705.1. NCBI lineage: Bacteria > Pseudomonadati > Pseudomonadota > Gammaproteobacteria > Pseudomonadales > Pseudomonadaceae > Pseudomonas > Pseudomonas sp. 3JA. Next base: position 5,110 of record NZ_JBAMDJ010000063.1, read on the forward strand.
CCGAGGGCCAGCCAGCTCGAGGCGGCCATGTTTTCGTGAGGCAGTTTGTGCAGCGCCATGCGCAACAGCAAAATCGTCAGGATGCTGAACGCCACCGGCAGGGAAAAGGCCCAGAGCACGTAGCTGGTCACCAGCATGACCAGTTGCCCATGAGCGTCGGCCAGATGCGGCGCCATCAGCCCGCCACTGGCCGCCGCGACTTCGGCGGCCACCACCGGCAAGAGCCACACGGCGGTCATCTGGTCGATGCGGTGTTCCTGGCGCGTGAACATCAAGAATGGGATCAGCACACCACAGGCCAGCGACATGGCCACGTCGATCCACCATAACGCTTCGGCCAACGGCACCACACCGTTGCCCCAGCGCGGCAGCCCGAATACCAAAAAGCCGTTGATGATGGTCGCCAGCCCCATGGGAATGGTGCCGAAGAACATCGAAACCGTGGAGTGGCCGAAGATCCGCCGCGCCTCGTCGAAGAACAACAGCCAACGAGCCGTGTACAAGCCGGCGAACACCACGAACAACAGGATGTTGAACAACCACAACCCTTCACCGAGTAAGCGCAGGCCCGGTACGTTTCCGGGCCATTGCGCCAAAGCCAACGCCAGCACACCGGTGCCCATCACCACGGCAAACCAGTTAGGCGTGAATTGGCGAACAGCCTCCAGCGGCCTGGGCAAATGGCTCAATGGACGCAAGCGGTTTTTTGCAGCGCAGCATGTCATGACGAACTCCTGTCCTCGGATGAGGGTGGAGCCATGCTAGAGCCGGATCGAATATCTATATAACGGGTAATTTCTCTATCTGTTATCGGTTTCACAGATAACTATCAGACACTGCCCTCGGTCTCGATCACCAGGATTCTCGCTTCGCCCAACGGCCTGGCCACATGTTCAGTGCCCACCGAGGCGTAGAAAATGTCCCCGGCCTCCAGCAAGGTCTCCTTTTCGACACCCTCTTCCCGATAGCACATCCGCACTTGCCCATCGAGCACCACAAAGACTTCCTCGCCGTCATTGACGTGCCATTTATACGGTTGATCGGTCCAGTGCAGGCGCGTGGTGATGCCATTCATGTTGGCGATATCCAGCGCCGCCCAGGCGCGGTCCCCGGTGAAGGATTTGCTGCGGATAATTTTCAAAAGCAATCGACCAAAATAAATGCAGAGGCGTCCAGGCTAGCGCAAAACCGCCAAGGCGGCGTCTGCATTCAACACTTTCAAGGTCGAACCCCGTCGCCCAGTGGTTTTACAGATTGACGCAACAGCCCTAGCAAGGCGCCTGTCGACAACACGATCAGCACCGCGCCATAGCCATCGGTGGTCGGAATCAACCCGAATACCCGTGTCAGGTTCCCGGCCAACAGCGATGGAAGACTGAAGGCCAGGTAACTGAGGACATAGAACGCCGACATCAAGCCGGCCCGCTCGTGGGGCAAGGCCAGCGGCATGATGCTGCGCAGTGCCCCCAGGAACCCGGCGCCGAAACCACTGCCAGTGACCAATGTGCCGACAAAGAACAACGGCAAGCTGGCGCCGTGCACCGCGAGCAACACCAGCGCCAGGCCAATCACCAACAGGCTGGCGGCCAGACGCAGCATCTTGTCTGCCCCCTGGTTGCGCAGCGTATAAATGGACAGCGCGCCGGTAAGCGTCAACACCGCCACCAGCGCGCCGCCAATCAGGTTGGACGTCGATCCCGTCGCGGCCCGCACCAGCGAAGGTGCCAGGGACAGATAAAAGCCGCCCACCGCCCAGGCCGCCAGGTTCAGCGGCAGGATCAACCACAAGGCGCGCCGCGCCTGGATTGGCACATGCAAGGTCGGACGCAGTGACTGCCAGGCGCCAGGCTGCGGACTGACGCTCTCCGCCAGGCGCCAGATATAAACAGCCTGGAGCAGGAACAACCCGAGCAGGATCCAGTACGTCAGTTGCAAAGGCCGCGGCGCGAATTCCGCCAGCAGGCCGCAACCGAGCGCCCCGCACGCCATGCCCAACAGCGGTGCGACACTGGTGATCAATGGGCCTTGGCGACGGTCGAAATCCAGCAAGGCAGCCCCCAGCACGCTGGTGGCCATGCCGGTGGCAAATCCCTGGATCAATCGGGCACTGATCAACCAGGCAACGTTGTCGGCGCTGATGAACAGCAGCATCGCCAGCATATTGAGCAACAGCGCCACGAAAATCACCGGTTTGCGGCCCAAGTAATCCGACAACGAACCCACCGTCAGCAAAGCCGCCAGCAGACTGAAGGCGTACACACCGAAAATCAGCGTCAGGACGGCCGGGGAAAATTGCAATTGTTCCTGGTAGAGGTGGTACAACGGCGTCGGCGCACTGGACGCGGCGAGAAAACCGAGCAAGGTAAGCGCCAGGAATATCAGGCTGGCGCGGGTCGAAGCTGGACGGGACATGGGCACGCTCCACAGGAGTATTCGCAAAAGCTAATTTTTTGCTTTTGCGGAGTGTGCTACCCGCATGCGCTTAAAGCAAATTCTTTGTGTTAAGGTCTGACGCATGGCGATTAAAGAAGGTTTACGCCCAGGCGGTAGAAGCGCCCGGGTCCAAGAGTCGATTCATTCGGCGGTCCGCGACCTGCTGCAAGAGCAGGACCGCGCGACCCTGACCGTGCCGCAAATCGCTGCGCGCGCTGGCGTGACGCCGTCCACCATCTACCGGCGCTGGGGTGATCTGCCGGCGCTGCTGGCCGACGTCGCCATCGCTCGTTTGCGCCCCGACAGCGACCCCGCCAACACCGGCAGCCTGCGCGGCGACCTGCTCGCCTGGGCCGAACAGTACCTGGACGAAATGAGTTCCGAGCCCGGTCGCAACATGATGCGCGACATCCAGGCCTGCGCCACCCCAGGGTATTGCGTAGGGATCATCAGCCGTCAGTTGCAGATCATTCTGGATCGCTATCCCGATGAGCCCAATCCAGGCGTCGAACGGCTGATCAATGTGATCGTGGCGCCGACGGTGTTTCGCATCCTCTTTGCTAGCGCGCCGCTGGGGGTCGAGGAGTTGCATCGGTTGGTGGATATTGCGTTGGGTGAGTAAGGCCGCCTTCGCGAGCAGGCTCGCTCATTTGATCTGGGTGAACCATGGATTTGTATTCACCCCAGGTCCCTTGTGGGAGCGAGCCTGCCCGCGATGAGGCCCGTCCAAACACCTCATCGCCCCGTGTTTACCGCAACCCGCGACACCCCGCCACGCCTCGACCTTGGTCGACACTGACGAACCCGAGCGGGCGTGCGAGACTGTCCTGCCGGGCTCAAGTCCCGGTGTCTTTGTTGGGGAGTTTCCATGTCGTTGTCCAGCGGGCTGATCGCCGTTGTCGCCCTGGCCTATATGGCCATCATGTTCGCCATCGCCTTCTACGGCGACCGGCGCAGCACGCCGCTGCCGCCACGGGTGCGCGCCTGGGTCTACAGCCTGTCGCTGGCGGTGTACTGCACCAGTTGGACGTTCTTCGGCGCCGTGGGCCAGGCTGCTGAGCAGCTTTGGTCGTTCCTGCCGATCTACCTCGGGCCGATCCTGCTGCTGGTGCTGGCGCCGTGGGTTCTGCAGAAAATGGTGATGATCAGCAAACAGGAGAACATCACCTCCATCGCCGACTTCATCGCCGCTCGCTACGGCAAGTCCCAATCCCTGGCAGTGGTGGTCGCACTGATCTGCCTGGTGGGCGTGTTGCCGTACATCGCCTTGCAACTCAAGGGCATCGTGCTCGGGGTGAACCTGTTGATCGGTGCCGGTGCCGATGCCATGGGCACCCGCGCCCAGGACACCGCGCTGATCGTCTCGCTGATCCTGGCGCTGTTTACCATCGTATTCGGTACGCGCAACCTGGACGCGACCGAACACCACCGTGGCATGGTGCTGGCGATTGCCTTCGAATCCCTGGTCAAGCTGTTCGCCTTCCTGGCGGTAGGCGCGTTCGTGACATACGGCCTGTACGACGGCTTCGACGACCTGTTCAACCAGGCCATGCTCGCCCCACGGCTGGAGCAATACTGGAAAGAAACCATCAACTGGCCGTCCATGGTGGTGCAGACCGGGGTGGCGATGATGGCGATCATCTGTTTGCCGCGACAGTTTCACGTGACCGTGGTGGAGAACATCGAGCCCCAGGATTTGCGCCTGGCCAAGTGGGTATTCCCCGCCTACCTGGCCCTGGCCGCGCTGTTCGTGGTGCCCATCGCCCTCGCCGGGCAAATGATGCTGCCCAGTTCGGTACTGCCGGATTCGTTCGTCATCAGCCTGCCACTGGCCCAGGCCCACCCGGCCCTGGCGGTGCTGGCCTTCATTGGCGGCGCCTCGGCGGCTACCGGCATGGTGATCGTGGCCAGCGTGGCGTTGTCCACCATGGTTTCCAACGACATGTTGTTACCGTGGCTGCTGCGCCGCAACAACGCCGAGCGGCCCTTCGAAGTGTTCCGCCAGTGGATGCTCTCGGTGCGGCGGGTGAGCATCGTCGTGATCCTGCTGCTGGCCTACGTCAGCTACCGGCTGCTGGGTTCGACGGCGAGCCTGGCGACTATCGGCCAGATCGCCTTCGCCGCCGTGACCCAACTGGCCCCGGCCATGCTCGGCGCGCTGTACTGGAAACAGGCGAACCGCCGCGGTGTGTTCGCCGGCCTCGCCATGGGGATTTTCCTGTGGTTCTACACCCTGGTGTTGCCGATCGCCGCTCACAGCCTTGGTTGGTCGCTCACTAGCTTCCCCGGCCTGGCCTGGTTGCACGGCAATCCATTGAACCTACCGATTACCCCTCTGACTCAAGGGGTGGTCCTGTCCCTGGCCGGTAACTTCACGCTGTTTGCCTGGGTGTCCGTGCTGTCGCGCACACGCGTGTCGGAACACTGGCAGGCCGGACGTTTCATCGGCCAGGAAATCAGCGCCCGCCCCAACCCCCGCTCAATGCTGGCGGTGCACATCGAAGACCTGTTGCAGCTGGCCGCGCGCTTCGTCGGCGAGGAACGGGCGCGGCAGAGTTTCATTCGCTTTGCCTACCGCCAGGGCAAAGGCTTCAACCCGACCCAGAATGCCGACAGCGAATGGATCGCCCACACCGAACGCCTGCTGGCCGGTGTACTCGGGGCCTCTTCGACAAGGGCTGTGGTAAAGGCCGCCATTGAAGGTCGGGAGATGCAGCTCGAAGACGTCGTCCGGATCGCAGACGAAGCCTCGGAAGTGCTGCAGTTCAACCGCGCGCTGTTGCAAGGCGCCATCGAGAACATCAGCCAGGGCATCAGCGTGGTCGACCAGTCCCTCAGGCTGGTGGCCTGGAATCGTCGCTACCTGGAACTGTTCAAGTACCCGGACGGCTTGATCAGTGTTGGCCGGCCCATTGCCGATATCATCCGCTACAACGCCGAACGTGGCCTCTGTGGCCCAGGCGAAGCCGAAGTGCACGTTGCCCGACGCCTGCACTGGATGCGCCAGGGCCGCGCCCATACCTCTGAACGACTGTTTCCCAACGGTCGGGTGATCGAGCTGATCGGCAACCCGATGCCCGGTGGCGGTTTCGTCATGAGTTTCACCGACATCACCGCCTTCCGTGAGGCCGCACAAGCGCTGACCGAAGCCAACGAGGGGTTGGAGCAACGGGTGGCCGAACGCACCCGGGAATTGTCACAGCTGAACCTGGCCCTGACCGAAGCCAAGAGCACCGCCGAAGCGGCCTATCAATCCAAGACCCGGTTCCTGGCGGCGGTCAGCCACGACCTGATGCAACCGCTCAACGCCGCGCGACTGTTCTCTGCCGCGCTGTCCCACCAGCACGAAGGCTTGCCGGAGGAAGCCCGACAACTGGTGCATCACCTGGACAGCTCACTGCGTTCGGCCGAAGACCTGATCACCGACCTGCTGGACATCTCCCGCCTGGAAAACGGCAAGATCAATCCCGAGCGCAAGCCATTCGTCCTCAACGAACTGTTCGATACCCTTGGCGCCGAGTTCACCGCGCTGGCCCAGGAACAAGGCCTGAAATTCAGGGTGCGCGGTTCGCGGTTACGGGTCGACAGTGACATCAAGTTGCTGCGCCGGGTTTTGCAGAACTTCCTGACCAATGCCTTCCGCTACGCCAAGGGGCCGGTGCTGCTGGGCGTGCGACGGCGCAAGGGGGAGTTGTGCCTGGAAGTCTGGGACCGTGGACCTGGCATCGCCGAAGACAAACAGCAGGTCATCTTCGAAGAATTCAAACGCCTGGACAGCCACCAGACCCGCGCCGAAAAAGGCCTCGGCCTAGGCCTGGCGATCGCCGACGGGTTGTGCCGCGTGCTCGGCCATACCTTGCGCGTGCGTTCCTGGCCGGGGCGCGGCAGTGTGTTCAGCGTCAGCGTACCGCTGGCCAGCACCCAGGCCGTCGCCCCCAGCCCGGTGGCCGAACTCAACGGTCACTTACCCAGCGGCGCGCAGGTGCTGTGTGTCGATAACGAAGACAGCATCCTGATCGGCATGGACAGCCTGCTGACCCGTTGGGGTTGCCAGGTCTGGACCGCGCGTAACCGGGAAGAATGCGAGCGCTGGCTTGCCCAGGGCGGACGACCGCAACTGGCCTTGGTGGACTTTCACCTGGACGATGGCGAGACCGGAACCGAACTGATGGCCTGGCTGCGCACACGCATGGGTGAACCGATCCCGGGCGTGGTGATCAGCGCCGACGGCCGGCCCGAAATGATTGCCCAGGTGCATGCGGCGGGCCTGGATTACCTGGCCAAACCGGTGAAGCCGGCGGCACTGCGGGCGTTGTTGAGTCGGCATTTGCCGTTGTAGGGAACTCGAGGGATATAGGTGGCCCCTGTGGCGAGGGAGCTTGCTCCCGCTGGGCTGCGCAGCAGCCCCTTTTTGTGAGTGCTGCGCACTCAAGCGGGAGCAAGCTCCCTCGCCACAGGGGTTTGCATCAAGCTTAAGGGTTTCATTAATCCTGGGTTTTTACCGTTTCTTCAGGCAACTCAGGCAGCCCATCCGCATCGGTCATCGCCCGTTCGAGCAAATCGGCGGGCAAACTCTTGCTCGCCCGGGCACCGAGGAGCTTGAGCTGTTCACTGCGACTGATCAGGTTACCGCGCCCTTCGGTCAGCTTGTTGCGCGCTGCGCTGTAGGCCTTGTCCAGTTGCTGCAGGCGACTGCCGATCTCGTCCAGGTCCTGGATGAACAGCACGAACTTGTCATACAGCCACCCCGCTCGCTCGGCGATTTCCCGAGCGTTCTGGCTCTGGCGTTCCTGCTTCCACAAGCTGTCGATCACCCGCAATGTCGCCAGCAACGTGGTCGGGCTGACAATCACGATGTTGCGATCGAAGGCTTCCTGGAACAGGTTCGGCTCGGCTTGCAGGGCGGCGGAAAACGCCGCTTCGATCGGCACGAACAGCAACACGAAATCCAGGCTGTGCAGACCGTCCAGGCGTTTGTAATCCTTGCCGGCCAAGCCTTTGACGTGGGCACGCAACGATGCCACATGTTGCTTGAGGGCGTGTTGGCCAATGGCGTCGTCCTCGGCGGCCACGTACTGCTGATAGGCCGTGAGGCTGACCTTGGAATCGACCACCACTTGCTTGTCGCCGGGCAGGTAAATCAACACGTCTGGTTGGAAACGCTCGCCGTCCGGGCCCTTGAGGCTGACTTGGGTCTGATATTCACGGCCCTTCTCCAGGCCGGCATGTTCGAGTACCCGCTCCAGGATCAACTCGCCCCAGTTACCCTGGGTTTTCTGGCCTTTGAGGGCACGGGTGAGGTTGGTGGCTTCATCGCTCAGGCGCAGGTTCAACTGCTGCAAGCGCTCCAGCTCCTTGCCCAGGGAGAAACGTTCCCGGGCCTCGGCCTGATAACTTTCTTCGACACGTTTTTCGAAGGACTGGATGCGCTCCTTCAGCGGATCGAGCAACTGGCCCAGGCGCTGTTGGCTGGTTTCGGCGAAACGCTGCTCACGCTCATCGAAGATTTTTCCGGCGAGCTCGGCGAACTGTGCCCGCAACTCGTCGCGCGAACCTTGCAGATCATCCAGACGTTGCTGATGGCTTTCCTGCTGCTCGCGAAGTTCGGCATGCAACGACGCCGCCTGGGCATCGAGCCGCCGCAGTTCCGCTTCCTTGTTGGCGCGCTCAAGGTTCCAGGCGTGGACCGCATCCCGGGCGTTGTCGCGCTCGATCTGCAACAACTCCACTTCACGACAGGCTGCGGCAAGCTCGGCTTGCTTGGCGGCGTTCGCCTGGCTCAGGTCGCTGATCTCATCGCGGCAGGCATCAAGCTGGGCATTGAGGCCATCGTGGGCCATGTGGGCCGTGGCCAGGCGCTCTTCCAGCAGGGCCAGTTCGGTCTGCGCCGCGGCGGCCTGGCGTTGCAAGTGCCAGGCCAGTGCCAGCAACGGCACCGCAGCGCCCGCCAGGCCAAACAACAGGCTGGTCAAATCCATAGCCATGACAATTCCTGCCGATCAAATAAAGCCCGAAGGTTAACCAAGCGGTCGGGGGTTGCCCAGCTCGGTCTTCGTTTTCAGCCTTCGATTTCACCGAGGGCCCGGCGGGCTCGATCATCGCCAGCCCGCGCGGCCTGGCGCAGCAGGTCCTGGCCGATGCGACGATCCCGGGCGTTGCCGCATTCACGGCACATCAATTGTCCGAGGCGACTTTGCGCGGCCACCACGCCTTCGCGGGCCGGTTGCTTGAGTAAACGGCCGGCCAAGTGCTTGACGCTAGGGCTATCTCCCAGTCGCGGGCTGTCGAGCAGCCACTCAGCCACCCGCATGGAAATACGCTTGGGTGGGGTAACACCCGGGGGTGTGGAGGTAACAGGATTTGATACGGAGCGAAACTTCATAAAACACTGTGGGATAGATCGGAAGGCGCGCCACTCTACTCCTTTTTTCGTACGGGTAAAGCCGAAAAAAACCGGCACGCCCGTGCTAGAGCAAGCGCTTGGGACAATCCACAGAAGCTGTGGATAACTCAGTGGACAACCCCCCCTGAACTCGCGCAAAGCCCTGTGGAACGGGGCCTGCGCTCAAACTGACGATTTTTTCACCAGTAAAAAAAAGCGATGTTTTTCATTGACTTAAATTTTGGATGCAGGCACCCACCCCGGATTGTTCGCGCATGACAGTTCGGTGACAAGCCGCGTCGCAAGTGTGCACAAATACCATCCGAACGGGTTATAAGGCTGCGATTTTTTGGTACGTTTGACAGCAGGAACCTGGGGATAACCTTGATGCCCTGCCCAGCGCAACAGTGGCTTGGATGCACCGCAGTCCTCGGGATCCTGTGCTATGTCGGTGGCGAGGGAGCTTGCTCCCGCTGGGTTGCGCAGCAGCCCCAAAAGCAGGGCCGCTTCGCGCCCCAGCGGGAGCAAGCTCCCTCGCCACGGGGGTCCGTGTCCATCCTGTCCGCGGTACAGACAGTCATGGTTTGGCCTTTCTCTTATGGCCCATTTGAATATTTTTTAGCCAACGCCCTTCCCTTCACGGGTTCGATCCGTTAGTATCCGCGGCGTTAGTACCAAGCTGAAAGTCAATTCCGGGTCGAACACATCTCCACGGTCAGCCATCCTTCAAAGGACGCCTCACCGAAAAAAGGAGACCGGCCCCCTCGATGGTTTCCAGGTAAACCTTGCGTCAACACAGCCTTTGATCGAATGCAAAGGGTGTTGCCAGGCTCCTTACTCTGACCGAACCAACCTGCAAAATTGATCAGGATCTTCACCCCGGGCCCAGAACCTTTGCCCTTGATGTGTTGCCTGCCCTCCTAAGTACCTACCTGCCAGCCCAAGCGCGCACTTCATATAGCGCTCAAACTGGCTGCTTTGTTCCAGTCGGGTTCTTCGTTCGACCAATGGTGGTCGACGTTACTGGAACGTTTTAACGTTGCACGGTTCTTAACCGTGTCATTTGCAGGAACACCCATAACATGTCCACTCAAATCCACGCACAGGATGCTATCCGCACCCTAACCAACGCTTTTGCCCCGATGAACTGCCTGATCATGGCCGCTCGCAAAGGCTGCTTCAGCTTCACCCTGGTCAACGAACACGGCATCGCCCGTCACAGCGAACGCCTGTACCCCGATCAGTACTCCAGCGCCGAGCCGCTGCAGGCCGTGATCGAGCGTACTCGTCAGGCACTGGTTGCCTGAGACGCCAGAAAGGCTGAAACCCCAAAGGCCCCGCCCCAAAAGCGGGGTTTTTTATTGCCTGGAATTTCTCGATTAAGCGAAACGGCGTAAGTACCAAGGGATATAACAGTTATAACCGTTCGTTGAAGATGTTTTAAAAACAGGCCTTTACAACGCAAATATGACACTACACTTCAACTCAAGCGGCATGATCCGCTTCCGGCGGGGCCTGGACCGATCCACCGCTGCCAAGCCCACACTCTTCAGGCTCCGCCCATTTCACACTTCGAGGGTTTTATGGGTATCGCTGCCAGCGAACTGTGTCGATATGTGATCCGCCCGACGCTCCTCTACCTTGAGCGTCACAGTGCAACGGCGGAATCCTTGTTGCTGGGTATTGCCGCCAGCCAGTCCGCCCTGGGTTCAGCCCTGCATGATCGCCGCGGGCATGGCCTGTATCGCATTACCGAGCCCCGACACCAGGCACTCTGGGACCATTACCTGGCGCTGGACCCAGAACGTGCCAGCCTGGTACGCGGCCTGGCCAGCCAGCACGCCTTTCTCAGCGGTCCGCACCTGGAATTGACCGTCAACCTGCGCTATGCCACTGCCATTGCCTGGCTGCTGGTGGAGGAACAGAACACTCCGCTTCCCGAAGCCGATGACCTGCTTGGCATGGCCCGCATCTGGCGACAAACCTTCCACCCCCAAGGGCGCCTGCGAGATTTCACCTGCGCCTGGCGAAGCTGTGTTTCATCACTGAATCAGGTCGCTTGCTGATGGGAAATTTGGAAACTTCCTGCAACGGTCGCGAATCTGGTCGGATTGTCCTACAAAACCCCTCTAAATCAAGCGATACGGGCTATAGCGCTTGCACGAAAATGTTGGTAATTTTCGCCCCGGTGATCATCAGGAGTTCTAACAATGAAAAAAATCATGCTCAAAACCACCCTCGGCCTTGCCGTCACCTTGGCATCCACCCAACTTTTCGCCAGTGGCTTTGCCTTGAACGAACAAAGCATCAGTGGCATGGGCACTGGTTTCGCAGGTCGTTCTTCCATTGCCGATGACGCCAGCACCGTTTTTGGCAACCCTGCCGGCATGTCGCGCCTCAAGCGCCAGCAAGTCACCGGTGGCTTCGCCGCCATTGATGCCTCCACCGATATCAACGATGCCAGCGGCACCCAGTCCGGCACCAACAAGGGTGACATGGTCCCGCTGACCGGCGTTCCGATGGGCTATTACGTCAAGCCTATCGATGATCAGTGGGCTTTCGGCCTGGGTGTCTACGCACCGTTTGGTTTGATCACCGATTATGAAAACGGCTTCCAGGGTCGGAGTTTCGGCAGCAAGAGCGAAGTGAAAGTCGTCACTTTCCAGCCAACCGTCAGCTATGCCTTCAACGACAAGGTATCGATCGGTTTCGGCCCGACCATCAACCGTATTTCCGGCTCCCTGGAATCGCAGTTGGGCGTACCGGGCCTGCCCGAGGCCGGCGTAGAGATCAAGGGTGACGACATTGGCTACGGCTATAATGTCGGCGTGCTGGTCCAGGCAACCGACACCACTCGTGTCGGCTTGACCTACCATTCCAAGGTCAAGTACAAGCTTGAAGGCCACACTGAAGTGAACCCGGGCGCCGGGATGCCTGCCTTCCTGCTTACCGACGGTCGCTACGACGCTTCGCTGGACATCACCACGCCTGAGTCGGTGGACTTTTCGGTCACTCAACAAATCAATGATGCCTGGACCGTCTACGCCGGTAGCACTTGGACTCGTTGGAGCCGCCTGAAAGAAATCACGGTGGAAAACGAAGGCACCAGCAGCGGCGGTGGTTTACTGAACCCGTCTCTCGGCACCATCACCGAAGAACAAAACTGGCACGACACCTGGGCCTACGCCATCGGGACTTCCTACCAGTTGAACAAACAGTGGGTACTGCGTACCGGCCTGTCTTTCGACCAGGCGCCCACCAACAACGCCGACCGCTCGCCACGCATCCCTACTGGCGACCGGACCATCTTCAGCCTCGGTGCCGGCTGGAGCCCAACCGACGACCTGACCATTGACGTGGCGTATTCCTACCTCAAGGAAGAAAAAGTCAAAGTCAGTGGCAGCAACGCTCTCAACCAATCCTACAACGCTGAATACGAAAACAGCGCCAACGGTTTTGGTGTCGGTGCAACCTACCGCTTCTGATGATGCACGGCGAAGCTGAACGCCTCGCCGCAGAAACGAAAAAAGCCCCGCACTCTGCAAAGAGCCGGGGCTTTTCCGTGGCTGGCGGTCAGGGTTTCGAAGCGATGGCCGCTTCTACAGCCTTGATCAACTCAGGATCATCGGGCTTGGTCCGGCTGGAAAAACTGGCGATGACCTTGCCCTGTCGGTCCACGACATATTTGTAGAAATTCCACTTCGGCGCACCGGACTGTTCGGCCAAGTGCTTGAACAACGGGATGGCATCCGCGCCGCGCACCGGTTGTGGTTCGGTCATGGTGAAGGTCACGCCGTAATTGACGTAGCAGACCTTGGCGGTTTCAGCGCCGTCCTTGGACTCCTGCTTGAAGTCATTGGACGGCACACCCAGCACTTGCAGCCCTTGGTCCTTGTAGCGCTGGTTGAGCGCCTCAAGACCTTTGAATTGCGGGGCGAACCCACAGAAGCTGGCAGTATTGACCACCACCAGCGGCTTGCCGGCGAAGCGCTGGCACAGATCGATGGTTTCCTTGGCCCGTAGCTTGGGCAACGAACCCTCCAGCAACGGTGGGCAACCAGCGGCCCAGACTTGCCCGGTCACAGCCAGTAACAGGGCGGGAACAGCAAACCAGCGCATCAACATGTCGATTTTCCTTAAAAGCACGTCAGACCAAGACGTTACTCGCAGCGTCCGACGCCGTCCATTGTCAGCAGTTGCCCATGCCCAACTGCATCAAGGCCAATCCGCCCTGATGCCAGCCCCACCAGGCGAACGCCAGCAGCAGGCCGGCACCGGCAGCGATCAACCACGGACCGATGCGACTCATGCTGCGCCAGCCTGGACTTGCAAGCGAGCCACCGGACGTTCACGTACTGGCCAGTTCAACGCCGCCGCCAACAGGCTGAGCAGGATCGACACCTGCCAGATCAAGTCGTAGCTGCCGGTGCGGTCGTACACCACCCCGCCCAACCAACCACCGAGGAACGAACCCAACTGGTGGAACAGGAACACGATCCCACCCAACATCGAGAGATTTCGTACACCAAACAAGGTCGCTACCGTGCCGTTGGTCAACGGTACCGTCGACAGCCACAGCAAGCCCATCGCCATGCCGAACAGGTACGCCGTGGTGGTGGTCACGGGCAGCCACAGGAACAAGCCGATCACCACCGCCCGCACCAGGTACAACCCGGTCAGCAGGCGTGGCTTGGACATGCGCCCGCCCAGCCAGCCGGCCGTGTAAGTGCCGAAGATATTGAACAACCCGACCAGGGCCAGCACGGTGGTGCCGACGCTGGCTGGCAGATGTTGGTCCACCAGATACGCCGGCAAATGCACGCCGATGAACACCACCTGGAAACCGCAGACAAAAAAACCAATCGCCAGCAGCCAGAACCCGGAATGGCTGCACGCCTCACGCAAGGCTTCGCCCAGGGTTTGCTCATGGCCGGCGACCGGCAACGGCGCGTCCTTGAGCATGCTCACCAGCGGCACGATCAACGCCACCAGCAGCCCCAGCGCCAACAAGGCCGCCGACCAACCGAGCCAGCCGATCAGCCCCAGCGTACCGGGCAGCATGGCGAACTGGCCGAAGGAACCGGCGGCACTGGCGATACCCATGCCCATGCTGCGTTTTTCCGGCGGCACGGCCCGCCCGACCACACCCAGAATCACCGAGAACGACGTGCCCGACAGGCCAATGCCAATCAACAGACCCGCGCTCAACGACAAGGACCATGGCGAATCGGCCATGCCCATGAACACCAGGCCCAACGCGTACAGCACACCGCCGATCAACACCACTTTCGCCGCACCGAAGCGGTCGGCCAGCGCGCCGGTGAATGGCTGCGCCAAGCCCCAGATCAGGTTCTGCAAGGCAATGGCGAAGGCGAATACCTCACGGCCCCAGCCGAACTCGGCACTCATGGGCGCCAGGAACAGGCCGAAGCCATGCCGTACGCCCAGGGACAACGCCAGGATCAGCGCGCTGCCCACCAGGACCCAACCACAGGTACGCCACATCGATGTCATTCTTGTTCTCCGGTCGCGGGTATATACCCACTTATCATCGAACGAACCGGCTTCACGCCAGTTCATCCAGCAAGGCCAGCAAGGTCGCACGTTTTTCGGCGCCCAGCTTATCAATCAGTTTCTGCTGCGCCGCTTCCCAGGCCGGCAGTGCTGCCGCCAACCGGGCGTGCCCCGCGTCAGTGAGCACGACGATGCGGTTACGCAAGTCGTCGCCCTCGGCCAACGCCACCAGCCCCTCGCCTTCGAGCACCCGCAGGTTGCGCCCCAGGGTACTGCGATCCAGACCCATGGCCTCGGCCAGGGAGGAAATACTCGGTTGGTCCAGGCGCGCCAGGTTGTTCAGTAGAGAATACTGGGCAACGTTGATCCCGAAGCCGTCGAGGGCGCCGTCGTAATACCTGCTGACGCCACGCGCGGCACGACGCAGGTTGATGCACAAGCATTGGGAAGGAAGCATGGTGCGTGTATATACCCGTGATTGGCTGAATGCAAATTTTAAATGGAGAAACATAGAACCCTGTGGCGAGGGGATTTAGCGAAACGTCGCACCGCCCCGCTGGGCTGCGCAGCAGCCCCTTATGGGCTGGATGCGGTCAGCCTGACACACCGCGGTGACTGGTGTTAGGGCTACTGCGCAGCCCAACGGGGATAAATCCCCTCGCCTCAAGGAGCCCACCAAACCCCGAATAAAAACAATAAATATCAATAAGTTATAGATAACATCCTGCGCAACCACTCATCACCCAACGTCCATCACCTGTCATGTCTGACAGGTTTCAGACGGTTTGAATCGAGCTATAACGAACCCGTGCCTCCAGCCCTGTCCAGGGCCTGAAGAAGGGCCGTGCGAACCATGCCATCCAGCCGTAGGTAGATTGCGCCGCCCCCACGCCATCAATGATGATGAATGGGAGATTCCTCATGCACCACACTGTCGCTGTTTCCAGAAGCTCATCGCCATACCAGGCCCACCTTCAACCCCTGGAGAGCAAACAGCCTCCAACCATCCGACTGACAAACAGGGAAAGAGAGTTCCTGCAGTGGAGCGAGGCCGGCAAATCCTCCTGGGAGATTGCCGTGATCGTCGATTGCAGCGAGGCCAACGTCAATTATCACTTCAATAATATCCGTCGGAAATTCGGTGTCAGCTCGCGTCATTTGGCGGGGAAAATTGCGCGGGAGCGGGGGTTGATTTGATCGCTTCGATGGCGTCTCGGCAGTCGAGACGCCATCCGACTCATTCGAAAACGGGATACACATAAATAAGCTGCGCGAGCTTTTTTAAAATCACTACCCTATAACCATAACCAACACTCACCCTCCTCCCATCGTCTCCGTTATTGACGTGATGCTTATTGCTTGGACTGGGTCATAGCTATAAGTCAGCAGGGAGCTCAGCCGACGGGCCACTGACTGTAACCAGTCTCCCTAACGCGTCATAATCCAACCGGCGCCCCCATTCATCGCAGGTTATGTTGCCATCGGCGTCGTAATGAAGGGGAATCTCTTGGGGATAATCATCATGGCTGTTGGTCACCCTGCTTAGTTGCGCCGGATCTCTGGTCTCGAAAAAGTAATTGGCGTCGTTGCGATCGCCCGGAAAGTACGTAAGCACCCGGGTCAGGTTATCCAATTTATCGAACCTGAACGTCTGCTGCTCGATCGCCTTGCCATAGGGATCAATCGGTGGCTGGGTACCCGTGCAGAGGTACTTGGTTAAACGGCCTCGCAAATCATATTCATAATGTTCATCACGCAAGATCTCGGTACCTTCACTCAAACAACGATGCTCCAGCGCATCCACCGCGTTGTACTCTTGCAGCAATTCCTGGTGCCAGCCTCCACTGTCAAACTTGCGCAGCACCTCACGGCCAAACGCGTCGTACTCCAGGGTAATGCGCAACTGCAATCCTTGCACCTCGTCCTGGGTTTCAATGACCTGAATCTGCCCCAGATCATCGTAAGTGAATTGCGACAAGGTCGTGCCAAGCCGAGTCGACTTCAAACGGCCTGCTTTGTCTAAATCATAATCGTAGCGCTGGGTCTGACCTAACACATCGGTGTAGCGCAATAGCCGGCCACGAAAGCTGTAGACATAGCTCATCTGGTATTGCTGGCTGCTTTCACGGCGTGTTTCGCTTTTCAACTCTCCGTTGCTGAAATACTCTCGCGTCAGCTCTAGCCCACTTTCCTCGCAATTCAGCAAGCGAGCGTTCTGCTTGTCATAAATATAATTGGAATCACTGCCCGGCAAACGCCGGCGCTTTGGCTCCTCACCCAATTGCGGCACATATTCGTAGAGAATCTCCTGCCCGGAAGCGGTAATTATCGAGGCTGGCTGGGCCTGGCCAGGTTCGTACAACAAGTGACGAATACGACCGCCGGTATCTGACAGGATCATACGGTCAAGCCCATCGAAACACTGCTCACCTAAAACCACGTCATCTACGCAGATCTTCGTGGGCAGGTCCGCACTGCTGTGCTCAGCATAGGCACGTACGACTTGCGCCTTATCGGGCAAAACAGTCACAGTCATCCGGTCGTAGGCATCGTAGCCATACTCGGTGACGGCATCTCGCGCATCGGTCTCTCGCAACGTGCGACCTAGGCCGTCATAATCATAGCGATGCACGCTGATCACTTGCTCTGACAGATCAAGGCGCTCGACACGATCTGGCTTTTCGAATTTGCCCAACCATGTCTTTTCCACCCCTGTACGCAAAGGCTCATTTCCAGGACCTTGACGCCAGGCACATACAATCGGAACAACCCTGTTACCAATCGGATCGGTTACCTCGAACGCCTTGATCCCGTCCGGGCCTGTCACGCAGAACTGCTGCCCCCAATCATCAAACTCATAGGCGCTGACCAGCGGTAACGTTTGGGTCTCCAGCCAATCGAATTCGGTCTCTTCGATCAGGTTCTCAAGGGCATCATGCTGAGCCGCATAGATCTGTCGCCATGGCCTGCGAACAGGGTCAGTATCAACATCCTGACGATCCTCGCGAATCACCCTGTTCAGGCCATCGAAAAAACTTCGGGTCTGCACACCCTTGACGTCGGTGAGCAACTGCATTGCCTGTTGACCATCCAGTGAGGTCAGGAGGTAGGTGTAAAAACGCGTGGCTTCGAACTCGGTTTTCGGCGCCACGGTTTCACTGGTCACTCGCTGGAGCGCATCATAAGTCGTGGCAATCTCAACATCGTTGTCGTCGCGACTGAGCAGCACCTGACCATGAATCAAAGAATGTTGTGAGGTGACGATTTTTTGCACATTCCGGGCTTTACCATTTCGGTCCGGCCCACCATGATCGAAGCCTGTCAGGGTTTCCAGGGTCTGCAACACTTCAGTACCTTGCGCTCCAATGACCTTCCTGTAAGAAAACTCCGTGGTTGTAGTGCAGCTATTTCTCAGCTCGGATTGTCGGAGGGCTCGGCCATGGAAAAAGGCCTCCTTGGGCGCGTCAAAATAATCAAAAAGGCTTTTATGCTGCTCTGTTTCCACAGCCCCCCGAACCTCCAATAGCACTTCACTGGACGTGAGCAAGTCGCCTTCATCCAGGGTGTTCTCCAGCGGCGGCAATTCCACATAGCGATACCGGGTGCGCAGGACCGGCGCCTGA